>NZ_CP084955.1 GCF_022788655.1 Sulfitobacter indolifex | reverse complement strand
GGAGCGGCGTGATGTGGTGCGGTGGGGACATCTCAAAAGCCGGTACGCGTGAGCATGACCAAACAACCTGGTGCCTTTTCATGCCACCGTTTTCTACCTGAAATTATCGCATCCGCCGTCTGAGCCTATCATCGATTTCCCATGAGTTTTCGTGATGTTGAGGATCTGTTAGCCGCACGCGGTGTTGTGGCCAGCTACGAGGCTATCCGCGCTTGGGTTGCGAAGTTCGGGTTACAATACGCCAAGGCGATCCGCCGAGGTCGACTTAAAGTGGCGGACAAATGGCATCTGGACGAAGTCGTCCTTCCGATAAATGTTAAGAAGTATTGGCTGTGCCGCGCCGTCGACAGCAAAGGCGATGTGCTGGACATCCTCATTCAATCCCGGCGCAATAAACGGGCCGCCATTCGGTTCTTCCGTAAATTATTCAAGGCATTCGGTGAGCCACGGGTGATCGTCACCGATAAACTCAAAAGCTACGGGGCCGCCCTGAAGGAGCTGGCCCCGGGAATAGAGCATCGCAGCCATAAGGGCATCAAAATAGATCCGAAGGTTCGCACCGTCCCAGCCGACGACCAGAAAAGGTCATGGGGAGGTTCCAACAATCTTCCGTCCGCGCCGCAGCGGCTGCCTATCGTCAAACCAGAGCCGGTGCCCACTGGATTTGGGGCGACATCACGCGTGAGTTGAAGGCGGCATAAGATCTAGCGCCCCCGCTTTCGATGCCAGAAACGCCGATAACTTGACGAAGCCCATCAAACTTATCAAAGCGTACTGAGGTCGATTTATCGCATTCTGCGCCTTTGATTTTCCAAAGGTCCACTCAGTTTAAGACTGTGCTACAGTATATTCTTTACGGCCCGATAAGGGGGGTGCGGACAAAAACTTGGACTGTTTTCACGGCATAAGGCCGAGGCTTTTACGGTACTCGATTGGGCTTCTGCCACCAAGGGACATCTTGATGCGCGTTTCGTTATACCAATGGATGTAGGCGTCAACCTCGTCAATAAACTGGGCCACGGTGAAGGCTCGCCAATCGCGAGGATAGAAGAACTCAGTCTTCAGGCGTCCGAAGAAGCCTTCACATGCGGCATTGTCCTGCGAGCTCGCTTTTCGTGACATCGAGCGAACGAGCTTCGCTGCGTCAATACGTTCCAGCCAGCCAGGCCAGCGATAGTGGCCCCCACGATCGCTGTGGACGATGGGCCGCGCTTCGCTGTCAGCGATGGTCTCTACCGCTGCATCAAGCATGGTATTTACGAGGTCGGCATTCGGTCTGGTCCCTATGGTCCAACTTATGACGAGGCCGTCGAAGCAATCAATGATCGGGGAAAGATAGACTTTACCTGCTCGGATGTGGAACTCAGTGATATCGGTTAGCCATTTCTCATTTGGCGCTGCCGCCTGGAATTCCCGGTTGATGATATTCTCCGGTGCAGGGCTAATCTCTCCCAGATATGAGCTGTACCGCCGCCGCTTCGGCTTTGGGACGATCAGAGCTTCCTGTTTCATCAGGCGCCGCACCACTTTTTCGGAGATCGAGATGGATTCCCGCGTCATATATGCTTTGAGGCGACGGTACCCGTAGCAGCGATGGTTGCTTTCGAAAGCCTCCTTCATGGCGTATCGAATGGGAAGATACTTATCTTCCAGATTCATGCGAGCGCGGTGGTAAAAGTAAGAGCTGCGCGCGAGACCGAGCCGAGCCAACAGCGCTGGTGTCTTATACCGGTTTTTTAGGGCGACGATGAGCATAGTCTTTTCCCGATTGCTCAGGCTCCGCAGATCGCCGCCAAGTTCCTTTTTTATCATTTCACTCGCAGTCTTGAGCAGATCATGCTCAATCTGGAGCTCGCGAATGTCACGTTGCAGGGCTTCGCGCTGACGCTCCAACTCTTCAAACTCTGGGTGAAGGGCGCTCTTCTTGCGTTTCATCATGGCAGGAGCCTCCGGGCCAAGGATCTGAGTTTTCCAAGCATAGAGCGTCGGCCGACTAACTCCGAACTTTTTGGCCAAAGCCTGGGCACTTTCTTGACGGCTATATAGCCCGACCACAGCAGCCTGCTTCACGGCGTCAGAGTGATTTCCTGGGCCATATGTCGCATTGGAGGTCGTCTTCGTGTCAGGAAAGGCCTCGCGCACCCAAGCCGTCATTGTGGCTCGGCCTGGATAGCCTAAAGCACGCAGCGTCCATGAGATGCAGCGGCCATGGGTTGCATAATGCTCTAACGCCACCTGTTTCTGTGCCGTCGAAAACTTAGGCGTGCGCGGCGCCGATCGTATCGGCAAGTCCTGCAGACGTTGGTATTCTCGATGCCACCCTTTAAGGGCGTTCTTCGTTGGATACCCCAACTCACGGATGGTGGCCTGCGCGCGCTTGCCGAGCTTGATATAAAGCCTAACCGCGCGCAGTCGTTCTTCGTAGCTGTACATGGACTATCTCCAAGATAGTCCAACTTTTCGTCCGCACCCCCAAGTGGTAAACTTATTGGACTTAACTACAAGCGATAACGTGGGGCGGTTTGGGCATAATTTTGTAGCCTAAACCGCCGTTTTGATGTAGTGCGATTAAATGGATTTATCCCGCGCTGGCGACATCGTTCATTTTAAGACAATACCTTGCATGCCGTCGTGGGTCATCTCAGGACGTCCGGAAAACCTTGAAGATGTGGCCTTTTTATCCGGCGCGGCATTGAGTCACCTGCACCTCCTGATGGCGCGGGACGATGTGCATCAAACGCTGATGCGCGCGCGGTTAACGTTGCGCGCAGCTGAGGCCTGCGTCAAATTTTCCGGACGTCCGGAGCGGGTTGGGGACCTGCGCGATGCTATTCATTTTCTGCGCCCCGGGGATTTGGCAGGTCCGGCAGGCGACATCTATCTCAGCTGGCAAAGAGCGGTGGCGCGGCCAGTTACGTTCAAATCATTGCAGCGTGCTTTTCCAACCTACGAGGCTGGGCAGATCGCCGAGTGGTGCGCGGTAGGGCAAGGTAATCCAGTTGCGCGCGCTGCGCAGGTGTTAGAAAGGGTTTTGGCCGTAGCCCCGAGGTCAGCGCGGTTGGCTTTAGCTTTGGCGGATGCCGCGTTGGCACAGGCGCTCGGTTGGCGTCACATCACACCGCTGTTCGCGATAGGCTTGAAACCGGCAGATCTGCGCAAGCTGGGGACTGAGCTGGAGGGTGCCTGTCATCAAGCTGTACGTGTCGCCTGTATCGAAGCTGCGCGTTTGGCAGCTGACCTATTGCGAAAGACGGCGCATCTCGTCGCCGTTGCGCCGAAGCTACGTGCCAAGGGGGCTGGGGAAGCCGTCGAGATGTTTTTGACCCGCGATGCCGTCGCAGCAGCAGAGCTGCCTCTGCCGCCTCGCGCGGCACGGCGCCTTTGTGACAGGCTTGTGGACCTGGGTGCCGTGCGCGAACTCACCGGCCGCGACACGTTCCGGCTCTACGGAGTATAACATGGCGAAGGATCGCTCTGAGGCAGAGCTTGACCGTGAGCTTGCCCACCTTCTGCCAGAGCTGCGCTGGCGGGAATGGATGCGAAGGATTGAGGCTGTGCTTTTTGCCTCTGCCTCACCTGTGCCGCGAGAGGATTTGATGCGGGTTGTAGGGCAGGGGGCGGCAGTCGATCTGCTCATTGAGGACCTGGCCTCCGATTTGGACGGACGCGCATTTGAAGTCGCTGAGGTGGCGGGTGGCTGGATGATGCGCACGCGATCTGCCTACGCCCCCGCGATCCGCGCGGCGGCCGACGTGGGGGATCAACTGCTCGACTTGAATGAATTCGACGTCGCAGTGCTGGCGGCCATCGCATATCATCAGCCTCTTACCCGAGACGGGTTGAAGGATATTTTTGGCAAAGAGATTAGCCGGGACCTGATCGGGCGGCTGCATGCGCGCAATCTGATTGGAATGGGACCACGGGCGCCTCAAAGGGGGGCGCCTTATACGTTTGTGACGACAGAACAGTTTTTGATCGCGTTCGATCTTGAAAGCCTGCGCGACCTTCCGGATCAAGAGCAATTGACGGATGCGGGCTTGGCACAATAGCTCCAAGTTCTGCCTTGCAACGTTCACTCAGATCGAAAAGGTAAAGCTGTCGCGTTTGCGTCAAAGATACTGTAGTGGCGAGGCCGAGACAGGAGCGACCATGATAATTTTTGCGTACCTATATGGCTAAACGAATCCTCCATGTGGATGACGACCCAATCATTTTGGATATCGTCCGAGCGACCTTCGAGAAGGATGATGAGGTTACAGTTACATCCGTCAAAAACGCCTTTGACGCCTTAGCATCCATTCAAGGTCTAAAGCCGGATTTAATCATCGTTGATATAGCGATGCCGACTATGGGCGGCTTCGAGTTCATACTTGAGCTGCGTAAAATTTCGGAGACAGCAACGACGCCGATTATTATCTTGAGCGGTAGAGCCAGAAGTCTCGGTGCGTACAATCCGTTTCAGCAAATGGCCGTGGTGGTTTTAGAGAAGCCTATGGAGCCAGACAGGCTTCGCTATGAAGCCAAGACATTGCTGGCTCGCGTCGAGTGACATAAAATTTTCAGGACGCTCCGCGCGACTGAAATCAGGGCAACTGATCTGATTAGGGCAGATGCCCTACATCAATATATTGAATAGTTAAATCATCGGGCATATGAAGCGTTTCAAGTGTTCAGATCAGCAAACTAATGAAAGAATTGCATGTTCGATAAAAACGAGCTGAAAGCCCTGTCGCGCAAAGAGCTTGAAAAGCTGTTGGCAGACGTCAAGAAAGCATTGTCGTCTGTACAGGCTCGGGATCAAAGAGAGGCGAAGAAAGCGGCGACCAAAGCTGCTGCCGAGTTCGGTTTTTCGCTAAACGATATTACCGAAACCGCCGCGCTGGTTCCCAAGAAAAGGAAAACTAAAGCAAAGGCGGCCAAGAAACAGTCAAAGCCGGTTTTCTTTAACCCGGAAGACACGAATCAGACCTGGACTGGGAAAGGGCGACAGCCCAACTGGTACCGTGAGCAAATTGCAACCGGCATGGACCCCGAGGCGATGCGCATAAAAAATTGAAGAGAACTGGGGACTCGTGGCGGCGGCGAGCCCGTTCAAATCCTGTTCCTGCGCAACGTCGTCGGATAGAAACGCCCGGTGGATGTCTTCGTCAAAAGTCACACGCGGCAAGCTGAGCGCGATGAATGCCATGAGAGCCATAAAGACAACCGTGGCGGCCTTTGGAAGCCTCAGCGCCAGAAGGCCAATGCGTTCCGCGCCAAACCCGATCCCAAGAGACACTCTATCCGGCCCGCAGCGGGGCAAGTGCCTTGTGTTCGACCCCGATACGCACCCAAAGCATCGCCGCGTTAAGCAGGCTGAACACCAAAGCGACCCAGACGAGGCCGAGCACCATGGGGGCCACGATGATCTCGGCCACAACAAGCATGTAGTTCGGGTGAGAGAGGTATTTGAACGGGCCGCGCACCACCAGCGGCTCTTCGAGGATGATGATCCGGGTAGTCCAGCGGCTGCCAAGCGAGGTCAGAATCCACAGGCGCATGATCTGAAGCAGGGCAAAGGCCGCAAGCCAGCCATAGGACAGATGCTCATCATAGCCAAATAACATAAGACAGACGACCCAAGCGCTGTGCAGCGCGACCATCACCGGGTAATGCGCCGCCCCCACCTCGTAGGCACCCCTATCCAGCAATCGCGCCGTATTGCGCCGCGCAATGACCAACTCGCTCAGCCGTTGCAGGATGATGAACGCGAGGAAAAGAGCCGTCGCCAACTCCATCAAGCCGCCCGCTTGGACACGTGAAACGGCAAGAAAGAAGCTGTGAACCCCGGGCCAAGCGCGCAGGCCATCATCTGCCCACTCTGGCCCGCATCAATTACCTTTTGCATGACAAACATCACCGTCGGCGCCGACATGTTGCCCGCACGGCGCAGGGTGCTGCGCTCAGCGTCCAGAGAGCCTTGGTCCAGATGCAACGCACCTTCAATGGCATCAACCACTTTGGCACCGCCCGGATGGCAGACGTATCGGTCAATCTGCGCGTGGTTCAGGTTAGCAGCCTTCAGCGCGCTGTCGGTCGCGGCGGCGAACTCGGTTTTGACAAAATCCGGGATTGATCGGTCGAAGACCACGCCGAAGCCGGTCTCATCCACGTTCCACCCCATGATCTGGAGCGTGTCAGGCCATGTCTTTTGATGACCACGGGACACCGTGACAGTCTTGCCGGTTGTGGGGGGCGTGTCACTGATGCAGGCCGCCGCCGAACCGTCGCCGAAGAGCACCGTGGCGATGATATCGGCCTTTTGCAGACGGTCCGCGCGGAATGACAGTGAACAAGCTTCAACCACCACCAGGAGCACTTTTGCGCCGGGCAGTCCCGCCGCGATCGTCTGTGCTGTGGACAGCCCTGAGACACCGCCCGCGCAGCCGAGCCCAAAGACAGGTACGCGCATGATGTCCTCGCGAAAGCCCATTTCGGTCAGGGCCTGCGCGTCGAGTGAGGGGGTCGCGATCCCGGTCGAGCAGACGGTGACGACACAATCTACGTCTGCACCGCGCCACCCAGCCTCAATCAGCGCGCCCTGAGCCGCGTCGATGAACATTTGCCTGGCCCCGGTCATAAAGGCCGAGTTGCGATCGGCCCAGCCGTGGTCTTGGGAAAACCAGTCCATTGGCACGACGGAATGCCGCTGGTCGATTCCGGCCGTATCAAAGGTGCGAGAAAGCCGTCCGAACTGCGGATATCTGTCCCTAAAAATGAGGGCAGCTCGGTCGCGTACATCCGATTGGTTTAGGCAATAAGGCGGCAGCGCCGTAGCAAGACTGTGAAGATAGATCGACATAACGGACCTTTTTAATATCAGGTCTGACCATCGACGTTCAGTCCTTTTGAATGCGCCCACAGAACGCTCGGGTCCAACTCATCAGACATTGTTCTGTTCCAGAGCCACGTCGAAGGCAGATCAGCAAACCCAATGCGAAGACGACGAGGAGGGTGCGTTTGAATGTCGCGAGGTTCGAGTTGACGTGCCGCATCCCGACTTAGAAAAGATTGACGTGAGCGCGGCAGAGGGGGCGACGAGAAACGCTTCGAAGAGTTAGGTTTCTATAACGAAATGCACGATTTTTCTCTGTTAGGCTGAAGGCTTTAGTCAGGGTGACAATTTGCTTCGCCGGTCAAGATCAGGCGCATTGAAAGCGCTGCAATTTTTACGTTAGGGCCCCCACGACGCACGGCTGCGCTGTTCGCGTACAGTGACATAGATGACCGTCAGATCAATCGCAGTCAGAACCAGCAGAGCCATGCCGCCAACAGTGAGCTATTCGAACAACTGATAGATGACAAACGCCCAAAGCACGTAGACTGCGGCACGATGCGCCCATGCTGCGCCGTAAAGCAGGGCCGCAACAATAGCGATATGAAGCCCGCCATGCGCCAGAAAGTAGGTGGTATAGAAATTTAGATCCGATGTCGGGATGACACCGACGAGCGAGAAGGCGCGGGTGGCGAGGAAATCGTTCGGATCTTCCGCGAGCTCTGTGCGAAAGTACCATTGGGTGAGAGCAGGAAGGCGATCTACTGCTCCCGCGAAGATCGCCGCAGCCATTGCCAATTGAAGAACGCCCAAGACTGCTTTTGCAAAAAGGGTCACCGCAAATAATCGGTGGTTCAGGCTTTTTGAATTATGCTGTTTTAACGCTGTCATCTTTCTGCCTTGGGACGAAGCAACCGCCAAACATAAAGCGCGAGAAGGCCCAGCAGCAGGACGTTTGTCACTGGATTGATCCACGTCTCAACCTTGGCAAACTGTGCCTCAAGCAAATAGCCCGATACGGTGAGGGCGGCCGTCCAAAGCAAGCTGCCCAACCCGGTGTAGAGAAGAAACGGCAATAGCGGCATTCCCGTCATACCAGCGGGGACGGATATGAGCGTTCGGACCCCCGGCACCATCCGGCCCAGAAACACCGCCATGCCGCCATTGCGCCGAAACCACGCAAGGGACCGGTCGAGGTCCCGCTCTGAGATAGTCAGCCACCTGCCGTGCCGCGCGATGAACCTGCGCAATCGTGCTTCGGATGCCAATGTGCCGATCCAATACCATAGGAATGCTCCGGCCACTGAACCGATCGTGCCAGCGATAACGACGCTGACGAAAGAGAGATCACCGCTCGCCGCGAGATAGCCAGCGAAGGGCATGATGACTTCCGAAGGGATTGGGGGGAAGACGTTCTCGATCAGCATCAGGGCTGCAACGCCGAGGCTGCCCATGGAAGCCAGTAGCGAGGTGATGAAGTCAAACATAGTCGAACCTTTTTGATAGGTTTTGCAGAGTTGCGGGTATCAACATTGGATCGTGCCACTGTCTGTTTCCGTCGATCCGGAACCGGTGAGGTAGGTCCAGCTGGCCGCTTTATCTTTGAAGGTCAGCTTCAACATGCCCATCGTCCCTGTAATCAGCCGCTCGGAGAAGGCCGCAGGCTCAATGTTGCCCCGTGTCGACTTGCCGCCGGCCCCTACCACAAAGGCGATCGTGCCGTCCTTTGTCGGCTTGCCATCAGCATTAAGTGGCACAGTGCGTTCGTAGAAGTGGTTATGGCCATGCAAGACAAAACGGACGCCTGCGTCAGCGACAAGCCGGAACAGCGCCCGCGCACTGTCAGTTCGGCTGCGCGTCACGCTCGAATATGCGGGTTTGTGGAAATATGCCGCGGCGCAACTGTCCATGTGCGCTGCGAGCACTTCTTTTACCCATTCTGCCTGTGCAGACCCTGGGGACGCATCAATCTCGCTGTTCAGCGACAGGATCAACCAGTTCCCGGCTTTCAGGGCGTAATAGCCGTTTCGGTCTGGCCCTGCACGATCTTGCCAGTAGTCGTAATAGGCATAGGCAAAAGGTGATTGGTATTCGTGGTTTCCGGGGGTTGGCCATGTGCGGGCCCATGCAGCTCCCCAATAAGGGTCGTAGCAATCTTCAAAGCCCACGGCTTCGCCGCGTCTGTAGACCAGATCCCCCAGGGCGAGCACCATCGTCTCGGGGTATTGCTCCAAGATCGCTGTGGTTTCTATCATGCCCTCGTTCGGCACCGTCTTCGCTCGAGGGAGACCAACCGCATAGCGCAGGTTTCTGTCCATTCGGCTGAGATAACCCCTGCCTGCACAAGAGGCGATGTCACCTGCTGCCAAAACAGAGAAAGGCAGCGTCACATCCAGTTTGTGGACCCGGTTATTGTCGAATAACTGCGATTGCGAGGGGCTGGCCAGTGACCGGATGCCGGAACCCGCGATGGAAAAAATCTGTCCTTCGGTTCCGCCGATCAGAACGAGGGCCGTTGCTGACGCCAGCAGGGTTCGAAAGACGGTCTTATTCATCGGGCTCTCCTTAACTGAAGCTGTAGAGTTTGCCGACTGATCAGACTCTTACCGTAACATTACTATTTGGTAAGGCGCCGATGAGACCGTTGGTGTGGCATGCGAGGGTAGGCAGGGAAGACGTCCAGCGCGGCACCGCGATGACGCTGTGCCGCGCTGAGGTGGACTCAGTCATTGTCGTCATCTTCTTCGTCATCATCGTCCCCATAGGGGCCTTGAGCGATCACGGTGCCGTCATTTACATCGATCAGAATCTCGGTCATAGCCCCGTCCGGTGCGACGGCGACCGCCTCGTAGACCGCCTTGCCATCCTCGCTTTCAAATTCAATTGAGGCGATCTTTCCATCCATCGCATCCAAAGCAACCGTAAGTGCTTTCTGGATGTCGATTTGCGCTTCAGAGAACATCGCCATCTCGTTCGCATCATCGGTCTCAGCCAAAGCCATTCCGGTCGTTGCGACGGTGCCTGCGACAATCATTGCTGTAAGGGAAATCATATGTTTCATCGTGGTCTTCCTGTCTTGCACGGCCCCCAACTGGAGCCTCGCCTTAAGAGATAACCGACCCTTGTAGCCGGGAACGTCTCCACCAGATTACTGATTGGTTAGATTGGCAGACGGATCCACATCGACCGGCCCGCCGGCTTTGTGCGGGGTGCGAAACGCCCACAATCTGCTGAGTGCAAAAGTCAAAACCGCCGCGGAACCGGTTGAGATCCACAGGCTCACTGTGTCAGATAGATCCCCTTCGGATAGCAACATGATCAGAAGCACTTCGTTAAAGGCAAAGCCGATCAGGGCGACAAGCGCAAATTTCCACAGCGCGCTTGATGCGCTGACTTCCTGATCGGCAAAGGAAAATCCGAGATGGCCGATGAAGCTGACCACGAAAGCGATTGTGAAGGCGAACAGGTTCGCCAAAAGAGGATGCCAGGTCGACTGGATCAGCAGAAAGCCGATCATCATGTGAACGAAGGTCGCGAGCAGACCGACCATCCCGAACCGCAACAACTGGCGCCACATCACAGGTGCTCCGAATCTGCGGAAAAATCCTCGGCGATGATAAAGCCAGGACGGCCTTTGACCTCGGTAAAGACCCGCGAGAGGTATTCGCCCAACACACCGATGGAGATAAGCTGCACCCCGCCCAATAACATAACGGCCACCACAAGGGTCGACCAACCCGGCACGTCGATGCCGAAGATCAGGGTGCGGACGGCAATCCAGAGGGCGTAGAGGATCGAACAGGCAGCAATTGTCATACCAACTCCTGTCCAGACCCGCAGCGGCCAAGCAGTGAAGGACGTGAGGCCGGTCAAACCTAACTTAAACAAGCCAGCAAAGCCGAATTTAGAGGCCCCGGTCGCCCGCGGGTCCAACTCAATCGCCACAGCCTTGGTGCAAAAGCCAACCCAACCATACAGCCCTTTCATGAAGCGGTTGCGCTCTGGCAAAGCGCAGAGCGCATCGACAACCCGTCGATCCATGAGCCTAAAATCGCGCGCATTGGCTGGTATCGCGGTATCGCCGCCGATATTTAGCAGGGCGTAGAACGCGCGGGTGAATAACCGTTTACGCCATGTCTCGTCCCGGCGCTGCGCGCGGACGGCATAGACCATCTCATACCCCTCGGCGCGATGTTTCAACATGGTTTCGAGATGAAAAAGGGGTTCCTGAAGATCAGCATCGAGGACAACCACCGCTGCACCCACCGTGCGCTCCAGACCGGCCATGATCGCGTGTTCCTTGCCGAAATTCCGCGACAAGCGCAGCACACGAAGCGGATATCTGGCGCATAGCTCTCGGCTTTCTTCAAATGTTCCATCAAGGCTGCCGTCATCCACAATGATGATCTCGAAGCTGGGCACCAGCCTGCGGGCATGCGCCTCTACCTCGGCCACCGTTCTGGCAATATTGCCCGCCTCATTGAAAGCGGGGATCACAAAGGAAAGATCAGGAACACGCTTTGCAGGCGGAACGATCCGGGGTTTTACAAACCCTTCGGGACGACGGTTCATGATGCTTCACCCTGATCCAGATCTTCGACGAACAAAATGCGGTGCCCGAACCGTCCGGCGGGGCCAAACCGCGGTCCCAAATAGGGAGCGATTTCCGAGGCGACAGCCCTCGGGATGGCCACCGCGTCGCGCAGGCCATTGTCAGCGAAAATGTCGAATGTCGCGGTTCGTTCGGTGAATTTGACGCGACCGCGGGTATAGAACTCGGCAGAAAAGCTGCGACCGCCCCAATAGGTAATCTGCACATCAAGGTCGTAACTTTGCGCCGCAACTACCAATGCGCGCTCGGATCGGTTGGTGACGCTTTCTGGCTGGTAGCGCGCCAGAATCGTCACCGTTAGGAATGCTGCCCCAACGAGGCCGATGGCCACGGCTGTCGCTCTTCGAATCCAACAGCCCGGCTGCCCCCTCACTTGAGCCCAAAGCGAGACCAGGAGAACCGCTGCGGCGGGAAGCCCGGGCAAAGCATAGGCCGGCAAAATGTTTGCGGCGGGCGTGAAGAGGATCAGCGGCGCGACGACCCAAAGTGCAAGATAGCTGTGCCAATCACGGTCACTGCCGGTAATCTCATTGACGCAAGAACCCGCCCGGGGAAGTAAGGCCAAGAAGAACAAGCTCCACGGCAGAAACGTAGCCGAAGCATAGAGCCAGATCAGGCCTTTGGGCTGCTGATGGCCGGACCCGTAGAGATCCCCCTGCCAGCCCGGCACGACAAAGCGCTGGAAGTGCTCTCCGACAAGAAAGTAACGCAGGAACCCCGGCGTCTTGATCTCGGCCAGGATATACCATGGAAGGGTCAGCGCCGCCGCGATCAACAGCCCCGACAGCCAAGGAAATCCATGTAACTCGCGCCAGCGCCCTGTCAGCGCGAGCCACGGCACAAGCGCGATCATCAGGATGACAAGCGCGACCGGTCCCTTTGCCAAAAGGCCGATAGCGATTCCAACAAAGAACCACCGCCCCCAGGCGTTGCGCGCGGGGCTGTGCGACAGGGAATTATAAAAGCCGATCATGCTCAAGGTAGTGCCAAGCACCATGACCATGTCCGTCATCACGAAGGCCGACGCGCCGAAAAACATTAAAGATGAGGTGAGCACCGTCGTCACGACAAGAGCCTGATCTGCGCCTCGATGCTGGCGCACCCAAGTGAAAATTAGGCTTAGCACCCCCAATGAGGCAGCAAAGATGAATACCCGCGCGCCAAAGGTTCCAACGCCAAAAATCTTCATCCCTAAGGCAGACAGCCAAGTATGTAAGGGAGGTTTGCCCCAAAACGGGACGCCATAGTCGAACTGAGGTGTGACCCAGTTCCCGGTCTCGACCATCTTACGCGCGATTTCGGCATAACGGGCTTCTGTTGAATCTGTGAAAGGCCACCAGAACATGGCAAGCAGACGCAAGGCGAACAAAGCACCGAGCGCAAACAACAGGAACCGTTGGTCACCGCGGGTTAAGGCAAAGCGTCCCGCAGGCTCATGCCGCACGGCTGTATCAAATTTCGGATCTATTGCGACCATGATGCCCTGTCCTTTTTCTCAGGGCATAAGACGGTGGTGGTCTGCGAAAGATGGTCGGCACTATACCGATCCGTAATATTACGAAGATGGTGCAAAGCCGCAAAGCAGGCTATTTTCTCAATACCTTATGGAGCTTAGACTTAGATGCGGGTGCTTGTTGTAGAAGATGATGGCGAGACGGCTGAGTATATCTGCACCAGCCTAAAGGCGCTTGGTCATGTGACGAAACATGCGTCGGATGGCAAACAGGGCTTTCTTGATGCGCTGGACAATGACTTTGACGTCATCGTAGTCGACCGGATGCTGCCCGGCTTAGATGGGTTGACCCTCGTCAAATCAGTGCGCAGTGCGAATGTCGACACGCCGATCTTGTTCCTGAGTGCGCTTGGCGGTTTGAACGACCGGGTAAACGGATTGGAGGCCGGGGCAGACGACTACCTTGTGAAACCTTTTGCGTTTTCAGAGCTATCTGCGCGTCTGACTGCGCTCGCACGTCGCCCCCCGATGCAGACCGAAGAAACGCGACTTCAGGTGGCCGATCTGGAGGTCGACTTGATCCGCCATACTGTGAGCAGATCGGGCCAAGAGATCGCTGTGCAACCGCGCGAGTTTCGCCTGTTATCCTATCTGATGAAGAACGCCGAGCGGGTGGTGACACGCACCATGTTGCTGGAAGCCGTTTGGGATTTTCACTTCGACCCGAACACCAATGTCGTGGAAACGCATATCAGCCGCCTGCGCAACAAGATAGACAAACCCTTCGACCGGGCGTTGATCCATACCGTTCGAGGCGCGGGATACAGTCTTCATGGATAAGCCTAAGCGCAAAGGCCCTTCAGCGTTGCGGACATCCATACGGCTGTCTTTGCAATACTCGTTTCTCTATTCGGTGCTCTCTGCGCTCGTCTTCGCCTTGGCATATTGGTTCACGCAATACGAAGTCCAAGACTGGGTCCTCGACCAAATGCGCAGCGATGCGGCCACGCTCGTTGAAATCTTCGAGCTGGGCGGCGATGAGGTGCTGGTCGACCGCGTCGATGCCCTTGCCGAAGTCAGCTTTCAGAATGCCCGGGTTTACCAGCTTCTGAACGCCGAGGGCGCGATTGTTTCTGGCAACTTGTCTTCGGCCTTCGAAAACCCATTGCCGGACTATCTTCCGGCACAGGAATTGCCCCTTGCCGGAGAAATTCACGACGAAGTCACTGGTTATTGGCTGCGCGCGGATGACGTCGGCCCCTATCTCCTCATCCAAGGGGCAGGCGACCATATCGTCTTGGAAATACTGGAAGCGCTCGGCATGGCTTTGGTGGCAGGCTATCTGGCGGTTGTGATCCTCGGCCTTATTGTCGGTGTCCTGATTGGCCGATTCACCGAGCGGCGCATCGCAGCCATATCCAATACTTTGACAGAGGTCTCTTCTGGCAACCTTGATCCCCGGATTCCCATCGCCGAAAACGCGCGCGATGATCTGTCGCGGGTTTCAACTGAGATCAACGCGATGCTCGGTCAGATCAAGCGCCTGCTAGAAAGCCAAGAGCAAATCTCGAATGACATCGCCCATGATATGCGCACACCGCTCCAACATCTTCGGCAGCGGTTGGAAAAGCTACGTGATAGTCCGATTATCCGCCCGGACGATATTTCCGCCAGTCTCGATCAAACCGAAGAAATCATAGCGACCTTTAACGCCCTTTTGCGTATCGCTCAGATTGAGGGGAGTGACCGTCGCGAAAGGTTCGCATGGAACGACCTGCGTGAAATCATAGCCAATGTTACGGAAGTCTTTGAACCTACGGCCGAGGATGCTGGCATTGAGTTGACCACTAAGATACCGGGCGAACAGCTTGAGGTTGTTGGTGATAGAAATCTTCTGACGCAATTACTGTCGAACCTTGTCGAAAACGGGATCAAACATTGCCCGGCTGGATCTAACGTTTCGGTTTCGTGTGAAAACACGCCCGCCGGTCCGACCTTGCAGATTGCCGACAATGGGCCTGGAATCGAATGCGAGGATCGAGAGCGTATTTTTAGACGGTTCTTTAGGGGCGAGAAGAGCCGAAACAGCGCCGGGAATGGCCTTGGCTTGCCACTGGCCAAAGCGATCTGCGATTTACATGGCGCTGAAATAGTCGTTTCGGATAATGACCCGGGGACAACTTTCGAGATCAGGTTTTTGGGATGAATGCGACTTTAGCCTGACCATAGACTGGCTTCGCCGTATTCAAGTAGTGCAGTTAATCCGCTTAATAGCAGAAGACGCCTACTTTTGCTGCTCTGCCTGCCGAGCCCATGTAGTACCTGCCGCAAGGAACATCTTGAATGGCAGTTAGTTGACTTGTTGTTGATCCGGAGCGGAGCAGGTCGTGAGGAACGTCATTAAAGCAAACAGCTGTAGCTTGCAGGCACGGACAGGTGCTTTGAATGGCGTGACGATCAGAGCCAGCTTGCTTTATTCAAGGGTTGTAGCGCTACTTGTGGTCTGCAGCATGCTGATAGCCTGCGACGACATACGTTTCCCCCGCGATCCCGAAAAAACCTTGGAGACCGTTCTTGCCGACGGGGAAATGACCGTAGCATTCGCGGACAATTCACCTTGGGTAACCTTTCACGGCGAAGGACCGCCGCAGGGAATAGAGGTTGATCTGGTTCGCGCATTCGCTGACGAACTGGGAGTCGTGATCGATTGGAAGCGTCTCGGCGCATTCTCAGCGCTTGAGGGGCTGGAGCGTGGCGACATCGACCTCGCAATTGGCGGCTTCGACCGCAAGGATGTGACGCCAGTCGCAGGCGCGGCACCAAGCTACGTTTATTTCAAGGAAGTGTTCGATGTTGGCGCTCGGCCAGCAACTGTTGGCTCGGATGATATGGCGGGGCGTAAGGTCTATGTGCCGCAGGACCTACCCCTGACGAAGATTGTCGAAAATAAGGGCGGAATTCCGGTTGAGGCGTGGTCCGATGCCGTTGACTACGCCGCAGGCCCACGCTGGCTTCTCGAAACTAAAGGCCTTCTTCCAACTGATATTGAGCTGCATCGGGCAGAACATGTGATGGCCGTGCGACAGGGTGAAAGCGCTTGGCTTATGCGGCTTGAGCGGTTCCTCCGGCGCGAAACAAAAGACATCGGAGCACGACTGCGCGAGATCATGCAATGAGCCGGTCGATCCGCACTATGCCCGAAAAGCAGAAGAAGGCGCTGCGACGCGCACGCTGGCTGGAAGGTATTTGGATTGTAGTCTTAGCGACTATCGTGACCGCGATTTACTTCGCGGTGGGCAGCAGTCAAGCAATGAAGACTGCATGGATCGAAGACTTACTCAGCTTTGTCCCACCTATCGCGTTTTTGGTCGGCTCTTGGATCGAGGGGTGGAAGCCGAACCGGCGTTTCCCTCTTGGATACATCCGCGTCACATCAATTGCCTATTTGATCAGTGCAGTGGCCCTTGGAGGCGTCGGGATTTTTCTCATAGTCGACTCGTCTATTGCTTTGATTAAGCAAGAGCACCCGACGATCGGCAGTGTCGAACTCTTCGGGGCAACCATTTGGTTTGGCTGGGTGATGATCGGTGCGCTGGCCTATAGCGTCGTGATGCCGGTCATTTTCGGTCACCTGAAGATGAAGCCGGCCCAAATGTTGCACGACAAGACGCTCTACGCAGATGCCATGATGAATAAGGCTGATTGGATGACGGGCCTTGCTGGCATTGTGGGTATCCTTGGGATCGGCATGGGCTGGTGGTGGGCCGATGCGGTCGCGGCCATCGTGATCGCGCTCGATGTGCTGCACGACGGTTTCAAACATACAGGGGCTGCGATCCGTGACCTCAGCGACGAGATGCCGCGAACGATTGACGACAAGGAGTTTGATCCTTTGATTGGCAAGGTTCAGAAGACCTTTGAGGCGCTCCTATGGGTGAGCGAAAGTCGGCTTCGTTTGCGGGAGGAGGGGCGCTTTTTAACTGGCACAATCTATGTTGTTGCTCACGAGAACTGTCTTTCTGCTGAAATGATAGATGCCGCCGAGGCTAAACTTCTGACTCTACATTGGCGCTTGCACGACATATCCATCATGCCGCGAGCTAAGATAGAGCAAACGCTTACTGTCGATGGCGAGGATGATGGCTCACTGCCGCTCCGGCCTGGCGCCGTGCGGTGCGCTGAACGCCACAGGTATCCCTAATGTCTTTGCGCCAGCCTTGTCCCACATTCGACCGAAACGGATGTCGCCAAAGGGCTGCGAGCGCTTATTGCACTCTTTAGACGGGACGGCAGCTTCTTCCGGAGAACGGACCTCGGTTTTGTCAAAATGTTGCGCGTCTGCCCAAAGGTCCGCTTCTCTAAACGGGCGTTTGGGTCAAGCTCGTTTTCCTTTTTCTTGTGGATCATTGTCACTCATCTGGATCACCGTTCTCTTCGCAGTCTGGTTGATGCCTTCGGGCATGGGTGCACGCATGTGTCGGATGGCAGCGGAGAACCTTGCTAAGGGACGCGCTTCTTGGTGCGCAGCAGCCAATTTCGGCCTTTTTCCACAGACCTCGTCCGGTGAGGGACGTTCCCGTTCGACTTTGGAGGGTGGCGGATTAGGACATGCCGACCCTCCACCTCAGCCGGACGGAACTCGGTACCATCTGCCCACATTCTATGCAGCAGGACGGCCAACCCTCTGGCCACCGCGACAACGGCGCGGCGGCGTCCTTTGGTTCGCACCAGTCGCATGCCCCAAGACTTGATCCAAGAGCCTATCATCGTGCGCATTCGCGGCCGCATAAAGCGTTGCCCGGACATCTTAGTCTCCGACTTTGGAAATCCTGTCGGGATTGTCATGCTCACCAGATTGATAGCGCCTTGGTGTCAACCAAGAAGGGCGGCAACAGTGCGAGAACGTTTGAAGCGCGCAGGATCGTCAACGGCAGCCGTGCAGGTCAACGCCGAAATCGGCCCGACTCCCGGAACGGTCATTATGCGGAGACAGACCTCGTCCCGGGCGGCCGCGCGTTTGACCTGCCAGCCAGCTCCAGAAAGTGCTGATACAAGACCCGGCGTGCATCGAGCAGCAGAATACTCGCGTGTGTCAGGATCTTATCCATTTCACTTATCGGGCGGACAAGGCCGTCAAAGCTGCCATGCTGCACCCCCGCCAGTGACGACGAACGAGCCTGTCGACTGATTGGAGTTCATCCTTTTTTAGCTGGGCGAGGAAGCGCAGCCGCGTCTAAATCTTGGCGTCGCAAAGACCCCTGATGTGGGAGGACAATGCGGCGACGCCCTACGCTGCGGCCCCTCATATTCAGAACTCAGTGTGAGACGCGCCCGTGTTATCCGATACGTCAGCGGGCCAAACGCGCAGGGCTGCTACGATCCCGAGCACGGCCAAACTACCCAGCAGTATCAGCACTGGAACCGTTCCGAATGCGGTCATGGTCCAACCTGCCAAAGGATAGGTGATCAGCCAGCAAGCATGAGACAGCGCGAATTGCGCTGCAAATACAGCAGGCCGGTCTTCTGGCTGAGCCGATCGGCGCAAGAGACGGCCCGAGGGGGTCAGAACCGCAGAATTGCCCAGACCGATCAGCAGCCAAATCGTCAGCAGGAGGGGCCAAGATAAGCCGAAACCTATGATGCCCGCTGCGATCCCAAACAGAGCCAGCATCATCAGCCAAGCCCCTGTCAGCATGACGGGTCTGTCCGGGTACTTGTCCAGCACTCTGGGCAGAGCCAGCGCCGCCACCATGCTGCCAGCCCCGTAGGCGAACATGGACCAAGCCAGCGCCGTATCATCAAGCCCCAGTTGCCCCCGCACCAGCACGACCGAGTTCACCAAAACCATCGCGCCCGCCGACGACACCGCGAGGTTCAGCCCCAGCAGCCCGCGCAACCGCGGTGTTGCGAGGTAGATCCGAAGCCCCCGCGTGGTGCGGTCATAAATCCCGCGCGCGACTGTCGCCTTGGGAACGGGCAGAACGACCGTCAGCACCAACAGCGCCGAGGCCCCAAAACCTGCGACCGTCCCAAGGAAAAGAGCGTTGTAGCTCATCACCGTCAGCAGCACAGCGGCCAGCGCGGGCGAGATGATGTTCTCCAGATCATAGGCCAAACGGGACAAGGACAGCGCTCTGGTATAGCGCGCCTCGTCGGGCAGCACGTCAGGGATGGTTGCCTGAAAGGTCGGCGTAAAGGCGGCTGAGGCTGATTGCAGGAAGAAGATCAGGATATAGATCTGCCAAACCTCGGTCACGAAGGGGAGAGCCAAGGCCACCGCCGCCCGCACCAGGTCCAACGTGACCAACAGAGCGCGGCGCGGCAGACGCTCGGCAAAGGCACCAGCAATCGGCGCGATGCCGACATAGGCCACCATCTTGATCGTAAAGACAGTGCCCAGCACCATGGCGGCCCGATCCCCGGCCAGATCATAGGCCAACAGGCCAAGCGCCATCGTTGCCAAGCCAGTGCCAAGAAGCGCGACAACTTGGGCGAGGAAGAGGTGTCTGTAGGTTCGATCCGAAAGAACACCCAGCATAATGTCCTCAGAGGTAACGGGTGATAGCTTTGAGCTCGGCGCGGTCACTCTCGGAGCCATCGACTTCAAGGCAATGGTCGATGTGGTCATGGATCAACACGCGCTTGGCGTTGGTCACGGCCTTCTCAACGGCCTGCAGCTGCTGCGCCACGTCAACGCAGGGTTTGCCTGCCTCTAACATCGCGATCACCGCACGCAGATGCCCATCGGCACGTTTCAGCCGGGCAATGAGGGCGGGATGACTTGCATGAATATGGTTGTCTGACATACTAAGACCGTATCCCCCTAGGGGGGATAGAGCAAGACGGCGAAAAGCGCCGCGTAATTGACGAGAGGGCAGACAGGGCAGATGACTTTTCTACGGACAACTGGGCAAGCCGCTTTTGCGATGCTTCTCTGTGTGGCCGTGCTTGTCTGGTCCGTGGCGCCGACCTCTTCCCATGTTCCTGCGGTGTTGGATGTTCTTCAAGATCATGAACAGATGATCGCGGATCACGGGCACTCTCACGGGTTAGAAGAGGACCTTGCTTGGGCCATGCATGGGCACAGCCACGACAGCGCAGACCATGACCATAGCCAAGCCGTCGTGTTTGGCCGCGCCCTGGCCGCGCAACCTGTTGAGGTCTACAGGGCCGCTTGGCGGCTCAGTGCCGCTTCTGCAAATACCTCAAGGGTCTACCTGATCGAACGACCGCCGCGCGTGTGACTGGCCGCGCCACTGGCGCTCCCATTCATCAGAAAACACATACGCGGAGTTCAATCCATGAACACAGTCCCACGGGGCTGGACCGATTTTGGCGCACGCCGGATCGCGATCCTGTCCCTTGTCACAGTTACCTTGCTCATTCAGAGCGCAAGCTATGCCTTGGCACATAACGTCACGCCCGGAGATGCCGGCTATATTCAGGAAATCTGGGGGGTGAACATCATTCCCTTCATGTATCTCGGTGCCAAACACATGGTGACGGGTTACGACCACATCCTGTTTTTGTTCGGCGTCGTCTTCTTTCTCTACAAGATGAAAGACGTCGGCATCTATGTCAGCATCTTTGCACTGGGGCATTCGACCACGATGCTGGCCGGTGTCTGGTTCGGCTGGGGCATCAACGCCTATATCGTTGACACCATCATTGGCCTGTCGGTCGTCTACAAGGCGCTCGATAACCTTGGCGCCTATCAACGCTGGTTCGGCGTGCAGCCCAATACCAAGGTTGCAACGCTGATCTTCGGCTTCTTCCACGGCACCGGTCTGGCCACCAAGCTTCTCGACTACGAGATCGCCTCGGACGGCCTTTTGGCCAACCTTCTGGCGTTTAACGTAGGCGTTGAGATGGGCCAGCTGATGGCGCTTGCCGTCATCCTTATCGTCATGGGCTTTTGGCGGAAATCACCCAACTTCTTCCGCCAAGCCTACACCGCAAACGTCATCATGATGGCTATGGGGTTCATCCTCATGGGCCTTCAAATCACCGGCTATTTCGTAGCCGCGTAAGCAAATAGGAGAACCACATGTTCAACGCAGAAAAACCAAGCCTCAACGAATTGCCCACCTCCGCGCAGCTCATCCGCTCCACCGCCATTGCAGCGGCCAGCGCTGTCGCGATCCTCGTGACCGTGGTGCTGCCCGCGGAATACGACATCGACCCCACCGGGATCGGCAGCGTGCTCGGTCTGGCTGAAATGGGCGAGATAAAAAGCCAGCTTGCCGCAGAGGCCGAAGCAGACCGCATCAAAGCGCTGGAAGAGCAGGGCGCGCTTGTGACCCAAGAGCAATCCAGCCTGATGAACGACATCTTCAGCGTCTTCGTCGGCGCCGCCCATGCCGAAGAGGTGCCGTCTGAAGCCGTGCAAGAATGGCGCGATGAAATCACCTTCACGCTGGCACCGGGCGAGTCTGCCGAGTGGAAGTTGGTGATGGAAGAAGGCCAAACCGCGCAATACGCTATGTTGGTCGACGGGGGGCGTGTGAACTTTGACCTGCACGGTCATGGGTCGGGCCAATCCGAGACCTATTACAAAGGCCGCGGCTCGACAGGTGATGAGGGCGAAATCACTGCCGGTTTCGCAGGTGAACACGGCTGGTTCTGGCGCAACCGTGACAAGACAGCGGTCACCGTGACCGTTCAGGTGCGCGGCGAATACGACGAATTCAAAGACGCCAGCTAAACCACATGGCTGCCGGTCCTTTCAGAAGGGTCGGCAGCCTATCCGGCGCGGGGCGCAAGAATAATCACCGCTGCGCCAAGAATGCAGAGGCCCGCCCCGGCAGCATCCCAAAGATCAGGCCGCTGCCCTTCTACAGCCCACATCCACGCCAGCGAAGCCGCGATATAGATGCCGCCATAGGCCGCAAAAGCGCGCCCGGCGAAGCCTGCCTCAACCAAGGCCAACAATCCCGCAAACAGCGCCAAGCTGAGCAGCCCCGGCACCAGCCAAAGTGGCGAAGCGCCGCGCCACCACGTCCAGACCGCGAAACACCCGACGATCTCAGCCAATGCCGCAAGCGGATAGAGCAGGGCGGCAGGCATCAGGCGGTGGTCCCGTGATCGGCGAGACATTCCTCATGGTCGCGCAGCACCTCAAGAATGCGACAATCGCTCACCCGATCCGCGTTGCAGGCACCGATCATGCGCTGCAATTCCACGCGGAGGGCCTGGAGCCGCACCAGCCGCGCCTCGACTTGGCGAAGTTGCCTTTGGGCGATGGCATCGACATCAGCACAGGATCGGTCGGGCGTGTCTGAAAGGTCCAGCAACTCTCGGATCGCCTCCAGCGAAAAGCCGAGCTGGCGGGAATGGCGGATGAAGGAGAGGCGGTCCAACTCGGCATCGCCATAGCGCCGCTGGCCGCCTTCGGTCCTTCCGGGTTCAGGCATTAGACCGATCTGCTCGTAATAGCGGATCGTCTGCACTTTGGTGCCGGTGCGCTTTGCGAGTGTGCCGATGGCGAGCATATCTGAGCCTCTTGTAACCTACAGTCTCTGTAGGTTGTCCGGGGCACTGGCGCAAGTGGACGAGGCGCTCTCCTTTGCCTAGTCTTGGCCCGCTGGCCCGGCGGGCTACGTCGTCGGCGGCTGCAGATAGCTAATGTTAAGGAAGGATTCCCCCTTGGAGACGATGTCACCCCTGATGCTTGGATTTCTTGGCAGCCTGGCTGCGGGGGCCATGACCGCCGTGGGGGCCGTGCCGGTGCTCTTTGGGCGCACCCCGTCGCGGGCAACGCGCGACCTGTCGTTGGGGTTTGCCGCGGGGGTGATGCTGGCGGCGTCTTTCTTTTCGCTCATCATCCCGGCACTGGATGCAGCAGGTCTGCGGTATGACAGCGAGGCCACGCCTGCCGCGATCGTTTGTGTGGCGATCTTGCTCGGCATGGGAGCCGTGGCGCTGATGAACGAGCTTCTGCCGCATGAGCACTTCAAGACGGGCCGCGAGGGGCCGGCGGCTGCATCGCTTCGGCGGGTATGGCTTTTCATTATCGCGATCACGATTCACAACTTCCCCGAAGGTCTGGCCGTTGGTGTGGGCTTCGGCGCGGATGGGCTGTCGGGCGGCACGCCACTGGCGCTCGGCATCGGGTTGCAAAACGCGCCCGAAGGGCTCGCTGTGGCGGTGGCACTCTTGGGCGAAGGCTATTCCAAAGGTCGCGCTTGGGGCATTGCAGCCCTGACCGGGATGGTTGAGCCGATCGGCGGGCTGCTCGGCGCCGGGATCATCGCGCTGTCTGAACCGTTGCTGCCTTGGGGCCTGGCCTTTGCCGCTGGGGCGATGCTTTTCGTCATCAGCCATGAGATCATTCCCGAAACTCATCGCAGCGGGCATCAGAACAAGGCGACGCTCGGTTTGGCGATTGGGCTGGTGCTTATGTTGTTTCTTGACGTTTGGCTGGGCTAAAAAAACTTCAAAAAGCGCTTGAAGCTACAGTTGCTGTAGGTCGTATCTCTGCTTCTGACGGTGAATCGGATTGGAAACAGACATGGCGGACGGCAGCAGAGCACAACGGGAATGGCGCGTCACGGGGATGGACTGCGGTGCCTGCGCGGCCAAGGTGCGCGGCGCGGTGGAGCGCTTGCCGGGGGTCGCGGATGTCGACGTCGCGCTGATGTCCGAACGCCTGCGCCTGACGCTGAACGAGAATGAGACCTCGTCAGAGCGGATCGAGAAAGAAGTGCGCGGTATCGGTTTTGGTATCTCTCCGAAGGGGGCAAAGGCAGAGAGGCCGAAGGGTGGTTTCATCCTACCGGACGATGCGGTGATCGGCGGGGCAGGGGCCGTGCCTCAGGAGCCTGCGCTTGAAGAAACACCAGACCCCGCTTGGTATCAAACCACGAAAGGCCGCTTGGTCCTCGGCAGCGGCGCGTTGCTCGCAGCGGCATGGGCCTCGCGGCTTCTCCTGTCGGCTGAGATTTCACATTGGGCCTTTGTCATAGCCACGCTGATCGGCCTGATCCCCGTCGCCCGCCGGGCCTTTGCCATGGCGCGGGTGGGGATGCCCTTTACCATCGAAATGCTGATGACCATCGCCGCCAGCGGTGCGCTTGTGATCGGAGAGCCAGAAGAGGCCGCACTGGTGGTCTTTCTCTTTGCCGTGGGCGAATTGCTGGAGGGTGTTTCCGCCGGGAAGGCGCGTAACAGCATCCGTGCGCTGACCAAGCTGGTGCCGAAAACCGCGCGCCTTGAGGTCGGCAACAAGACGCGGGAGGTGGCGGCCGAGGCACTCAGCGTCGGCCAGATCGTTCAGGTGCGCCCCGGTGACCGGGTGCCCTGTGACGGCGAGGTGGTTAGCGGCACTTCGGGCGTAGATGAAAGCCCCGTAACCGGGGAGAGCGTGCCGCGTCTTAAGGAGCCGGGTGTGGATGTCTTTGCCGGATCGATCAACACAGAAGCGTTGCTGCGCATCCGAGTCACAAAGGCTGCGGCGGACAACACCATCGCGCGCATTGTGCGGCTGGTGGAAGAGGCCGAGAGCGCCCGCGCGCCGACCGAGCGCTTCATTGATCGGTTCAGCCGCGTCTACATGCCCGCCGTGGTCGGCATGGCCGCTTTGGTGGCCGTGGGGCCGCCGCTCGCCTTCGGGGGCGCTTGGGACGAATGGATCTATCGGGCGCTGGCTTTGCTGCTGATCGGCTGCCCCTGCGCGCTGGTGATCTCGGTGCCTGCGTCGATCACTTCGGCCCTGTCGACCGGGGCGCGCAACGGGTTGCTGATGAAGGGCGGCGCGGTGATCGAAGCAGCGGCGCGGGTCACCCATGTGGCCTTTGACAAGACCGGAACGCTGACCCATGGCAAGCCGCGCGTGACCGATGTGCAGGTGCTTGTGGGAAATGAAGCCGATCTTCTGGCCCTTGCCGCCGGAGTTGAGAACGGCGCGAGCCATCCTCTCGGCCAGGCCATTTGCGGTGCGGCTGAGGCACGCGACATCGACCCCGCCGCCGCGACACAGTCCCGCGCCTTGCCCGGCAAAGGGGCCGAGGCGGTGATCGCAGGAGCGACCATCTGCGTCGGCTCGCCCCGTTTGGCGGCAGAGCGCAGGGCGCTGCCAGAGACTTTGCGTGCTCAGGTCGAGGCGCTCGAAGCGCAGGGCAAAACCGTGGTGATTGTTTTGCGCGACAACGAGGCCCAAGGCCTCATTGCACTGCGCGATGAACCCCGCGCCGATGCGGCAGAGGCGGTGGCGCAGTTGCGCGCCCTTGGCGTTTCATCGGTGATGCTCACCGGGGACAACCGACGCACCGCTGCGGCCATCGCCGACGGGCTGGGCATCGACCACCGCGCTGAATTGATGCCGGAGGATAAGGTTGCGGCCATTCAAAACCTCACGGCTGAGGCGAAGGTCATGATGATCGGCGACGGCATCAATGACGCCCCGGCATTGGCCGCAGCGCACGTAGGTGTCGCAATGGGCTCCGGCACCGATGTGGCACTCGAGACCGCCGATGCCGCGATCCTGCGCGACCGGGTGACAGATGTGCCCGGCCAAATCCGCCTCGCCCGCGCCGCGATGGGCAATATCCGGCAGAACATCGCTATCGCGCTCGGGCTAAAGGCCGTGTTCCTTGTCACCACAGTGCTCGGCATCACCGGCCTCTGGATCGCGATCTTGGCGGATACCGGGGCAACCGTTCTGGTGACGCTCAATGCCCTGCGGCTGCTGTTTTTCCGGCCAACCACCGCCGAGCGGTTGGCCGCCCCCGGTCGGCGCCCTACAACACATGCAACCAACGAAACGACAGTTTGAACCTTTGGAAGGATTTCACATGACCCTCACACGACGCAGCCTGCTGGCCTGTTCCGCAAGCTTTGCCGCCGCCGCACCATTCGCCGTCTGGGCCAAAGAAAAGCCTGCGATCCACGTGATGAAAGACCCTAACTGCGGCTGCTGTTCGGCGTGGATCGAGATTCTGGAGAACGAGGGTTTCGCCGTGACGACCGAACGCAGCATGGGAACGCTCTTGATCAAATACAAACAAGACAACGGCATCCCGCAGAAAATGGCTTCTTGCCACACCGGAAAGATCGACGGCTATATGATTGAAGGTCACGTCCCACCTGCCGACATCCGCAAACTGCTGGCCGAGCGCCCAGATGCCATCGGTCTTGCCGTGCCGGGGATGCCCTATGGCTCGCCGGGGATGGGGCCGGAGAGTGAGAGCGACGCCTATGATGTTTATCTGATTGCCCGTGATGGCAGCAGTGAGGTGTTCTCAAGCTATGACGCTGCATAGAGCCATGCGCTGAGAGTTGCTTGGCGTCGTGCCCCCGGAACTTGCACGTCGGCCTTCGGGTTTTGATCCTGTTACCCAATCAAGGAGTAAGATCATGCAAGTTCAAGAAATCATGACGAGCAACCCCACCTGCTGCGGCCCCGACAACTCGGTTCAGGAGGCAGCGAAGCTGATGGATGACAAGTCGGTCGGTTCTATTCCGGTGGTGAATGACGCCGGTGAGCCGGTTGGCATCGTGACGGACCGAGACATCTGCTGCGGTGCGGTTGCGCAGGGAAAAGGCGCCGATACACGCGTGTCTGATGTTATGTCGAAAGACGTGCTGACCGCGTCCCCCGACGAAGATGTCGAAAGTTGCTGCAACAAGATGGAAGAGAAGCAGGTGCGGCGTGCCGTGGTGACCGACGACACTGGGAAGTGCTGCGGGATCGTCGCTCAGGCCGATGTAACGCGGGAAGCCGATGGCAAAGAAACAGCAGAACTGGTGCAGAAGGTTTCACGCGCCGAAAAACGCTCGGGCTGCTGTTGATCCGGCTTGAACCGAAGCTGACTACGCCTGTGGGCGAAGTGTCTTTGAAGACGCTGATACGACTTCAAAAGACTCAGGAACGCCCCAATGGCACATGATCACGCCCGACCCTAAAGGCGGGGATCGCAGAGTATCACTGGCCATCTGGGCGAATGCCCTTCTAACGGTGGCCCAGATCGTGGGCGGTGACTTTGCGGGGTCGCTCGCACTTATCGCAGACGCGCTACATAATTTTTCGGACATGGCCTCATTGGTCATCGCTTTTGTCGCCCGTAAAATCGCACGGCGTCCGGCAGATGCGCGGATGACCTTTTGCTATGGCCGGATCGAAATCGTTGCGGCTTTGATTAACTACACCACGCTTATCTTGTCGGGATATATCTGATCTACGAAGGCGGAATGCGCATGATTGATCCGCCTGCGCTGGCGGGTTGGACGGTGGTCATTCTGGGCGGGGTCGCGCTTGTCGTCGATACGTTGACGGCGCTTCTGACCTACTCGATGCAGAAGGGCAGCGTGAATATCAGGGCGCTGTTTCTGCACAACCTGTCAGATGCGCTGGCCTCGGTCGCGGTGATTTTCGGCGGCACGCTCATCATCTTTTACGATCTGCGTTGGGTTGATCACACCACCGCGTCGGGTTCCTATATCTCTGCCATGCGCATGCTGCTTCGCCTTGCCACATTCTGCCTCTTGCTCATACTTGCCGCAGTTGGTTCTGCGCTGATCCTACCTCATGTCTCCCTTGCAATGACAACGGGGGCGGCGGTCTATGCCCTTCATTATGACGGCATCGGACCGATCCTCGGCGCAATCCTGACGGCCAGTGCGGCAAGCGCCACGGTATCGAAAGGTGTTTGGCTGTTGGCGATTGGTGCGGTTGGGCGGTGTCTGCATCAAGTGGCGGGCGGGGTCATGGTCCTTATGGGGATCGGGATGATGACGGGCCAGCTTAGCGCTTTTTCGTAGTGGTTATTGGAAACCTTCCCAATGCTGGGGGCAATCGGGTGAAACCGTTTCGGAACCTTCCAGCGCGGGAGGACGGTTATACCTGTAGACTGATCTTTTAACTGTAAGGGGCAAGAGGAGAGCGATGATGGACGGTGACATGATGGGCGGCGGCATGATGTTTGGCATGGGGGTCGGCTGGCTTCTGGTTATCGTGCTTTTGGTTCTGGCGATCGCAGCATTGGTTAAATATCTGCGCAAATAAGACGGGAGGTGGGACATGGAGTCGTCTGACAAGCCAGTCATCGTCGTTACCGGATCAAGCGGCTATCTGGGCGTGGCGGTCGTCAAACGCCTGCATGAGAAATACCGCGTTGTCGGGCTGGACCGCAGTTCGCCGCCGCATCCGCCTCATCAAGCTGAATGTATCTGTTTTGACATCACGGACCAAGGCAGCGTCGATAAAGCCCTGGCGCGGCTGCGGTTGGCCTACGGCGACCGCATCGCTACATGTGTCCACCTCGCGGCGTTCTTTGATCTGAGCGGAGAGGACGATCCGGCCTATGACGCGGTGACGGTGGAGGGAAGTAAGCGGCTGCTGAAAGGTCTGCAAGACTTTGAGCTGGAGCAGTTCATTTTCACCTCAACGATGCTGGTCCACGCGCCGACCACACCCGGCAACCTGATAGATGAAAACGCGCCCCTGGACCCCAAGCTGCCCTACCGCGCCTCGAAAATCCGCACCGAGGCGATGTTGCGCGAGGAAAAGGGCGATGAGAAACTCGTCCTCATGCGCCCCGCTGGCATCTATGATGACGAGGGGCATTCGACCTTTCTCGCCCACCAAATATCCCGCATCTACGAAAAACGCCTGAGCGGTAAGGTCTATCCCGGTGATCTCTCTCGCGGACAAGCGTTCTTACATCTCGACGATCTGCTCGACGCGATCGAACGCATCGTCGACCGCCGCCAAACTCTCCCGGATGTCTTCCCCGTGCTGCTGGGGGAAGCTGAGCCGATCCCCTTTGGCGACCTGCAACGGTTGATCGGGCGCGAGCTGCATGGCGAAGATTGGGTGACATGGAACGTCCCGCCCGCCGCCGCGAAACTGGGGGCATGGGCCGAGAACCGCATTTTTGGGGAAGATGCGTTCATCCGCACTTGGATGGTGGATATTTCCAGCGATCACTACGAACTCAACCTGTCGCAGGCCGAGGAGCATTTGGGTTGGACCCCTGAGCACGCCCTGCGCCAAGACATGCCGCATATGCTGCAAAGGCTGAAAGCCGATCCTTATCACTGGTATGAGGAAAACGGCCTGAACGCGGCGCGGGTCTCTGCCGCCAAGGTGGATCAGGCAGCAGAAAAGGCCGCCGCCGAAGCGAAAGACGAGAGTGCCGCCGAACATCAAAGCGCTGTGCGCGAACATGATAAACACATGCGCATGATGCATTTCCAGATGCTCTGGGTGCATTGGCTGGTCGCGGCACTGGGCCTCTGGCTCGCCACCGCGCCGTCGGTCTTCGGCACATTTGACCAAACCGAGTTCAGCGCCGCCGTGCTGCGCGTGACCGAAGATCGCGGGCTTTGGGCGGCCTCACTGCGCAGTTGGCTGACGGCGTGGAACAACGTGTTTACAGGGCTGGCCATCACCGCGCTGGCCTTCGTCTCGATGAAACCCGGCAACGGCTGGGCGCAATGGGCGAACGCGGCGCTTGGGGTCTGGCTGCTCGCTGCGCCCCTGGTGTTCTGGACGCCGGACCCGGCGGTCTATGCCAATGACACGCTGATCGGTGCGCTTGTGATCGCGCTGACGATCCTGATCCCGATGATGCCCGGTATGTCGCGCGAGGGTATGATGGACGACGGGGACATCCCGCCAGGATGGACTTATTGCCCCTCGACTTATGTCCAGCGTCTGCCAATTATCGCGCTCGGACTGGTGGGCTTCCTATTGTCGCGCATTCTCTCGGCCTATCAGCTGGGGCATGTCGACGGGATTTGGGAGCCGTTCTTTTCCTCGCCCACGGGCCTCAATGGCAGCGAGTATATCGTCACCTCTGATGTCTCCAAAGCTTGGCCCGTCGCCGACGGCGGCTTGGGCGCAATGAGTTATATGTTTGAGATTCTCATGGGCGTTATGGGCAGCCGCCGGCGCTGGCGCACGATGCCGTGGATGGTGGCGCTTTTTGGCATTGTGGTGGGGCCCTTGGGGGTGATCAGCATCTATTTCATCATTATCCAGCCGATCGCAATCGGAACCTATTGCACGATCTGTCTGCTCGCCGCGGCAGCGATGCTGATCATGATCCCGTTCTCTTTGGACGAAATCGTTGCAATGGTGCAGTTCATGGTCTGGAACACCCGGCGCGGACGCCCCTTCTGGCGGGCGTTTTTCCGGGGCGATGCACTTCCAGGCTCAACTAAGGGCGGCACCATGAGCTTTGACGCGCCCCCTCGCGAGATTGCCCGGCAAAGTGCGCGGGGCGTCACTGTGCCTTGGACCCTGGGGGTGAGCGCCGCCATCGGTCTGTTCCTGATGCTGTCACGCACGATCTTTGGCAATGCCATGCCGCTTGCGGGCAGTGATCACTTGGTGGGCGCATTGGTTCTGACGACCGCTGTCATTGCTTGGGCCGAAGTGGCGCGCCCGCTGCGGTTCCTGAACATCGGCCTTGGGCTGTGGCTGATCGTGGCACCTTGGGTTCTGGGCGGTGGAACCGTCGCGGGTAGCCTAATTGGTGTGCTCTCTGGCATCGCTTTGTTAGCGCTCAGCCTGCCGCGTGGGAAGCGGAGCGCGGAGCACTATGGCAGTTTGGATCGCTATATCGTTTAAAGTCGAAGTGTCCAGAATTCGCAGACGGTAGTCGTGTCGAATTTTCGGAGTGTGTTTTAGGGCTAAGAATAACGCCTAACTCCCAGGCGACTGCTTCTCGATAGCTGCGGTGCGGTATATCGAGATTGAAGAAAGTCCGGTTGAGCCGGACGCATTGGTCGAGACCATGAGCGGAAAGCTACTGTGCGCGGCGGATAGCGGGCAAATAAGGGCGACGCACGCTCTTGTGCCACGAATGGCTGCTCTGGGCCGCTCGTGTCAGCCGTCGAAACCCTCACATATCCGTAACTCATTCTGTCACCCTGTTTTTGTCGCTTTTTGAGTACATACAGGTTGATTATGAAAAAGACGACAAAAACTAGTGATTTTGGCGCCTTATATGTGCACGGCTAAAGATAATCTTGGGATGCACTAATAGGCGAAGGCTCATTTCATTTGTCGCGCTTAGCTGCCGCCCGCATTGCTCTATAGGCGCCGCTCGATAGCTCAAAATCTTCTGGTAATCCCCACTTAGCCCGATACACTTCAGGGGACATACCGTGTTCTTGCCTGAGATGACGTCGCAGAAGGCTGAGTTTCGCGCCACATTCGAGGCAAGTAAGCTGACTAGGATCGCTTTGCGGCTCGCTCTCCAACTGTGTATTGTTTGCTAAACTCCCGGCAGTCGGTAGGTAAACCTCGAATTGGGTTCCTTTGCCGAGATGACTCGTTAGAGATATGGTGCCGCCTAGCAGCTCAATCTCACGCTTTATGATGTTCATTCCCAGCCCGGTTCCGCCTCCTTCACGGGCGGTTCGGGGGTCATGCCCCTCGAATTCTTCAAATAGCTTGCCTTGAAGATTAGGCCCAATCCCGACACCGGTATCGCTTACGCGAATAATTACAAAGGCGTTTGGGGGGGTCTCTTCTACCGTTATCCGGACGTCGCCTACCGCAGTGAATTGTAAGCGGTGGCCCGAGGGCACGTTGTAGGGTGTGATCAGGACTGCGAGAACGAACCCATCTTATGATGGGGAGTGCGTTTCGCAATGTGCGCTACAAATTCGTTTCTCAGATCACTGGGCGTTGAGATTTATGCGTCCGGCCACCGCCGTTGGTCGGATACCGCAAAGGCGCGGGCGGTGGCGGACACGCTTGAGGTCGGCGCAACGGTGAACGCTGTCGCTGAGCGGTATGGCATCCTTCCGAACCAGCTATCGGCGTGGCGCCGACAGGCTAAGCAAGGGAAGCTGTTGTTACCCGCCCCGGAGACTGACGAGCCACTCTTCGCTCCGTTGGTGGTTTCTGCTGCGCCGGAAGAGCCCACAGAAGCTCTGACTGTTCCGAATGAGGCGATCAGATTAATCTTTGGACAGATCGCCATCGAGCTGCCGTTGCAGACACCGGCGGTTAGGATTGCAAAGATCGCTCATGCGCTTGAAGCTTCTTCATGCTGATGCCATCGCAAGGCATTCGGATATTGGTTGCAACGCGGCCGGTGGACTTCCGTAAAGGACACGATGGATTGGCTTCGATGGTGCAGTCGGCATTGGCCCAAGACCCCTTTACCGGAACAGTCTTTGTATTCCGCGCCAAGCGGGCTGACAGGATGAAGATTTTGTTCTGGGACGGGAGCGGGCTCGTGATGACCTACAAACGACTTGAGGAGAACAGCTTCATTTGGCCAGCCATTCGAGATGGCGCGATCACCTTGAACCGCCCCCAATTCGAGGCGTTATTTGCAGGGTTGGACTGGCGCCGGGTGCGTTCGTTAGAACCCCGCAGACCGGCTGCGGCAGAGTGACTCGGGGGCGCAAAAAGCCTGCCCATTTGGGCGTAAATCAAGCTATAATCCGGGCATGTCTAACTTGCCGCCCATCGATTTATCTGCCATCCCCGAGAGCCAGCGTGAAGCTGTCTTGGCGGTGCTGCGCGAGAACAAATCGCTGAAGCAAGAGACGACCGGGCTGCAAACCAAAACATCTGAGCTGGAAGTTTTGGTTAAGCGTCTGGAGCACCTTATTGCCGAACTCAAGAACGCCACACATGGCAAGCGGTCGGAGAAGTTAAGCGAGGATGAGCGTCAGCTGGCTTTTGAAGACCTTGAGGTGGCCGTCGCCGAAGTTGAGACTCAGCAAGCTGAGCAGACCTTCTCAGAGGCACGGCCTCGCAAAGCTGCCCGGCGTAACCGTGGCAATCTTCCCGCAGACCTTCCACGGGTTGAACGGGTGGTCGAGCCTCAGAGTTTGAACTGCCCCTGCGGATGTGGCGAGATGCACCGTATAGGCGAAGACCGCACCGAGCGGCTGGATATCATTCCAGCGCAGCTGCGTGTCATCGTCACCGTTCGCCCCAAATATGCTTGCCGTTCCTGCGCTGAAGGTATCACGCAGGCCCCGGCTCCTGCGTATCTGATCGAAGGCGGGTTGCCGACTGAGGGTGCCATCGCACATGTGCTGGTCAGCAAATTCTCAGACCACCTGCCGTTGTATCGCCAAAGCCAAATCCTTGCCCGCTCCGGCGTCGATATCCACCGTAGCACTTTGGCCGATTGGGTCGGCACAGCGGCTTTCCATCTTGGCCCTGTCGTGGACCGCTTGGCTGAGCATCTAAAGAAGTCCGGCAAGCTATTTATGGATGAGACAACGGCCCCCGTCCTGGACCCAGGTCGAGGCCGCACGAAGACCGGATACCTTTGGGCACTGGCGCGCGACGACCGAGGATGGGGTGGAGATGATCCACCAGGCGTTGTCTTCACCTATGCCCCGGGTCGTGCGGGGCAGAATGCAGAACAGATCTTGCAGGGCTTTGACGGCACTCTGCAACTGGACGGCTATGCTGGCTACAATCGGCTGACGCGCCCGTCGCGGAAAGGCGGCGCGCCGATCTCCGTCGCGTATTGTTGGGCACACGCGCGTCGCAAGCTGAAAGAAGTCTTTGATCGAGACGGCTCAGAGATCGCCGCAGAAGGGCTGCGTCGGATCGCGGAGTTCTACCGCATTGAAAGCGAGATCCGTGGGATGGGTCCCGGTCAGCGCCTCTCGGCACGCCAGACCCGCACGGCGCCATTGATTGCAGAGTTCGGCGAGTGGCTTCAGAACCAACGGCGCCGGATCTCCTCGAAGTCCCGCCTCGGCGAAAAGTTGACCTATATCCATCGGCAATGGAGCGGGCTGCAAACCTTTCTGCACGACGGTCGGGTCGAGATTGACTCCAATGCCGTCGAGAACTTGATCCGCCCAATTGCCCTGACGCGAAAAAATGCGCTTTTTGCCGGTCACGACGAAGGTGGTCACGCCTGGGGCCGCATCGCATCTCTCATCGCCACCGCGAAGGTCAATGATGTCGAACCGTTCGCATACCTCAAAGCGACCCTTGAAGCGATTGCGTCAGGTCATCCTGCCAATCGCATCGACGACCTTCTTCCTTGGAATTTCCAGCCGTCAAGCTGATCCCAAGTGCTGGCCAGACACCGCTTACAGTGAATTTGATCGCATTAGATACGAGACGATCTATTACGTTGGTGAGGACGGCAGCATCAAACAAGAAAGTTAGGCTATTTATAGTCTCGGTACTGAGGACCAAGTTTAAGCCTTTGGAATGGGCCGCACCCTCATATTTTGCGAAAATATCCTTGATCAGCTCAATAAGGTCAACAGACTCCGCCTCTATAGAAGCGGTGGCCGTATCCAACTCAGCAATACGGATTAAGTCATCTGTGAGAGCGCGAAGGCGCAACGTATTTCGATCAATCACCTCTACCAGACTACGCGTCTTTGTGTCTGTTGAAGCGGCACTAAGAAGGCGTGCGGCCCCCGAAATAGCGCTTAGAGGGGTACGTACTTCGTGATTTGCATGAGACAAAAAGCTGCTTCGGGCGAGGGCAGCGCGCTCTGCCAAAAGTTTAGCTCTTGCACGATCCCTGACGGCAGAGGCCAACTGGAACTGATCATCCGCGATGGAAGCCAGATGCATCAGTATCTCAACATCTTGATCGGCCCATTCTCGAGGGCGTATATCCATGCAGCATAGTGCACCAATTGGCTCACCGCGCTCGCCGTGAAACGGAACGCCAAGATAGCTAACGACCCCAAAAGCATCTATTGCGGGGTTATGCATATGGATTGGGTCGGCCCGAGCATCAGTTAAAGACAACGGTGCTCCGCTATCCCGTACATACTTGCAGAAAGAATGACTTAGCGGTGTTGCACGATTCTGGTGCAGCTCATCCGGGACACCTACTGCCGACTTTAGAAGCTGGAGATCAGCTGTATCGTCGATGACAGTGAGCAATGAAACCGGTGTGCTTAGGAGGCGCGAAGCCAGATGGGTGATTTTATCGAACCGGATGTCGAAATCAGACAGAGGTATGCCGAACTCTGATAGAGCTAGATGATCGTAATTCATGAGGGGGCTTTCGGACAGAAGGGCATTCGCTCAAACGCTCTGATAAGCATGCAAACGCAAGTAATCAGGATGTAGGAAGACGCCCGACATTGCGCAATATCCGACTTTCGTCTTGCCAACGTTCAGATTTGAAGAGGCAATAAAATGCCTACTTATAGCCGATTCTTGCGCGGATATTGGCCTAATAGAGGAGTCAGCGGCACTTCAAGAAGCGCTTTGAATTAGGGCCCAAGATAGCCACCCTATCTCGGAAGCCTGAGAAGCCGTCGCTTGTCGATCATTGTAAGCCTAGCACTCAGAGCGACCTAGAGGACAGCTCTATAAGCAAAAATACGCAGCACGCCTCTGCGCTGATTGCAATGAGAGTTTGGAAGCTTAGTTTTACTATATCTAGGAAAGGAGCTCACCGGTGAAACAGAGCGATTTTGAAGAAAAGGTTCATGAGCTGGAAAAAGCATTAATCGAGCGTAGAGCTGAACTTGGACGGACAAAAACTTCAGAAGTTGAAGAGCAAAAACTGTTGGATATCCAGAAAAGGATTGAAGCCCTCCTGGATGACGCAAAGCGGGCGAATGGTGAAGAGAATAAGCAAGAAATTGTCCATCGCGCAAATGAAATGCTTATCGAGCTAAGGCAGTATCCCATAGCGTGAACTCCCAGCGATAGATCAGCCTTTGAGTGAGACGGTGCTCAACTGTCACGATGATGAAGAGCACGCTACACGTTGGCACTCCCAATGCACCATGCACTTAGCCGATCTGCGCCGAGCCACGCGCCAGTTAGAAGCGTGTCCGCAGTTTCCAAAACTACGCGGATTATGCCCTTGGGGACGCGTTCCAGACAGCCTTCGCAGAGTTAGTCGATCTGGGGCGAACCAAAATCGTCGCAATGATGTGCTCTGAGGCAGTCTGGTGGCGCTGTCACCGGCGGATCATCACGGATTATCTTCTGCTGCATGGTCATTCTGTCGGGCACATCATGTCAGCAAAGAAAATCACCAAGGCGACACCGTCAGAAGCGGCCGAGCTTCGTCCAGACGGCACCGTGGTCTATCCTCCGCTGAATGTTTCAGACTGAATTTAGAGGCCATTCTGCATGCGGTTTTCAGAAAGCCTCAATCGTACGGGATTTTTTGCGAGAATTTTGATCGGTAGAAAAATATTGATATATCCCGGCGTGACTTAAAAATAGTGAAAGCATCTATTTGGTGGAACTTGCCGCAAGAGTTGGCTGAGCAAATTGGAGATCATTCGAGAAATTGCGGACGCACCGTAGACTTTCGTGAAGTTGCTTTGAGATTTCTGCCCCACGGCCAACGGATCCACGCGGTTCCAGTATAGCTTGGCAGTAATGGCCCATATGCGTAGGCTGCAATCTTAATACTAGATTGAAAAGACAAGCTTGGGCGTGCCGGTTACGGTTGATTGGGCTTCTGTGATGCGAGTTATGCTCTGCTTCTTACCAGCCGTTAAAACGCGGCCAAACGTCAAGCGGACCGCCGTCTTGCCGCACCAGATGGTAGCGGTCGTGCTGGGCGGCGGTGGCACAGGCGTGGTTGGGCAGGATCCTCAGGCGGGTGCCGACGGGAAGGTCCAGCGGCGGCGGGTTTGCCCCCTCGCGCTGCGCGATGATCCCGTGTTCCTGATTGGCGCTGACGACGAAATAGTCGGTCAGGATTTGACCAGTCTCGTCGCACACTAGGCCGTAGCCTTGGTCCACGTCCTGCGCCGCCGTGCCCCGGTCGCGGGACATGGCCATCCAGCCTGCGTCGATCATGGTCCACCCCTTTGCGGGTTGGTGGCCGATGACCGTGGTCAGAACGCTCAGGGCGATGTCATCTTGGGTGCAGACGTCGATCCCGGCCATGACCAGATCGAAGAACATATAAACACCGGCGCGCAGTTCGGTCACGCCTGTCAGGTCGCGCGCGGCATGGGCGGTGGGGGTCGAGCCGATGCTGACCACGGGGCAGGAGAGGCCCGCGCCGCGCAGGTTTTCGGCGGCGGTGACAGCGGCTTTGCGCTCCTGTTCTGCGAAGTTGGCATGGGCCTCGCGGCCCCGGACCGTATAACTTTCGCCCGCATGGGTCATCACACCGCGCAGGCATTCGACGGCGTACAGGATGCGTCCGACCTCAACGAGTGCCGGGTCATCCGGGCGCAGCCCGCCGCGGTGACCATCGCAGTCGATTTCGATCATAGCGGGGACGGCGGCCTCCGCCACGGCCTGCGCTTGGGCTGCGTTGTCGAGGATCACGACTAGATCGCAGCCCCTCTGGCGCAGCGCCTGTACGCGTTTCAACTTTTGCGGCGCGATCCCCACGGCGTAGAGAATATCGCTGTGGCCTGTGGCAAAGAAAACCTCGGCTTCGGCCAATGTCGACACGGTAATCGGGCCGGGCGCCCCACCGGTGAGCTGGCGGGCAACATCGACGGATTTTGCCGTTTTCAGATGCGGCCGCAGCGTGACGCCAAGCTTTTCCGCATGGTCAGCAAGACGCGCGATGTTCCGTTGCATCCGCGCTTCATCAAGCAAAAGGGCAGGGGTGTCGGGGGCGTATGCGTCAATCATCGAGCAATCCTTTCGCGGTTTCGCAATGGCTTAGCATCGTACGCACCGGCGCGATATATTCAAACACATGTCACGCGGTGACTCTCTATCAAGCTCAAAAGCCCGCACCTACCATGCGCGAGCCAGTCCAACCAACCGCAAAAACTTTGCGACAGAACCGGGCAATACGCGCAACGTGTCGGAGAGGTAACTGACCGGATCGACGTCGCACATTTTGCAGTTCGCGATCAGGCTGGCAAGCAATGCCCAGCTCTCTGCGCCGCCCTCGTGTCCAACGAAGAGGGCGTTCTTCCGAATCAGAGCAATCTTCCTGATCTGGTTCTCGACCGGGTTGGTGTCCGGTTCCAGACACCCGTCGTTCAGGAACCGTGTCAAGCTGGGCCAGCGCGCAAGAGTGTAGCAGATGCCCTCAGCCCGCTTTGACGAACGCGGAATACGCGACAACTGCGCCTCGAGCCAAGGGCGGATGGCGGTGATGATCGGGTCGGCCAGCTCCCGTCGGACGACAAGCCGGGTTTGGGGGCCCCTTGCGGGCAAGGATTTCTCAACGGAATAGAGTTCGGCGATCTGACGCAGGGCTTCCTCGGCGACCGGCGGCCGTCCTTTTCCAGACGCTTCACGAAGTGTCGGCGCGCATGGGTCCAGCAATGGACCAGCGTCCATGGCCGCTCGGTCCGATTGACCTTGGTGAGTTAGTCATGGGCTTCATAGCCGTCGCATTGCACGAAGCTCCCGCGATAGCCTTCGAGGAAGCGGAGCGCATGCACGGCGCCACAACTTGGCGCATAATGGAACATCACTATGGGAGGATCAGTGCGCCGTGACCCCGATCGTCTCCAACGATGGCCCAGAAGTATCCGGTCTTCGTTTTTCGCCCTCCCGGAACCGGGGCGCGGGTTTCGCCCATGAAGATCCGGTCCACGCCTTTCAGGCGCTCCTTCAGGTGATGGGCGATCGGGCGCGGGTGAAAGCAGGCGCGCCGGACCAGATGCCGAGCGTCGCTCGGTCCAGCGTGATCCTCTGTCGGGTGCAGATTTCCTCTTCGCGGTAGAATGGAAAGTGGCGGCCGCACAACATGTTCCGGCGCATGCGCTTGGATCACCGTGCCGGGTGACCAGGACCCGCTGTTGCGGTTGGGGGCGCCCTTCTCAGCAGCATCTTGTCCCTTCAGCGCACGCCGCGCCTTCTCCTGCGGTACGTCCAGAACGCCCTGGTCCCAGTTCCACATCCTCGAGCGGCAGATTGAACTGCTCCGGGCCGAGTTTTTCGGATCTCTGCCCGAACTTCTCCCGGCGCAATTCGCTGACGATGCTTTCCAGCCACCTCTGAGCCTCGACCGCATCCACGAGCGCCGCCTCTCGAGGAAACGGGCTTTCAGGCGGGCGTTTTCTTCGGCCAGAGCGGTGTCGGTCATCACTGCGATCAAGCACATAAGCTGGATAGCGACCAGCGGTAGAACAAAGGGCAGCATCTCCGGATGCAGCATCTGGTCCACATGTTGGCGATAATCAAAAGCCAAAAACTTGCCGTGCATGACCTGCGGGTCATGCTGTTCTATCCCCCCGCCAACTTAAGAGGGGCATCGTTCTGCCCTGTGCCAGATTGCTCGTCATTTGTCGTTTTGCAGCATTTCAGACCTTGCGGGTTGCGAGCCTCTGGACATTGATGCGCTTGAATAGATGAATGGAAGGAATGGGGCCGTCGACAACGACACAGCTCATCGACGGCTAGCGGATCATCGATTTTAGGGCATCCGGCAAGAAACGGAAATACCGGCAATTGCCGCAGCCACAGTTTCAAAGAGGAAAGAAGATGCTGATCGCGAAGGACGAGGTCAGCCCTACGATGACGTTCATCGGAATGCCTATCTTGAGAAAATCCGTGAACCGGTAGTTTCCGGCGCCATATACCAGTGTGTTCGTCTGATATCCGATAGGCGTTGCAAAGCTGGCGCTCGCGGCGACCATTACGGCCACGGCAAGCGGGCGCGCATCGACGCCCAGTTCCGGCGCTAGCGCAATGACAATGGGTGTGAACACCACGGCCACAGCATTGTTGGTGACGCTCTCGGTTAGAATGGAGGCCACGAAGTAAACCGCCAATAGCGTCAAGAAAGGCGGCAGCCCGGACAGTAGCGGGGTAAGCATATCGACGATCAGCTGGACCGCTCCCGTGTGTTCCAGCCCTGTCCCGATGATCAGCATCGCAAAGATCAGCACAAGGATCGAGCCGTCGACAGATTGCCACGCCTCGTCGCTGTCGATGCAGCGCAGCAGCAGGATCCCGGCCACGGCGACCAGCGCCAGAATACCGATAGGCATGACATTCAGCGCCGCGAGGACCACAATCCCAAGCAGCGCGATAATAGCGACCGGTGCTTGCTTGCGGCGAAATGCACGACCTGATGGCTGGGTAATCGATGCCACGTCGCCGACCTCGGCCAGCGACCGGAAGCCGTCGGCGGGTCCTTCCAGCAGCAGCTTGTCGGCAGCGCGCAGGCGCACGCTTGAGAGATCGGGCCCAGCAATATGCCCATGCCGGAACGCACCCAAAACACGCACGCCTGCTTTGCGCCCAAGCGCCAGATCGGCAATGCTCCTTCCAACAGAGCGGCGTTTTGGAGTTACAATGGCTTCGGCCGTTAATAGCACTTCATCGGGATCGGGATCCGATGTGCGTTGCATTCCGGCTCGCAGCCCCGCTTTCTCGACGAAGGTTAACAGCTCGGATGTGGTGGTCACAACGATCACCACATCCCCCTTTTGCAGAACATAATCTTCCAGATCGCTCCTTTTGATCTTGCCGGCACGCTTCACACCTTTGACTTGCACGCCATCACGGCCAAAATCGGCGATCTTGGCCAGAGGGGCATCGACATGTGGGTAGGATTCAAGAACCGTGATTTCAGACAGGTACCGGGTTTCTCGATCGCCGCCGGCGGCGATATCCGCTTTGCGGTGGGGCAGCAGCCAACGTCCGAGAATTAGTAGGGATACGCTTCCGACCAGCGTGGCTGTCAGCCCGACGGGCGCGATCTCGAAGATCGAAAACGGTTCCATCCCGTTTTTGCGCGCGATGCCATCGACAATGATATTTGTGGACGTTCCGATCAGCGTGCAGGTACCGCCAAGGATCGCCATGTAAGAGAGCGGAATCAACAGCCGCGTCGGGGCCAGTTGCAAATTGTTTGCCAGCCGAATGACCACCGGAATGAGAACCAGTACGACCGGCGTGTTGTTCATGAAGGCTGAGGCGGCGACCGCCGAAATCAAGAACACCACCACGGCCAGCAGGGGGCGATCTTGTGCGCGATTGATCACCAGATTTGCCAACGCATCCAAAACGCCGGTGCGCACCAGCGCGCCCGAAACGATGAACATGGCCCCGATCGTGATGGGGGCCGGGTTTGAAAAGACGTTCATCACCCCATCGTGAGGCACCAGTCCCAGCACGATATATAGGGCCGCCGCTCCCGACGCAGTGACCTCGGGCGGGAATTTCTCCAACGTGAGCACAACAAAGAGAAGCACTAGGATCCCAAGCGCCAGATAAGCGGCATTGAAGCCGACAGCGTCGATCATTGTGCAACAATCTCCATAGGTCATTCATGAGTGAATATCATGGCACGTGGTGTTGTCACGTTAACTCGCCGAGTTTTCAAGTTGGCATGCCAGTCGTTGATCAAGTGGCATATGCCGCGGATTTCCACGCTTTTAATGCTTCTATCCGATGGTAGCGGATGGTGAGAGCGGAACGACGACGGCGGGCAGGTACGGAGAAACGATTGCGGGTTGTGGAATGCATAGAGACGAAGCGCTGCAATCCACCCGGTGATCGGAAGCCCTGCATTACCCGCTCTCGTTTCCGTATGGGCAGATGGCTGTTTTCTGCGCGGTTATTGAACCCCTTGTGTGACCAATGATCAACGCCGGGTGCGATCTCGCGCTTTGCGGCGTCATAGAAGCGCAGTTTAAATTTTCGTTTACACAAGTGGACGCTGACGTAGTTCAAGAAGAAATTCATTGGCTTGCCGGATAAAATCGTGCTTCTCTTCATATTGGTTCGGTTCCATTGGTATCTCCCTGTTGGTGTTGCGATGATTATGTGTCTCGCTGTGGCATCCGTTGTATGGAATTTAGATCCCCATATCGGTCCCTAGAAATGAAGCGAAAGTCGCTGAAAAGAGAAGTTTCGCGCCGAGCCACAGAAGCAGCTTCTCACAAGCTATCTTCCGCTTTGGGGTCGCCCGGGACGTTTTCGTTTAGAATATCGGTGATCTCGTCCACCAGTTCGGCGCGGGTGCCGTTCGGACTTTCGCGCTGCTCGATTGCCAACCGAGTCAGAACCTGTTTCAGCCAGCCTTTCCGTCCACCCGCCGGATAGCCCTCATCGGCTAATACGTCCATGATCTCGTTGCGGGTCAGGTTCTCTCCAATTTCAGGCAGATCCGCGCCATCTTGCGCCGGTTTTTCGGGTTCGGTCATGTCAGCCTCCTTTTTTCTGGGGCGTCATCGCATCGTGAACAACAGCGCGATTCCTCCGATATAGATAATGGTAACCGCATAGGAATCGAGTCCAATCCCAAAAAGAGCAGGGTCGCGCCGCTCGATTAGGCCGACCACATAGACGGCTGTGACCGCAATGCCAGTCAGTCCAGCGACAATTGAGAACATTCCAACCTCGTTTAGGACCGCGCCGCCCGGATAGAACAGATCAACTAAGAATATCACGCCAATGTCGAACAAGTTGGTGCCGAAGATATCCGACACTGCCATCACGTGGCGGCCTAGTTTGACCGCAGCGAGCACGGTGCTGATTTCCGGCAAGGATGTCGAAATGGCGATGAATACTGCGCCGAAAAAGCTGTCGCCTAGCCCCGTGCGTTCAGCCAGCACTTCGCCGCTGGTGGCCAGAAGATATCCCATGGTCAGAATCGCCAGAGCTACTGCCGCCGTCGCACCCATCAGTTGTAGACGTGAAAGGTCGTCTTTGGGGTCTTTCACGTCAATATCGGGAGAGGGCGGTTCACCGATCACTTCCCAGCCAGGGTTGTCCTGCGTGCGGGCAACCATACGCACCGCATAGACGAAAAGAGCGGCAATGCCCCATGTCCAGAGGCCTGCCCCGGCGAAGGAAACATCGCCCACGCCGATGCCAGTGATCGTCGCAGCAATGAGGATGATGCCCAGCACGCCTTGGAGGAGTACGATAGGGTCGGGCACGGTCGCAGTGAGGGCGTTGCGACGGATTGCCATATCGGCCAACGCCAGCACCGTGACCTGCATCGTGAACCCGCCTAACAGGTTGTTGACCGCCAGCGCCGCATTGCCGCTGATCGCCGCCGTACCGGTCACGGCGATTTCCGGCAATGAAGTGACCCCGCCCAGCAGGATCACCCCCAGCACCGCCTGCCCAACCCCGAATTCACGCGCGATCCCGTCTGCATAGCGTGACAAACGCATGCCCGCGAACCAAACGGCCCCCGCTGCGATGCAGAATATTACGACAACAACAACTAGAGGGAGATCATTGAATGGAACCATTATGCTACCTAATGAACCTGTCCCAAGTTCCGTAAGTACTTCTGACCGTGCCGCGCGGGATGCTGAGCGCGATCAACGCAATACCCACAAGCGCGGAAAACAACAGGGCCTCCCAGCTGGCTCCGACGACCAGAGGCGCAAAAAGCAGGACTATTCCCATCAGCACGTTTAGAAAACGTCCCAGCCGAGCCACTGGCGCGAGTGCGGCCACGGTCACGGTGATGACCAGTGCGCCCACGACATGGTTCGTCGCGGCGGTCCCGCTGTCCCATCCGAAAAGCAGCGGCGACAGCATCAGCACGAGGCCGAGCGCGAGTGATGCCATAAGCGTCCAGGGAAAGGTCATCCCGCCTGAAACCATGTCTTTTACGATCACTTGGGGGCTGCGTTCGAAATCGTCCAGCGTGCGGGCGTCGGAGCCTTCATCGGTGTCGCCTGTGAAAAACACCCGCAACCAAGGCTGGCCAGCCCTGTGACGCCGTCGCAGGAACTGGTAGGTCGCGACCAGTTCGTCCAGCGAATAGGGGATCTGCCAGACCATCGCGGCGGCGGCAATCAGGGCTAGTGTTGAGTAGGTTCCGATCACAATAGGCTGGATCACGATGAAAAAGATCGACACTGCGCCCAGCGGCACGATCATAATGCCGAACAGCACCACGAGCCATGGCATCGTGCGCCACCGCCGCGCCGAACCTATTGTACCAACGATGATTTCCAATGCATAGGTCAGCGCACCGATACCAGCGTCTGGCACCGGCCAAGCTTCGGAAACGGATGAGGTGATGATCTGTTCGGTTCCGTTCTTCCCTTCCAAGGTGCCGCTAAAAAACGGTTCCCAAACACCGCCAATGGATTCGAGTTGATAGGCTGTGAGATAACGGGAGACGAGGAGGCCGACGACCGCCAACATGATGACCGGAAGGCGTTGGAACCAGTCAGATGGAGAGTAATCCCAGCCCTTGGGAATTGTCGGCCCGGTTTGTGCGGCCACTGGCGAAACCCCTGGCACCGGCAACAGGCATAGCGCGAAGGCCACGGCGAGCATGCCGACGAGGGTGCCATTCAGATAAGCGGCGCCATTGTCCGTCCAGAAGACCAGCGGCGCAAACATGATCCAACAGCCCAGAACTGCGGCACCAAACCGGGCCCAAGGCATCTGCCAGGACAGCGATAGCATACCAAAGGCAAACAGCAGCAACCCAGCGATCACGTCGCTGACGATCATACCGGGGTCCTCTACGCCCAACAAAGGTGGAGATGTCAGCAACCACAGACCAAGGCCAGCGTTAGCCCAGCCGCCCCAAAGGTTAGCCCGGTGTTGATCGCGATATTCCGTCTCATGCCGCGCGCGCAACGCTTCAGGGTCATTTACCCGCTCGCTTGCCGCTTCAAGCCAGGGCGGCGGCGTGATGCCATTTGCGCGGTACCAACCCAAAGGGTTATCCTTCAATGCCTTGATCAGCGTCGGCAGCCGGTCCATGATGCGCCGTTCCGGCTCCCAGTCCAGCAAATGACGCGCTTTTGAGATGTCGAGCGCGTATTGATCGCTCGCCATGTCGATCATGAAGGGTCGGATGAATGGCTTTTCCCCTTGATCAAGGGTATCGGGCACCACCGGCTCGGACTCTGTTTCAAGTTTCGCGCCCAACTTAGCCACGGGAGCCGGCAGGACAAACGTTCTCCAAGTGTCTTCACCGTGGATCAATTCCCCAATGCGTTCTTGTAGCGCGTCATAGCTCACCGTATCTGGCTCACCCGCGAGAATTATCTCTCCGGCTTGCAGCTCGGTGCGGCGGTTCACCACGCGAACGAAAAGCTCCAACATGTCATCGAGATGAATGAATGCCTGTCCGGCATCGGTATTGCCGGAATAAACATGCGCCTTGAAGCTGCGCTCATAGATGCGGGCGATCTGGTGGCTCAGCGTAGGTACTGCGGTCTCGTCGTCATAGAGCCCGGCCAGATGTAGAAAGACGGTGGGTATATCGCCTGCTTCTTCGCGGATAATCTCTTCGGTGCGGGCCTTTGACTGCGGATAGGCCCATCCGGGGGCCAACGGTGTATCCTCGGTGATCCGTTCACCCGGGCGTCCCGCCTGATGTACAAGCATGGTTCCCGAATAGACGAATTGTTCAACCTCGATATCTTGCAGGGCGCGCAGCAGGTTGCGCGTTCCTTCCTCGTTAACCGCCTCGTATTGCGGGCGATCTTCGCCGCTGAAATCGAAATAGGCAGCCAGATGGATGACTGATGCAATAGGTTCGTTAGCTGTTGCCTCGTGCAGTTTCTCTATGGCCCGCGCAGTCGATCCCGGATCAGTGATGTCGCAGCCGATCAATCCTTCCCGCCCTTCGCAGTTCTGCGGAAGGTCGAGGCCGATCACTCGATGCTTGTGCGCAAGAACCTTGCTAAGCTTGCTGCCGATGTTACCTGCTGCGCCGGTAACAACTACAACTGGTTTGTTCTCTGTCATGCTTCTGAGCTCCCCTGTTGCGTATTCTATCAACTCTTCACACAACGATATGATCCAGCGGAGCACTCTCAATAACGCAATCGCCAAGGGTGCTGAGTTGAGTCCCATAGTCCACAATATCACCCCCACCTGTGAAAAAAGCTGAGAGAAAGGAAATATGGGAGCGCAGGGGGGACTGAGGACGGCCGCCGCACGGCGCGATATTTCGCGGTTTGGGTTATGGCTTGATAAAATGCGGCTGATTTTGCCACTGCCGCCGGACTGAAGGTACGACAGCGTGTCGAAAGCTTAGCCTGCAGCGTCTGAGGCCCTTCCTGGCCTGATACGACAAAGACCGCGCACACGCGGCAGGCCAGCGCGCGGCTTGATCAGTTCAACTGGAAAATGCCCATCATTCGGCGTGAACTTTATCTCCCTCAGGCGTAATCAGATACCATTCATCACCGTAGGATTCGACATCCTGCCCCTGCGGCGCATCCGCATTTTCATCGCGGGTAAAGTAATAGAGGGGTCACCCGTGATAAGTCACAACTCGTAGTCCACTGTTCCAAGCATATCTTCCCTGACACCGTCCTGTGGCGTGTCCGGTGCCCCCACCAAAGGCCACGCATTCAGGCATTCTGCAGTTGTGCAGGAGATTTCTGCCGCTTTGCCATCCGCAGCGCGGGTGTCAGCAGTGAAAAGATAGACTGGTCTCCCGGCTTCGTTCGCGAGATATTCACCATATTTAACGCTTTCGACGACTTTAATCGATGCCGCATCCTGAGCGGCAGCAGGGGCTGCGATAAGCGCTGCGGCGGCAATGATGTATCTATGCATTGAAGTCTCCCTTTCGGCCTTTTTCTGAAATAGCCCGCTCGATAGTGCCGAGCGGGCTGATTGAATTATTGCTGAACTGAGTTGTCGAAGCGATTATAGTCGAGAGGCTCCGTGTCGCGGATATCATCTTCGGTATAAGGCATGTCGTAATTGGAACTGCCAGCATCCCAACCTGAACTGTAGCCATAATAGGGATAAGCACGGTATCCCGGCCCATATCCTGCGCGAGGTTGAACGACCACGGCCGCTACCTTGTTATCTCGCAGGATAAGGTCGCTGACATATCCGTAATCGTCATAGCCATCACCATTCCGAAGCCGAGCATAGTCCCCGATTAATTCGGACGCTCTCCAAGCACGTGGGATCGGCTCATCATCAACGCCTTCTACGATGTCGGATTCGACCGCACCGGTTTGGACAGCTTCGTCGTTCCAGAAACCGTAGTCGCCGACGGTATCCTCAGTGATGGGAACGATGATCCGACCATTTGACATGTCCACCTTGTTGAGGGGAATGCTGACATGCGTATCACCAATATCCCAGAAGCCACCGACTTCTGCGACGATAGAATGAACCTGGCCATCCGATCCAATCAGGATATCCTCAACGTCGCCGATTTCGTCACCGGTCTGTCCGTAAACATCTCTATCAATTAAGTCCTTAGCACTTACGCCGTTTGTATAGAGATCATCATAGCGCCAATCACTAAGCGAAACGACCGCCGCATCATCAATAGCGCTCTGCTGAGCGAAAAGCGGCCCTGCGAGAACCAAAGCTGCAACCATAAAGTACGCTGATTTCATCCGAGTCATGTTATTACTCCTTTGGTGCATCGCATTTGTGTAGGCGGAGAATTCTACTCAAGAAGCTCTAGCCGGTGGAAGCGCGATGCTTAGCCGCTACCGGCTCACCCAAAATGGTAGTTGCCAGAAGAACGAAATTAATCAGCCTGAAGTTCCATGTATTCGCGCCGAGGTTTGTGAACAAATCCGGCTAGCTCCTAGATTTCTATAACCTTATTAGATAGTTAAATATATTGACAGTCTTATTGCGAAACAGATTGTACGATTTCGCACAGGCGCATCGGAATAAGAGCTGCCTGCCTAAAATTGGTGCTAGGGTGTCTGTATCTCTTTCGCGATTCGTCCTGTCTCGGAAACCGAAACGGGGGGAATTTCTTATCGTCACTATGACTGGAAAACCCAAAAGAGGCAGAAAAGCTATGCAAGAAGCTCAATCTCGCCCGCCAAACCACAGAAAAAGAAAGCCGTTCATAAAATTGCAAACGGCATTCAGTTCGCCGTCCCGCAGCTTTGTATAAAACCGGGGCCCGGAGCATTCCCATGATGTCAAGCGACGGCACAAGAGTTGAATGGTCATGTCTTTCGTCGGCGAGACGAAGGGCACAACCCGTTTGGAGGAAATCTCATGAGTAAAATCCGCGTTCTGTTAGCGGAGGAAGATGTTCTGGTCGCTACGGACTTGGCTTCTGAGCTAGAGAATTCAGGAATGACCGTATTGGCAAAAGCCAGCTCTTCTGTCAGCGCTCTGAAAGTGATCGACGAAAGCTCTCTCGATTTTGCTTTGTTGAATGTCGAACTGCAGGATGGCACCAGCTATCCGGTTGCCAAACGGCTCAAAGCCCTCGAAATTCCGTTCGTTTTCTTCACCAGTTTCGAAAAATCTGAAATCGACCTGGAATTTCACGACGTTCCACGCTTAGCAAAGCCGCAGGATGCCAGATTTGTTGCCGATTTTGTTGCAGGGCTTATGAAAACCTTGGCCCAGACTCCTACCCATCCCGCAAAACGAAAGGAAGCGAGCACTGGGGTTTAAACCCCGGCTCTTGACGTTTCGGAATTGGTCGGGTGAAACCCGATTAGACGCGTATATTCTGCTTCCGGCGTGCCGTAAGAATCCTGCGCTTCGGCTTCCAGGCCTTCGCGATCAAGAAGGATAATCTTTCCACGTTTGGCCCGGATAAGTCCCTTGCCCTCAAGTATATGAGTTCCGACCGTCACGCCAGCGCGTCGTACACCCAGCATAATCGATAGAAATTCGTGGGTCAGGTCCATCTCGTTGCCGCTGATCCGATCGTGACACATCAGCAGCCACCGTGCGAGCCGCTCTTCCAGTTTGGCCTGCCCGTTCGACAGTGCAGTTTGCGAAGTCTGCGTCATCATCGCCTGCACGTATCGCAGCAGATGGTCTTGAAATGAGGGGCTTTGCTCCATCAGGTCCTGCAGCCTGCTAGGTTCAATCACCATGCCTTCCCCGGCGACCTGCATGAAAGTCTTATGGGAGGCATGCCCGGTTTGCAGTACCGCTGCGGTTCCCGACATGCCATCATAGCCGAAAAGCCCCGTTTCGATGCGCCGCCCGTTTTTGCTGAAGGCTACCGTCGATCCCACACCAGATTTCAGGAAATAGACGAGTTCGATAGGTTCGCCGGGTTTCTCCAACGTCATGCCCACGCCCATTTTTACCGGCGTCAGGTGCGGCTCGACTAGAGCACGACCCGCCTCGGATAGGGTGGCAATGAGATTGGAGTGATTGAATGGGCAGGAAAAGGCTTTGGGCATAAAGTACTCTCGCGCTTTGGGGCAAGAGCACTGCGTGCGGTGTCTCTCAACCGGGACCGCCCTGCGGGAATGGCACCGGCACTTTACATTACCACCTATCAATCAATTTGTAGAGGACGACTTAGCATAGCATGTCTTTCTCAGTAAAATAAACGTCGATGAGCAGCAGTCGTGGTGATGCTCACGGTACAGCTCAGGAACTAATCACACGCAGAACTCGGTAAAACCGCACGGGCGAGCACCACCGTCCAAGATTGTAGTAACGAGAAACTGTTCTGCTACCTTGAGCGCGCTTACGTACTACTATTTCGTGGGCTGTCGCCTTCGGGAGAACGCGCCCTTCGTTTTGATCATCCGCTACCGTTTCGAGGTCTGGCAATTGCTTTCTTGCCGCTCATGAAGATAACCGATGATGCCTTTCGGCGTAATGCTGAGATCGGCGAGTCCTGGCAAAGCTCCCGACGCCACATTATCGATCTGCATCAGTGCAACCTGCGCGCGGGTCAACGGGGCGCCGGGCAGCCGTTCGGCGATAGTGGCTAGTCGCTTCCAGATTGGGAACGGGACTGGTATGGGGTGGGTGCGCAGCCCCGACGCGCGGGCGACCTCTTCCACCAGTTCGCAGTAGGTAAGCGTGTCTGCACCTACCAATTCGTAGCAGGGCGCACCGCTATCGGACACAAGCAGCTTTCCAATGGCCCGGGCGACATCCTGCGCCCAGGCCGGTTGCAGCAGTGTGCCGCCCGCCCCGAACAGGGGGTAGACCGGCAGTGACCGCGCTACGGCCTGTATTGTGCCCAGCAGTGCGTCGCTGTCACCGAACATGACGGCAGGCCGAATAACTGTTGCGCTTGGCAGCGCCGCTTGCACGGCTGTCTCGCCTCGTCCGCGGGCACGAATGTAGCTGTTCTCGGCATCGGGGTCCGAGCCAATCCCGGACAACTGCACGAAGCTGCGTATCCCCGCGCGGTTTGCTAGCGTGGCGAGCCGCGCGGCAGCATCCACATGCACAGCGTGATAGGTTAGATCACCCTTTTCGACATAAAGGCTGGTGGCGTTGACCACGCCATCGGCACCGTTCAGCGCTGCGGAAAGAGTCTTGGGTTTGAACAGATCCGCTCGGGCCGTCTCGGCCCGACCGCTATCCGATAGTTCTGGGTCGCTGGTCGGATGACGTGCAGCTATCCGAACCCGGTGGCCATCCCTTAAGAGATGCCGGACTACACGACTGCCAAGAAAGCCGGTGCCACCAAAGACTGTGATGAGCTTGCATCCTTGCATTGGCGTATCCTCCGCCGGAGTTTAGGGTTGAGGGCACGCCCACAGAATTTGGCGAAAGCCAACCAAACGAAAACGCGCCGCGCATGGGGTTAAACCCGGTAACGGCGCTAAACGTTCCTTTTCGGTAAGGGTGTTCAATGACCCTAAAAACCATAAACAGCATTGCCATGTTGCTCGGTAGGCTTGACCGGACTGTTCCAACAACATGAACATCCAGCTGGGACGCGCCTCATCGCTGTAATTAAAATAAACAGCCAGATGGATGACGGATGCAATGCGGTCACTGACATTGGTGTCAGGCACCTTGGCCACGATTTTGTTGCGCTATGGGCAGTTTCCCAAGTTCAATTCAGCAACAACCGGAAGATGGTCGGAAGCAAGCCGGGCTGTACGATCTGTCCAGCATCGGTGCAGTATCGACTTGGGCCGGCAATATAGGCGGTCCAGCGGGGGAATGGGTCGGGACGCAGGGAACGTCTTCATGTGGCTGTGCCCCGGGAATTGTCTGTCCAGTATCCGCCGCACCGCACCTCCAGCAATCCCAATCGTTCAGATCGCACATCAGCACCGAACACTCATTACCCTTCCGGACGATCTCCACAAGCTTTTCAGCTTGTTGGCGTCTTTCACGAAGGCTCAAACCAAGATGTGCTGCCACAATCTGCAGCGGACCATGGGGCGTATTCACCACTGTTTCGATCGCAACTCGATGTTCGCGCCGCTTGTAGGAGATGTCATGAAAGCGTGCGGCTTCTATCGGCCAGCAACTTATCACCGCATGGCCATAGTCTCCGTCCACAGCCCGGATCAGGCGGGTTGCATGGGTGTTGCCGCCAAGTTCCTCGCTTAGAAAGTCAAACGCCTCGGATGTGGACGATGTCCGGCGACGCGAGTCTACTTCCTGCAGTGCAAAAATGTGCGGCTGATGGCTTTGCCGAGGATTATGGCGATACTGTTCATGCACTTCGCTTCGCAAGTTATTGTCTTGCGCGAAAAATGTTCCAGCATAGCCAGATAGGGTGTCCATTAGATTACCTCTGGCGAGGCTTCGTGGCAGAACCCGGTTTTTGGCGGGCTGAAGCAGCCAAGGTGGTCGTTTTGATGATGCCGTTGGCGATTTTGACCAGCCTTGCGATTGCTAAGAATGTAAGTGTGGAATTTTGGCTTGATTGGTCTTCGAATAAAGGCGGCTTAAACGAGCATTAGGGGCGGCACGAAACTATGACAGGACCAGTCCAGAGGGCCAAAACAACGAAATCAAACGCTAGGCCAATGCCGTGGATATCTTTCCAAACGAGGCCGCGTTCACGCGATTGGTTGGCGCTCCGATGTTTGAGTTACAGCAGAATAATGAGTGGGCAATCATACAGCGCTACATGACACTAGAAACCGTCGCCACTATTTGCGACACTATCCTCATGGGCCCGGCGACAACCGCCGCCCCGTAACTGCGGTTGAGCCAAAGCGGAAGAGCAAAATTAGACCATTCCGTCGGGCACTATCAGAACTGCGAGGTATCTTGGGTATATGACAAGACTTCAGATGGGGTTGTGGGCGGTGGTGGCCATTGTCGCTCTTGGCGCAACGGTAGTCGTCGTTTGCGGGTAGAGTGCGTCGGAAAAAAGTGCCGCATCTTCGGTGGGGACCGAGTTGGAGTTGACAGATCATGGTGTGCTCCTCTACCCAGCGAGGAACTTTCTGGGCCAGTACCTTCCCCAAATCGTGATGGCGATGGAGAGGGCGAAGCGGAGCATGCTGGCGTAGCGTCCACGCCGCAGGTATTGATCGAGTGCGGATACGGTCGCGACGGCCGCTCAGAGGACAGACCGCGCGGCGGCAGCAGTCTGGATCTCTGCAATTCGGGTTGGTTGATCCGGCGAAGCAGGCAGTCGCTTCTGAACGATTGTCAGTCGGTCGTCGACGCGTTCCGCGAGAGTCTTGCTCATCGCTGACGGGATCGCCCCCTGACGCCAAACCCAGAGGCTGCCGCGTGGTCTTCAAAACAAAGAATTTAACAATTCGCGGGACGGAACCATGCTCCTGAACCCGAGTTAAACTATTAGCGTATAACCGAAATTGAACCAGTTTCGCACTTAAATTGCCTTTCGCAATCTGCGCCTCTAAGAGCCCTGATGACGCGGGGAAGAACAGCGAAGTACGCTGAAGCGTTAAAGGCATATTTGACCCAAACTGGGCAATGTGTTTGTTCCTACAAGGAGGAGTAACCATGCAACGCAGTTATGATATTGTTGGATATAAACTCCGCGCGAAGGACGGCACGGTCGGTTCAATTACGGATCTTCTCTTTGACGATCGGCACTTTGCTCTTCGGTGGATGGTTGTCGATACTGGCAAATGGCTTCCGGGCCGTAAGGTTCTGTTGCCTCCATCTGCGCTTGGGAGCCCGGACCCTTCCGTGCGCGAGTATCCTGTCGACCTCAATCTCGATGAGATAGAGGCGGCTCCCGGACTTGAAACCGACGAGCCGGTATCCCATCAACTTGAGGCCGATATTTATGGCCACTACGGGTGGAGCCCGTACTGGGACAGCGGGTATGGCTACGCGCTGGTCGGAGGAATGCAGCCTGTTGGCGCAGTCGTCCCGGAGAAGACTATTCGCACTGATAAGCCGGAGGCGACGGAGAAAAGTCAGCACGGGGATCCCCACCTTCGCAGTATCAGTGAGGTGACCGGTTACTATGTCGAAGCCACTGACGGCAGCATTGGTCACATTGAGAATTTCGTGATCGACGAAACTGAATGGATCATTCGCTACCTGATGATCGACACCAAAAACTGGTGGCCTGGAAAGATGGTTTTGATTTCCCCGCATTGGCTGCGCGAAATCGATTGGAGCGACAGGAAAATATTCGTTGATGTCACCCGGTACAGGGTCAAGGCCGCGCCTGGGTTCGATCCCTCGATGACTTTAGATCGGGAATATGAAGAACGGATGTACACCCACTATGGCTATCAACCATACTGGGCAGGGTGGTTATGAATGGGGGGGCAATGTCAAGTTGTCGATACGGGTTTACCAGACACCAGACAGCACCTGACGGCATGGTCCGATTTCCGCGGTTTCCACTGGATCTCTATCTTGGTGATTAGAGCTTAAAGGGTCCTAAGGTTTTTGGGTCCGGCGCCATGTAAACTTGGGGTAAGGTCACCAGAAGTGAGCCCAGTACCTTTAGGCGGCGTCGGCTAAGACCAATCTCCCTATTGTTGCCCGGAGTTTTGATCCGCATCGGGATTGACCGCGGGGACAGTTGTCAGTGGCGTAGGCGACACAGCGTCAGCAGCGCCGCCCTCGCTGATGCTGTCTTCCACACTCCCATTCTCTTCGTTTTCCGGCTTCTGCTGTTGATCCTCTACGGTTTCTGAATCTGTCTTCGTGGTTGCCGGTGCAGGGTCTTCGCCATTTTGCGCGCCAGCGTCTGCGAGCAGCCGCTGCCCGTCCGATCCGACAGGCTCGGACGTCACGGTGCCGTCCGACGGGGCTATCCGCCAGACCGTATTGCCAGCATCATCGGCCACCAGTAATGCACCGGTCCCATCAATGCCAACGCCGACCGGCCGACCCCGCGCTTGCTCCCCTGAAAGGAAATCGGTGACAAATGCGACCGCTTTCCCAGCCGGCTTGCCGTCCTCGAAGGGAATGTAGCTTACCTTGTATCCATTAAAATGATCGCGGTTCCAACTGCCGTGTTCACCGACAAACGCACCGTTGGCGTATGGCTCAGGCATCGCGGAACCCTGTGAAAAAATCATGCCCAACGGTGCCACGTGGCTCGACAGGGCGTAATCAGGCGATAGCGCCTTTTCGACCATGTCTGGGCGCCTAGGGTAGACCCGTTGATCCACGTGATCGCCAAAATAGCTCCAAGGCCAGCCGTAAAACCCGCCATCAATGATCGACGTCATGTAATCCGGCACGAGGTTAGGCCCTAATTCGTCGCGTTCATTGATGACCGCCCAAAGCGTGCCGGTTTCAGGTTCGAAGGTCAGCCCATTTGGGTTGCGCAGGCCGGAAGCGAATATCTTGCTCGCGCCTGTCCCCCGATTGACCTGCCAAATCGCTGCACGGCCCTTTTCGGCTTCCATGCCGCGCTCAGCGGCATTGGAATTCGACCCGACGGATGCATAAAGCATCGTGCCATCAGGGCTTAGGGCTAGGTCCTTGGTCCAGTGGTGGTTGATCGGCCCGCCGGGCAAGGGCGTGAGAATCTCTGCCTCTTCGGTGATCTCTGGCGTGCCTAACTTGTAAGGATATGACAGGATGGCATCGGCGGCCGCGACATAAAGGGTGTCATCAATCCAAGCCACTCCGAAAGGAGAATTCAAGTCAGTCAGCAGATCACTACGTTCATCCACAACGCCATCACGATCCGTGTCGCGCAGCAGGGTAATCAGATTGCTGTCCTTCTTCGGCCCTCCTCCTCCGCCCTTGGCAAGGCTCATCACCCAACCCCGGATATAGTCCTTGGGCCGAAGCAGCGGCTTACCTGACGGGCCTCGTCCTTGTACGACCAGCACATCGCCGTTGGGAAGGGTATGGACCGTGCGCGGATTCACAAGATCCTTTGCATAGACCGTTACAGTGAACCCGTCGGGGACCGTCGGCGTTTCGTCCTCCTGCCAGCCGACCACTTCGGCAAGCTTCATATCGGGCAGGAACGACATACGTGGTTCTGGCAGCACCGGATTCGGGCCAATTTGGCTGGAGACATCAAATCCGCTCTCCTGCGCAGTGACAGACATTGGCAAAGTTGTGACTGCCATAGTTATCACCAAGCAGGCCATTCTCAGTGTAATCGGGGCCGGAAGTGAGCCCGGAATGCGGTCAGTCGCGGAACAATCAATCATGGCGTGAAACCCCCACGCCATGTCGGTGCACCAAGCCGCTGCCCAACCAGCTTGTGACCAGCATTATTAAAACCGTGGCAGCTGAAAGAGCCAATCCCCAAGGAACGACCGCCGTCCAGCCATCTCCTGCATGTACAAGGCTGTTGACTAAGGCGAGTGCGAGAACCACGACATTGCCTGCAGCATGCACCCAGACAGAAGAGATCGCACGGATGCGCGCGCTCCCGATGAGGTCGATGCAACCCGCGATTGCGGCAAGTCCGCCCATCACCAAACCGGCCAGCAATAGCCAAGACGAGAAATGCTGCCACATCAGTATACCGGTTTGCCAATAGGCGAGATCCGTCAGCAGGGCCAGCGTGAAACACACAATGGGGAAGCTGACAAGCATCGCGTGTATGGGACGACCCATGATGGCGGCTGTGGTATTAAGGCTCCGAGAAACCATTTGGCGTATTCCCTCATTTGTCAGTTGCTGCGTCAGTCATTCTGCGGGTGCGGGATCCACATCTCTGGAAGCGCCATTATCTGCGGCGGGTGCCTCAACTGCGGTGCCCTCGTCTTCTGGCGCCGTGGCGACTTCCTCACCCATCCAGTAGACAATGATGCCAATGCCGAAGATCACCACCACGGCCATTCCGATCAATGGGCCGATGTGGCGACGCTCCTGCTTTTTGAGATTTGCGTCCGGCGGACTCATGACATGCCTTTCTGCGTGATTTCGAGTTTGGTCATCGTCGATGCTGCCGACGACGCACATAAGCAAGCAAACCGGAAAACTTCCGTGAACAGATCACCTAGAATGACAACAAATGAAGCAACGCATTGTTCCAATTCGACGCTGGCAGCGCGTTCGTTACTAACCGAAAAGCGGGTGGTCGGTAAGCCGTTGCCTGCCAATGTTTCTCAGATTGATCTCTGCTGAAGCCCAGTCAATAGGATTGTCGTTTAGGGTCAATCATTTTGTTAGTACTCAATCACCATTTTACTCAGCGCGGCTATGCCGGTAACCGAGAAACGCCTGCCATCTTGAGTGTTCCTTTTGGAACGTTGGAGGACCATTGAGCTACTGCATATATATCGGGCAAAATCACAGCGCGGACGGTCACGCTTGGTTAGCTGGATACGGCGACGAACCATCGAGCCACTGGCTCGATATTTTCTCCAGGCAACGCCATCCAGAGAATGCGGTTGTGGAAGTGGGTGTAACCCCCGCGGCAGATTTGCCGGGTATTCGGTCTTCTATCCCTCAAACGTCTCAGACCTTTCGTAATATCCGGGTAAGCTATACCCATTACAAAGGTGTGCCTGCGCCGGTGACCAATGGTGGGCTAAACGAATACGGGATCGCGGTGCGCAGTGTGTGGTCTCCGTCCCGTAAAGAACTGATCGAGATGACACCCGACGCACAGACTGGTCCAAGTTATAGCGACTTGGCCGGGTTCGTATTGGAACGAGCCAAGACTGCGCGAGAAGGGGTCGAAATCATTGCCGCGATCATGAAGGATTATGGCGAGAGCACCTATGGCGGAAATACGCATATTATTGCGGATTCGAATGAAGCTTGGATTATGATCCAGCCGGCTGGCGGCAAGGGGCTGTGGGCGGCAGAAAGGCTTGATGATGCTATCAGAGCATGTAGGCCGGGATATATCGGCGTAATTCCGGTAGATAGCAAGGACCATCCTGATTATCTCTATTCCACAGACCTCGTAAAATTCGCGAAAGAGAGGGGCTGGTACAAGGGAGGTGACTTCGATTTCAATGCTATCTATGGCGATGGACTGGGGGTATGGGCCGGCGCGTGTTGGATTGAAAAAGAACTTCAAAATCGAGTCTCGACCACCTCAAAAATCGAGTTTCAGGATGTAGTCTGGGCGTTGCGCACCGAACGTCTAACTGGCGATACGGCTGGTTATGGACAAATCGTTCCATTGGTCGATCCGGTCTCAGACCAATTGAGGATGCTGTGGCACGCACCTTCGGGGGCGGTCTCTGCGCCATTCTCGCCTGTATTCATCGGGCAAACCGATATCCCTCCGGAATTTGCAAAGCATCGATATCTTACTGTTGGAGAGGCCGCGCGTTTTCTCGATTCCGATAAGCCGGTGTGCGATGGGCCGGAAAGTCTGTCGACAGTGTCTCAGAGAACTGAGGGTTTTACCGCTGCCGTAGCCGAATGTAAGCGCCTGCTGTATCTGATCGGTAATGCCAAGTTGTTGGCATCAGCATGCGAAGCTTGGCAAAGGCAGGATCATGCCACCATTTCTGCGGTGTAATCTGCCCAAAGGCTGAAAGCATCGGAGCGGGCGTGGCGGTATGAAGTTGCATTCAGTTGATAGCGGCGGGGACGGAAGAGCAAGTTGATCTGGTCATGTGCGGCCAAAAACCTATGGGCCTGCCGGTGGGATTTGAATTTGCCGAAGATCTTCTCTCGTTTACGTGTCGGCCGGTGCGACACTTCGATCGCGTTGTTTAAGCCCTTGTGCGCGCGATGGTCAGCGTTCGGGGTCAGTGTTTTGACCGGCTTAAGATAGCTACGCAACTTGTCAGTTATGACCACCCTCGGCTCGCCAAACTGTGAAACTAATCTTTGTAAAAAGCGCTTTGCTGATTTGGCGTTGCGGCGTGTTTGCACGAGAATATCGAGGACGTCTCCATCCGCGTCGATTGCACGCCACAGCCAATGCTTCTTGCCACGGATCGTGATCACTACTTCATCCATGTGCCACTTGTTGTTCGGCCGTGGTCGGTCCCGGCGAATGCAATTTGCAAAGTGTTGACCAAGCGATTGACCCAAAGTCGGATCGCTTCTCGGCTGACAATCACGCTCCGCGCGGCCAACAGGTCTTCAACATCAGCCGTGCTCAGAGCTAACCGATGGTATGCCCAAACAGCGTAAGCAATAATCTCACGAGGATAACGAAAGCCCTTCAGGCGTGGCAAATCAATTGGAATATTCATGGGGTCCACATACCTTTAGCTAACCGCGTCAACAACTTGGCAATACCGTTTTGGGAAATGGGATTTTGCGGAACAGAGCTTCGTTCTAGATCCAAATTCTAGGTCTGCGGTGCAAGTTCACGCAATGATGGAGGAGGCCCGGGATAATGCCTCGCGCAACTTTCTACTCCGCCTAGTCGGCCGCGATACATTCGATGTCAGAGTCGAGTCAGTTTATTCTACATATTATCCAGGCTGCTTTACCGAAGGTTTCGTTGCCGAGGGCGTAGTGGATGTCCAATCAAACAACAATTTCTCAAATGGCTTTTGCATTCATTCAAATGAATACGTCAGCATGAATCATAACAACTATTTTGAACCAGGAACTGTTGTATCGATGCCGAACATCGATGACCTCGACATCCCAAGATCTGGTTTCGAAAAGAACGACGGCCTGCAAACTGCTCTTCGGAACGGAAAGTACCGTCTGCGGTTGCTCAATCAATTGCCTGATATCATCGATAGCTTCTGGACGGCAGAAGCTGAGCATCTGCCGCCGTATGTCAGCCCTAGCTATTACTACGACATCGATCTAAGAGAATTCCCCGGTCTCCCGCCAGGGGAACCAGAACCGAAGGGAAACACCAACTCACTGAACTCTTATCACTTCAAACAAAATGCAGTGAATCGTATGATTTGTGGTGGTTCTGGCTCTATCACCATGGACGCTGGTCTCTACAGTGAATTTGTTTTCATTTCCGATTGCGAGATCAAGTTTTCTAATGGTGTTGTCTTGGAAGATGTGGTGATCGCAACAACTCATGAGGGAGCAACATCCTTAAACTCCCCTCAAGGCTTACAGATTGGCCGTGATGATGATTGCACAGAAGGTGGCGGTGCTTCGCTGATGACCCTCGGAGGTTTCAAGGTCGCCTCCTCTCTGAGCGTCTACAATGGACAAGTCTTGGCGATGGGGGACATTACCTTTTCTGCTAATGCAGATGGAGTTAAGGGGGCATCGTTCATTTCCTACGGCCAAATTGACGGAACAAGCAACATGGATATGGGCTTTTGCCGGAACTCTGGCATGGAGAATGCGTATCGAGCTCCATACTTCAGAATGGTAAATTAATAAATTTTTCTGTCATTGCATGCGGCTCTTAAGTTCAGGCCTCCGGGCATCTAGGGCGCGATCCACTAGAAACACGTAAATCGCTCCTGACTGCCCCTCTCTTCACTTAGCCGTAATCTGCTTTCACCCACCCAAGACATTGGCCTACCTAGTTGGAAATCTCCGTTCTTAACGGATTGAATTCCTTATCATTGATCGTGCTCAACTAGACCTCGTATTGCTGCTCCAGCATGCTTGTCCCCATTGAAGCTCACGTCCAACGGGGACCCAAGGCGGCTCTTGAGAAAACCGATAACTATCGCCAGAAATCACTGCTTCTGTCTGCAACTCCAGCGATCGCTCCTAATCAACGCGCAGCCCTAACTTTTATGCTTTTTTTATACGAGCTAGTGAAAACAAGCATAGCGTCTTTACGTGCTCTCGATGCAAAAGTAGCGCTGAATGCTCCAAGATGCTGTGATTTCTGAGGTAAACCCAATCAACCGTCCTCGCCAAATGCCGATATTCAGACTTCACCGTGCACGGACGCATGCAGGAAGCCGCAGCTATCTGGGCGCCTGTCTAGTGATGGTTATGGTCACGTTTGCAGCCAGGGTGCTGGAAGCCACCTTACCAGTTGGCGAGTTAACTCTTGTCTTCATGGCTGGTGTCGTTGTTGTTGCATCGTTCGGCGGTCCCGGGCCTTCAATCCTGGCATCCTTTGCTGGGTTCGCTGCATACAATTACTTCTTCACTGAGCCACGCTTCACATTCCGTGTCCTACAAGAAGCTGATTTGGTAACCCTTGGCTTGTTTCTTCTGGCCTCCATTGTCACCGGCAGTTTGGCTGCGCGACTTCGGACCCGCGCCATGGCGCTACGTGGGAGTGTGGAGCGTATCACGATCCTTCATGAGTTCGCTCAGCAGATTGCGCGTGCGCCTTCGTCGCAGGCTGTGGCGCACGCCGCAGTGGATCATGTCACCGCCACAATGGGCGTGGAGGTGGCGCTGTTTCGCACTTTTGCAGATGCTGTCGAAAAGATTGCTTACAGCCCGGCATTAGCGGTTGAGAACGAGGGTATCAAAGAGGCCTGCGGCCGAACGATTGCCTCTGGGGAGCCTGTCATTGTCGCCAGCAATTCAGCAATTTCCCCCGAGTGGTTGATCTTACCTGTGCGTGCTGGCGAAGAAACATTGGCTGCGCTTGGTATTCGGTCTAGAGCCATCGAACGCGATGATCGACGTCTGCTGGAAGCTTTTGCAAGCCAGTTGGCATTGGCTTTTGAACGTACTGATCTCACGGAAACGCTCGAAGCTGCCCGCCTCGCGACGGAAACTGAAAAATTGCGCTCGGCACTTTTATCATCAGTCAGCCATGATCTGCGAACGCCTTTGGTCAGCATTATCGGTGCTGCATCTACTTTAGCAGAAGGGGGCGACCGCTACACTGAACCAATGCGCCAAGACTTGGCCGAGACGATCCGGGAGGAAGGCGAGCGTCTGGACCGCTATGTGCAGAACCTTCTGGACATGACACGTCTGAGCCATGGAGCGCTTCGGCCTCGATGCGTGGCCTCCGATTTGCTCGAGATTATCGGAAATGCCCGGCGGCGGCTCCGCAGTAATCTCGCCCCCTACAAGATTGTACTAAGCCTGCCCGACAGCATGCCGTTAATTGATGTTGATCCCATCCTGATCGAACAGCTCTTGGTCAATGTGCTGGACAATGCCGCCAAGTATGCACCGGATAATTCTGAAATTTTGTTATCCGGGCACGCGGAAAGCACTTGGTTGAAACTTGCAATCAGTGATCAGGGGCCTGGCATACCGGCGCAGGCACGCAGCGACGTTTTTGAGATGTTTTACCGCGTGACGGCGGGCGATACGCAGCGCGCCGGGACGGGCCTTGGCCTCGCGATCGCGCGCGGCATCGTCGATGCGCATGGCGGTGACATCTATGTTCAGGCAACCAACCCAGACGAAAGCGGGACGACAATCGTCTTTCGCCTGCCGATCGCCGGTCAGGGGGTCTGATGGCCCGTATTCTTGTTATTGACGACGAAGATCAGATCCGACGCTTTTTGCGGATCGCGCTGGAATCCGAGGGGCATACTGTTCTTGAGGCCGCAACCGGCCGGGAGGCTATCGTGCAGGCCGCCACAGGTGCGCCGGATCTGCTGGTTCTTGATCTTGGGCTGCCGGATCGGGACGGAAAAGATGTGCTACGAGACATTCGTACTTGGTCAAATCTGCCGGTTCTTGTTCTGTCAGTGCGCGCCGATGAGACTGAAAAAGTGGCAGCGCTCGACCTTGGGGCGCAGGACTATGTGGCGAAACCCTTTGGTACGCGCGAATTGCTTGCGCGGTTGCGCGCCTTGCTTCGGGACCGTGGCACCGAACAGCAGGACATTTCCCGGATTGAGATTGGCGGACTTATTCTAGATGTCGCTGCACATTCAGCACATTTGGACACCCAGGCCCTCAGTTTGACGCCCAAAGAGTTTCAATTGCTCTGGCTTCTTGCCTCCCATCCCGGTCGGCTGGTGACACAGCGCATGGCGCTCGAAAAGGTCTGGGGCGCGGCTCACGCCGAAGACAGCCAGTATCTACGGGTATTTATCCGGCAGCTGCGCACCAAACTTGGCGACGAAGCGACGGACCCCGTCTGGATATTTACCGAGCCCGGCATCGGCTACCGGTTCCGCGAGAGCTAGGGCGGCATGGCAATCGTGGTATTCATCAACGGCCTACTTTTGCTCGGCCTTGGCGTTCTAATGGCCTTCGATGCGCTCATCTTCCCCGCAACGCGGGTGGTATTCTTCGAGGCAGCGTTGATCACCATGTCCATTGGGGGTGGTGTTTGTGTCAGCGCTATGGGTCGCAGCCCAGGATTGGACCGTCGGCATTCCTTCCTTCTCACCGGCAGCGCATGGTTCGTCGCGGCTTTGGCAGGGGGCCTTCCTCTGTGGCTTTGGGGGCTGTCTTTTTCCGACGCGTTCTTTGAATCCATGTCGGGGATTACCACCACCGGCTCAACCGTAATGACGGGTCTCGACAACACGGATCACGGCATCTTGCTTTGGCGGGCACTGCTTCAATGGATCGGCGGGGTCGGTTTCATTGTCGCAGGCATAGCTCTGCTGCCAATCATGCGCGTTGGTGGCATGCAGCTTTATCAAACAGAAAGCTCAGAAAAAGGGGAGAAGGCACTCGCCAGTGCCGCTCGGTTTGCTTCAGCAACGGTCTGGATTTATCTTGCCCTGACCTTCATTTGCGCCATCGCCTACCTTTCCGGCGGCATGACCGGATTTGAAGCGCTCGTACACGCCTTCACGACCGTATCATCCGGCGGCTACTCTACCTCAGATTCCTCATTCGGCCTTTTCGAAAGCGCTTACCTGCAATGGATGGGAACGTTTTTTATGCTGACAGCGGCCCTGCCGTTCGCGTGGTATATCCGCGTGCTGACAAGGGGCGCCTTCCGTAGCGAACAGATTCGCGCCCTGCTCATCTCTCTGTCATCGGCGATTTTCATCCTGACACTATGGCGTGTCATTACAACACCCACACCGCTTCTTGAGACCCTGCGGCTGGTGGCTTTCAATGTCGTCTCGGTTGTAACCACCACAGGATTTGCGACAACCGACTATACGCTTTGGGGACCCTTTGCAGCGACTACCTTTTTATGCCTCACGGCCCTGGGTGGATGCACGGGCTCTACATCGGGAGGCGGAAAAATGATGCGATGGGTGGTCGTGATCCGCAGCGTATACGCCCAGATGCGGCATATTCATCAGCCTCATGGAGTTTTTCCAACTCGCTACGAGGGACGGGTGGTCGAATATGATGTTATCAACGGGGTAATGACCTTCTTCACCCTCTATGCTGCTACAGTAATGGGCCTCGCAGTGGCCCTTAACTCATTCGGTTTGGACATGACGACCTCGATTAGCGGCGCCCTCACCGCAGTGGCTAATGTCGGGCCCGGTCTAGGCAACATCATAGGCCCGGCAGGCAACTTCTCCTCGCTACCCGATGGGGCAAAATGGCTGCTGTCCTTTGGCATGTACGCTGGTCGGCTAGAGATGCTGACAGTCTTTGTGCTTCTGTCTCCGTCGTTCTGGAGAGAATTGGTGTGAGAGGCGCCTGTCATACTTGGTGAGGCCTCCCCCCAAGAAATTGCCTTCCACGAGATAGAAACTTTTTGGCGAAGCGGCCTTGTGCGCTGTTTGCTGATCTACGGAGAACACGATGCGTCTAGATGAGCTAGAGAAGGAAGAAAAGCGCGATAAGATTAAGCAGCGACGGCTATTTATCTGGGCCGTGATGCCCTCTATGGCAGTTCTGTGCACCTTTACTCTTTACGTTGCGATCCACCACTTCTTCGGCGGGTCCTTTTGAAGCAGAGAGGGCGAAAGTGGCGGTACTTCCCGTCACCCTCCTCGCTGAGGTAAATTCATTGCGAAGGACAGGCAGGAAGCGTGATGAGAAACTCAGCCCCAGCCCCACCACAGGCCTCGCTTGAAAGCTCACCGCCCATTTTTCTGATCGCCTGGCGGGAAATGGTCAGCCCGAGGCCGATACCCTGCTGCTCCCTTGTGTCAGATGTGTCTTGTTGCCAGAAAGGCTGAAATATCTTCTCCTGAAGATTATCGGGAATTCCGGGGCCTGAATCTTTTACACGGATGCTTAATTGGCTTGTATCCCTCGCGATTATAACCCGAACCTCAGTATCATCAGGAGAAAATTTAGCCGCATTTGAGAGCAGGTGCCTAAGCGCTTTATCCAACAGAACCGGATCGCATTTCCAGAAGATCTCGCTTTCCTGTAGGATCATGCGGGCTGAACTTTTATGCTGATCCATGACGGGTTGGCACTTCAGCAGCGCCTCTCCTAAAATTTCGATAATATTTGTCTGAGTCAAGTTGAGAGATAAAGCTCCGCCTGACACTTGTTCGAAGTCGAGTAGATCTTCCAACGCTGTGCGCAACCGGTCACCGCCGCGTTTGGCAATTTTTACAAGCTGCTGCACTTTTTCTATTGGACCATTGGGACAAACGACGTCGAGCATATCCAGCGCTCCTACGACTGCCGTCACGGGCGTGCGTAATTCATGAGCAATAATGGACATGAACTCGTTCCTGAGGAAATCCAACTTCTGAGTCTCGGTTATGTCTAAGACCTGAGTTATGTAGTGCAAAGGTTGGCCATCATCGCTCCGCACAAGAACCACGCAGAGATGCCCCCAAACGATCTCTCCATCGGGGCGCACATACCTTTTATCGAGTTCGAAAGCGTCAATTTCACCACTTAAAAGTTTTTGGACTTTCAAAAGGCAACTTTCCAGATCGTCCTCATGCGTTATGGACTGGAAATCTGTGCTTCTCAGTTCTTCTTCCGAATAGCCAAGGAAGGCAGTCATTGCTGCATTTGTCGCCAGCCATTTACCCTCCAAAGAAACCAAGGCTGTTCCGATGGGGGCATTGTTCATCAGAGACCTAAATTGTTCTTCGCTACCCTGCATTGCTAGCTCAGCGCGTTTTCGGTCTGTAATATCGCGTTGTGTCCCGACCAAGTTGAGAGCATTCCCCTGAACATCCCACTCAGTTGCTTCGGCATCTGTACGCATCCAGAGCCAGTCCAACCCATTACGTGAACGTAGCCGATATTCTACTGCCACGCAGGGGGCTTGGCCATTTACGTAGTCAGCCAATGCGCGTTCGATAAGCACTTCGTCGTCAGGGTGGATCCTCTTTCGCCATTCAGTTTGAAAGTCGACGCCGTCGGATGGGCCGACATCCATGAGATCACGCCAATTTGCTGAGACATTCGAGGTGTCTGTAACCAGATCAAGCTCAAACACGGCTATCCGAGCAGCTGCCAACGCCGTTTCCATAGTTTCGATCGCTATGGCATGCGGTACGCTATTTACCGGAGCATCTCGACCTTTAAGATGTTCGTTCGGACAACTTGCAGGAGAGGCGCTGTGCGTATGTTTTTTCATAGGTACACCTTCCTCGGACAAGTGCATTTTTTAGGGATGCGAGCCATTGCTACTTAACCATCCTCCTAGCGTGGAGGAAAGAATCCCAAGGATACTAAATGTTGTTAAATATTTGTCGGGAAAATGGCTTTAGTGAGGAAGGGGGCAGGTCAACTGAAAATTCATGGAACGCTTATCTAGCAATGAATGTTTAGTTTAGCGTACTATATAAATCTCAGCGCATAGGGATATCTCTAATATGATCATTAGTGATGCATGCGGCGTTCTCGTCGTAGAAGCTGATCCTTTTTTGCGTTTCGCGGCCATGGGCCTTGTGGAGGATGCGGGCCTCTCGGGATACGCTGCTGCACATTCGACCAAAGCGTTCACAGTTCTCACATCGCATAATGACATAGGCATCATGTTCACAAATATTGAGATGCCTGGCCCACTAAACGGTTTAGAACTGGCAAAGATTGTGCGCCGCAGATGGCCCCACATTGCGATCATTGTCGCATCCGGAGCCTCAAATGTTGCGGCAAACAGTCTTCCTACCGGCACGACATTTATTGCTAAACCCTATCTGCCCGAGGCTGTTATAGCTTTTTTGAAAGAGGCCGCTTCATCTGATCGTTGGGATGCTGCGCAGCTAGATCCCCCAAACCACGCGTGATCTAGCTCGCACCCGGAGAGCAGGCATGCACTCCACTTTATATGACCATCTGGAACTTGGCTTGCTCCGTCCCATCCAATCAAAGCACACGGCGGTTCTGGCAATAATCATCCTGGAGAGGTTGCAGTTTGCATAGAAGGTACCAAATTAACTCAGAACGAAGGAGGCTTAACCGATGCAGTGCCCAATCGATGGAACCCAACTGGTGATGACAGACCGCTCCGGTGTTGAAATTGACTATTGCCCCCAATGTCGTGGGGTTTGGCTGGACCGAGGCGAGCTAGACAAGATCATTGAACGTTCGGGTCCCGAACCTGCACCCCGTGATGTCGCCTCCTTGCGCAGCTCGGGACAAGATCACGGTCATGGCAGGCCCTATAAAAAGAAGCGGCGCGAAGGCTTCTTGAGCGAACTTTTTGATTTTTAAAGGCCTTATGGGCTCAGGCGGTACTTTTTGAAAAATCTTGCGTTTCGGACAAGTCGCCTCGGCGTGCTTCTGACTGTCGCTCTGCTCTTTGGCACGTCCGCGACCGGGCAGGAACCGGAGCAGGAGAAGCAATTACGCATGCTCGGGAGATGCCCCGGCTGTACCTTCGAACAGTTGGACCTTACGGGTCGGAAGTTGACTGGGATAGACCTGACCGAAGCTCAATTAAGAGATGTGGACTTCTCGGAAGCAGGTCTCAACCTTTCGCTGTTTGACCAGGCAACCCTTGAGAATGTTTCCTTTGACTCTGCCGATCTGACGGGCGCGAGCTTTACCGGTGCCAAGCTCATCAACGTGTCGTTCGAGAACACGGTTCTGAAGGCCGCTGTTTTTGAAGATGCTATTCTGATCGACACCGACCTTGACGCAGGGTTCTATTGCAACACGCAGGTGCCAGATGAGACCATGGTGAGCACCGAGTGCGATTGATCGGCCGCCTAATAGGTTCGGTTTAGGTAACCCCCTAACTCTACCCACACGGTAGTTCAGCAGGATTAGCTGATCGCGCCGCTTTGGAACAGTGTAGATTTCCACGCGGAAGTGAGCCGGGGGGGGGGTGCGGACGAAAAGTTGGACTATCTTGGAGATAGTCCATGTACAGCTACGAAGAACGACTGCGCGCGGTTAAGCTTTATATCAAGCTCGGCAAGCGCGCGCAGGCCACCATCCGTGAGTTGGGGTATCCAACGAAGAACGCCCTTAAAGGGTGGCATCGAGAATACCAACGTCTGCAGGATTTGCCGATACGATCGGCGCCGCGCACGCCTAAGTTTTCGACGGCACAGAAACAGGTGGCGTTAGAGCATTATGCAACCCATGGCCGCTGCATCTCATGGACGCTGCGTGCTTTAGGCTATCCAGGCCGAGCCACAATGACGGCTTGGGTGCGCGAGGCCTTTCCTGACACGAAGACGACCTCCAATGCGACATATGGCCCAGGAAATCACTCTGACGCCGTGAAGCAGGCTGCTGTGGTCGGGCTATATAGCCGTCAAGAAAGTGCCCAGGCTTTGGCCAAAAAGTTCGGAGTTAGTCGGCCGACGCTCTATGCTTGGAAAACTCAGATCCTTGGCCCGGAGGCTCCTGCCATGATGAAACGCAAGAAGAGCGCCCTGCACCGGAGAATATCATCAACCGGGAATTCCAGGCGGCAGCGCCAAATGAGAAATGGCTAACCGATATCTGAAGTGGTCCGGCAAAACTGGACAGCGTGCTAAGATGTATCCAACCTTGAAGACAGGATACACAAATGACGAAGAGACGCAGTTTTTCAGACAAGTTCAAAGCTTCTGTGGCACTCGAGGCGCTACGTGGTGACAAGACCGCGCAAGAGATTGCAGCGAAGCACAAGGTTCATCCAACGCAGGTGACGACTTGGAAGCGACAGGCCATTGATGGGCTGACCGGGGTATTTTCCGATAAGGTCCGGCGGGCCGAAGTTAACGAAGCTGAGGTCAAAGAGCTTCACGCCAAGATCGGAAAGCTGGCGGTCGAAAACGATTTTTTGTCACAAGGGCTAAAGCGATGAGCCCGACCGAACGCAAGGCGCTGATCAACGCTGACCGCACAGACCTGAGCCTGACCAAGCAATGCAAGTTGCTGAATATTAGCCGGTCGTCGCTTTATTATACGCCGGTCGGTGTGAATGCTGAGACGCTGGAATTGATGAACGAGATTGATCGGGTGTTCACCAAATACCCGTTTTTTGGCAGCCGCCAGATCGCAGCTTATTTGCCCAGAAACGGGTTCCATGCAGGTCGGCATCGTGTGCGCCGCTTGATGGGTATCATGGGGCTACAGGCCATCTACAAAGGCCCGAACACCAGCAAGAAGCATCCTCAGCATCGCATTTATCCCTACCTGCTGAGAAAGCTGCCGGTCACGCGACCCAATCATGTTTGGTGCAGTGACATTACCTACATCCCCGTGCGACGTGGCTTCTTATATCTGGTGGCGATCATGGACTGGGCGACGCGCAAGGTGCTGGCGTGGCGGCTATCGAACACGTTGGATGCCAGCTTCTGTGTCGAAGCCTTGAAAGAAGCCATCGCCGGATATGGTAAACCCGAAATAATGAATACCGATCAAGGATCGCAGTTCACAGGTTCAGCCTGGATCACCACTTTGACTGACGCTGACATCAAGATATCGATGGATGGGCGTGGCCGTTATCTCGACAACATCTTCATCGAACGGCTGTGGCGATCCCTCAAACAGGAGGCCGTATACTTGCATGAATTGCAGGACGGGTTCCAAGCCAAACGCGTTATCAAAGATTGGATCAGCTTCTACAACATCGAGCGGCCTCACACCGCTCTCGACAAACGATCACCCGACGACGCATTCTTCACAACAGAACGGACGCAGAAGGCCGCATGAAACCAACCAGATTACATCTTAGCTGAGCCGCGAACCTGTCCTAAAAAGCAGGACCACTTCAATCACTGAGTTCCACATCCGAGCAGGTAAAGTCTATCTTTCCCCGATCATTGATTGCTTCGACGGCCTCGTCATAAGTTGGACCATAGGGACCAGACCGGATGCCGACCTCGTAAATACCATGCTTGATGCAGCAGTAGAGACCATCGCTGACAGCGAAGCGCGGCCCATCGTCCACAGCGACCGCGGAGGCCACTATCGCTGGCCTGGCTGGAACGTATCGACGCAGCGAAGCTCGTTCGCTCGATGTCACGAAAGGCGAGCTCGCAAGACAATGCCGCATGTGAAGGCTTCTTCGGACGCCTGAAGACTGAGTTCTTCTATCCTCGCGATTGGCGAGCCTTCACCGTGGCCCAGTTTATCGACGAGGTTGACGCCTACATCCGTTGGTATAACGAAACGCGCATCAAGATGTCCCTTGGTGGCAGAAGCCCAATCGAGTACCGTAAAAGCCTCGGCCTTATACCGTGAAAACAGTCCAAGTTTTCGTCCGCACCCCCAAATTGTCATTGAGAATTGACCCATGTGCAACCTTGCCCCTGCTTGAATCAGCTGGGAGCTATTGGAGTGTTAGACATGGGATTTCTGAGGATTATTCGAAAGTGGGCTCTGCGAGACAAGATGCCCATCCGCGAGATTGCGCGCCGGACAGGGGTGTCTCGGAACACGATCAAGAAGTATCTGCGGACAGGGATAGTTGAGCCGGCCTTAAGCACTGACAGTCCGGGCGATGGCCGTCGACAAACGCGAAGGGTTGACCCCGGCCCTGCCCGCAACGCCCGCCTTTCGCGAATACCTGTCCTGGATCACCGGCTTTGCCGGAGAAGACCTCAAAGCGAAATTAGCTGATGATCCCAACTCCGACCGCTTTGTGCGCGCGCAGCAGACTTGGGACCGTGCATTCGTCTGCCGGATTGCCGATATAGCGCAACAACAGGATGCACTGATTGTCATCGGCATTATTAGGCGCGGCCATCTCGAATATTTCTACGGAACTCCGTTTCAATTAGAAGACCTAAGGCGTGAAGAATACGCGGGTTCTTCTACCTGCCAATTAGGGACAGACCATTGAAACGGGCGTTGCTGATTCTGTAAACTCAGGGCCTCTTGACCTCGGCCACAAAAACCCCTCAGTCCCAAGTCTATGCAACCATGAACAAATTCTAAAACGTCGCGCAAGAAGAGCTAAACAATTTCGGGTAAATCGGGGCGGCTTAATACGATGCGCCCAAGGCCTTCAGCGAACGGTTACTATGCGACTACCCACACAGTAAAAAGTTAGCAATCCCACAGTGAGGCTTACGGCTTGGAAAGCCCATAAGCGCTGCTGGCTGTATCGAACCCAGTTACTCGGTAGCCTGCGATGAATGCGGCGGTCATCTCCTCGCGAACGCGCTGTCTTTCGGCAATGGCGCGGTTGAGGTCAATCGCGAGCAAGGCATCCAGATCCTTTGGGATTGCGATGTGCAGCGGGTAACAGTGCATTTTAGTTTCCGAGCGCGGGCCTTCAGCTACGTCTTCCACCCGCTCGCTGTCTAATGCCCACTCGGCCACGATACGGTCTGAGGCCACACCTGCGTTGATGCCCTCCATTTTGCCATAGTAATCTGGCAGGTAAACGTCCGCCGTAGCACCAAGTCGCGCGATGTTGAGGTTCGCGTTGATGCGACGCAGGGGGTCGAATGTCCAACGGACTGAGGTGATCCCGCGCGCCAGACACCAGTCGCGTTGATACCATTTCAGGCGTGCGCCCAGCCCCATCCCCCGGCTGTCGGGGTGGACGGCGAGGCGGTGGGAATGCTGCACCTGCGGATCCTTGGTTGGAAAGCCAAAGAGAAACCCAAGCATCCGCCCTTCAACAAAGGCGCCGGCGACCAATCCGCCTTCGTGCTGGATCGCAAGCATCAGGTCGGAATTATCCGCCGGGTCATCCGCGCCCCAAACGGCGCGCTGGAAATCCTCAGCGCGTTTGAGTTCGGCCACTCCGTCTAGTTCACGTAGTTCAACCTCGGTCTTCACGGCAGTCATGGGCAGATCATCTCGAAATGGCTGGTGACGGTCTTCATGTAGTCCCGATCCAGCGTGACCCCGATCCCCGCGCCATTGTTTGGCACCGGCATTTCGCCATGGGCGGCCTCAAGCGGTTCGTTCACGATGTCGCGTTTGAAATAGCGGCTGGCGCTGGAGGTGTCCCCTGGTTTGGTGAAATTCGCGAGCGTAGCGAGATGGATGTTATGCGCCCGACCAATCCCGGCCTCCAGCATCCCACCACACCAGACCGGCGCGCCGAAGGCGGCGCTGACGTCATGGATCGCGCGGGCAGCGGCAAAACCGCCGACACGGCCTACCTTGATATTGATGACCCGCGCCGCCCGCATCTCAAGTGCCTTGCGGGCATCGACGGCGTTGCGGATGCTCTCATCAAGACAGATCGCCGTTTTAAGCGCGGCCTGCACCTGCGCGTGATCGTGGATGTCGTCGAAGGCCAACGGTTGTTCGATATAGTCTAGGTCGAATTCGTCGAACCGCCGCAGCAAGGCGAGGTCTTCGAGACCATAGTCGGTATTGGCGTCGACCGTCAGCTTGATGTCGGGGTAGCGCGCGCGCGTGGCGTCGAGCAGCGCTACATCATGGCCCTTGGCGATCTTCAGCTTGGTGCGTTTGTAGCCCGCCGCCTGCGCTTCCGCGATGCGGTCCAACGTCACGTCGATACTGCCGATACCGATGCTCACACCCACATCCACCGCATCGCGCACCCCGCCAAGCGCCGCCTTGAGCGGAAGACCGAGGCTCTTTGACCAAAGGTCCCAAAAAGCCATTTCCACCACGGCTTTGGCCATCCGGTTGCCGCGCCACGGGGCGAGGATCGGCTCCAACTCATAGGGCGACGCAAACCGCTTGCCGACGATCCGCGGCAGCAGGACATCGCGCAGAAAGGCCATTGCGGCGGGGATTGTCTCTTCGAGGTAGTCGGGGATTTGGTCCATCACCGCTTCGGCAATGCCCTCAATCCCTTCGCCCTTGAGCACCAAAAGCGGGAAAGTCTTGTCGGTCAATGTCTGGTTGGAGATCACAAAAGGGGTGATGAGCGGCAGGCTGACGATATGCAGCTCAGCCGCTTCGATCAGGATGCCGCCGCCGGTAAATGCGGGGTTTGTATTGGGCTGTGACATGGAAACTCGCTGGATCAAAAGGGCAGGGCGTTACTTCACATTGGCGATAAAACGCTGAAAGACTTCGGTTTGCGGATTGGTGAACATCTGCTCAGGGCTGCCGCGCTCGGCGATGCGGCCTTCATGCAGGAACACCACGTCGGAGGAGACATCGCGGGCAAAGGCCATCTCATGGGTGACGACGATCATAGTGCGCCCTTCTGCGGCGAGTGATTGCATGACCTTCAGCACTTCGCCCACTAGTTCCGGGTCGAGCGCGCTGGTTGGTTCGTCGAAAAGGATCGCATCAGGCTCCATCGCCAGCGCCCGCGCGATTGCCACGCGCTGCTGCTGCCCACCAGACAACTGGGAGGGATACATATCCATCCGGTCCTGTAGTCCGACCCGCTCCAAGAGCGCTTGGGCGGCGGCGCGGGCTTTCGGCTTCGGCGTGCCTTTGACCTGCACCGGGCCTTCCATCACGTTTTCCAAGGCGGTGCGGTGACTCCACAGATTGAACTGTTGAAACACCATGCCCAAGCGGCTGCGCACCGTTTCGATATGACGCGCGTTCAGCGGCTTGCCATCGCGCACCTGGATTTCCTCGCCATGCACGCTGACCGTGCCGGACGTGGGGGTTTCGAGGAAATTCAGACAGCGCAGAAAGGTGCTTTTGCCAGAGCCGGATGAGCCGAGGATCGAGATCACATCGCCCTCCCGCGCTTCGAGTGAGATGCCCTTGAGCACCTCCACAGCGCCGAAGGATTTGCAGATATCTTCGGCTTTCAGGATAATGTCGGCCTCGCTCATGGCTTTGGTCCTTCCGGAGGGGAGAGAATAGAGCGGCCCGTGTTGCGCGGACCAATGTGACGGCTCAGACGTGTCTCGCCCTGTCTCCAGAGCAGCACAAAGATCGCGGTGATGCAGAGGTAAATCAGCGCGGCCCAGAGATAGATCGAGAAGTCGAATGTGCGCGAGAAGATCTGCCGCGTGCGGCCCATGATGTCGAAGACGGTGACAACGCTGGCCAGTGCGCTGGCCTTCATGAGCAGGATGATCTCATTGCCAAGCGCCGGCCATGCAATGCGGTATGCATGGGGGAAAGTCACCCGGCGCAGGATTTGCAGGCGGGTCATGCCGATAGCCTTGGCGGCCTCAATTTCTCCGCGTGCCACGCCCATGATGCCGCCGCGCAGGATCTCTGTCTGATAGGCTGTCGAGTTCAGCGCAAAGGCCAAGAGCGCACAATTGAACGGATCACGGAAAAACCCCCAGAGGCCCCAGTCTTGCAAGAAGGGGCGGAACTGGCCGGAGCCGTAGTAGATCAAAAACAATTGCCCCAAGATTGGCGTGCCGCGCATGAAGGAGATATAGAGCCGCAGGGGAGCCTGCGCGATAGGGCTCGTATTGGCGCGGATCAGGGCAAGGCCGGGGGAGAAGAGGGCCGCAATGAAGGCGCCCATAAAGGTCAGCTTGAGGGTCATCAAAGTGCCATCAAGCAGGCGCGGCCAATATTCGATCATGATGTCAAACGGGTTCATCTCAGACCCTCCGAATGCCGCGATTGGCGCGGCGTTCCATATGGGCCAGCACCACTTCCGACAGGACGCAGAGCGCCCAGTAGACCAGGCAGGCCAGCAGGTAGAAGGTGAAGGGCTGTTTGGTCACACCCACGGCAACCTTGGTCATGCGCATCAGGTCGTCCAGTGCGATGATTGATACCAGCGCTGTATCTTTCAGCATGTTGATCCACAGATTCCCAAGGCCGGGCAGGGCAAATCGCCAGACCTGCGGTAGGCGGATACGAAAGAAGATTTTGCGCGGTGACATGCCGATCGCCCGGCCCGCTTCCATCTGCCCTTCGTCGAGCGATTGGAAGGCGCCGCGCAGCACTTCGCCCGCAAAGGCGCCAAAGACCATGGCAAGCGCTGTCACCCCGGCGGCAAAGGGGCTGAACTCGATATTGGTGCCGCCCGGATTCCACCAGACAGCCAGTTTGTTTAGCAAAAGTCCGACGCCATTGTAGACCACAAAGAGTGTTAGGATCTCGGGCAGGCCGCGCATGATCGTGGTGTAGCCAAAACCAATTGCCCGCAGTCCCGCATGGCGCGACATGGAGGCAAAGGCCGCGACAAAGCCGATCAGCAGACCGATGGGCAGCGTCACGATGGCAAGCTGCATCGTGATCGCCAAACCCGCGAGGATTTCATCCCCCCAGCCGGCATCGCCGTAAGAGAGCAACTCAAACATGCAGGATTTCCAGCTGGGGGAACGTTGTCATCATTTCATCGTGTAAACGTCGATGTCGAAATACTTGTCGTTGATGGTTTTATAAGTCCCATCAGCGCGCATCTCGGCCAAGGCGGCGTTCAGCTTTTCACGCAATTCGTCGTCTTCCTGACGCAGCGCGATGCCCACGCCCTCACCGACAAAGGCCGGATCGGTGATCGGATCGCCGGCCAACTCGCAGCAGGCGCCGTCTTCGGTCTTGGTCGTCCAGTCCAGCATCGGCAGCATGTCACCGACCTGCATGTCGATCCGGCCACTGGCCATGTCGAGGTTGACCTCATCCTGCGTTGGATACAGCCGCACATCCGCATCCGGGTAGGTCGCTTCGATATAATCGGCCTGCGTGGTGCCGGACTGTGCGCCAATAACCTTGTCGGCGAGGGCTTCATTGGTGAATTCGGTGATGTCGGAGCCCTTGGGCACGACATTCGTCATCGCGGCGAGGTAGTAAGGGTCAGTGAAATCCACCTGCTTCTTACGCTCTTCAGTGATGAACATCGACGCGATGATGAAGTCGTATTTGTTCGCCAGCAGCCCCGGAATGATCCCATCCCAATCCTGCGCAACGACTTCGCATTCCTCGCCGATCCGCTTGCAAAGTTCCTGACCGATCTCGACATCGAAACCGGCGATCTTGCCGTCCGCTTCGATGTAGTTGAACGGAGGGTAGGCGCCTTCCGTGCCTAAGCGCAATGTCTCGGCAAAGGCGCCGGTAGAAAGGCTGGCGGCGACGGCCAGCGTCGAAAGCGCCGTGGTCAGTTTGAGTTTAGGTGTCATCGTGTTCACTCCTGTTGGGTTTTTCGGTGCCGTTTTTTCGTTTGGCCCCCTGACGTGCAGGGCGGTCGACATGGCCGGTAAAGCGACCATAGAGATCGGCAATCCGGTTGAGCCTGCCTTCCACCTCGGATCCAAGCTGTAGAAAGACGCTGTGGATCAACAGGTTGGACAGGCTCGCCATCTGGGCTGTCGAGTCCCAGAATTGGTTGAACTGCGTGGGCACCGCGAACACCTGATCCGCCGCCTCATGGCCCCAGTCGCAAAAGACATCTGTAATGAGGGTGACCGTCACCCCCGCCGCGCGGGCCTCTTCAGCGAGGCTCTTGGCCAAGACCGAATAGCGCCGTGCCTCGAAGATCACGAGATGGGCAGGGCGGTCGGTCAACAAGATCTCGGCGAAGTTCCCAGCCGCGAGGTCAATCAGCGTGACGCCGTCGCGAACATATTGCATTTGGTTGGCGAAATACTGAGCAAGACCGCGTTCTGTCTGAAAACCGGCAACGAAAACATGTGCAGTCTGCGCTAATCGCTCTGCTTCTTGCTGCCATTCGGCGCTGTTTGCTAACTCATAGATGCCGACAAGCGCTGCGATTTCGAGCTGCAGCCCTTGGTTAAGTTGCGCGCTGTCGACACCGCCGTCCTTGCGCATCTCTTGCAGACGATCGGACATCAGCCATGGGTCGTCGCCCATATCGTGCTTGAGGTGATCCTTCAGGTCGCGAAAGCTATCATAGCCGATGGAACGGCAGAACCGCCCGACGGTGGCTTCGCTCACCTTTACCGACCGCGCGATGCTGGCGGCGGTTTCAAACGGCAATCCTACCCAAGAATCCAGCATGTATCGGGCCAAAAGACGGTCTGCTTTGGTCCCTTCTTCGAAGACACCTTCTAGCTGAGCTCTGATTGAGGTGTGCAACGGAGCCTCCGAAATTCTCATTACGCCGAGAATGAAAGTAAACTTTCATTAAGTCAATGATGATATGTATCGCTCATTAAGGCTGTGGTTTGGGGCGGATTTGCGTGGGTCAACGTTTGATTGAGGGGCCTTTGTCGGGAGGGTGGAGATTTCCCGCGTTATTCAAAACATCCGAGACTTTCTAATCAGCAGTTTGCTGATTGCGGGAATGCCAGCGCTGGCTTCGAAACTCTTACCCTACGTCATTACCGAGTTTACGGCTGATCATCCCGGGATCTCCGTATCTTTGCACACAAGAAGCTCCCATACGGTGCTGCGCCACCTTTGCTCACGGCAATTCGACCTTGGGTTTGCTGCATTGGACAAAGATCACCCTGCCGTAGTGCGCCGCGCTCTGTTCTCTGCGCCGATGTTGGGCGTGCTTCCCCTCGGCTATGATTTGGAATAGAAAAATCCTGCTTGAGCCGGGGGATTTCGATCAGCGTTCGTTCATCGCACTGGCGCAGAAATCGGAACCTGCTCTGAAACTGGTTTGTCGACCAACTGACCCTTGGCTAGCAGCCCCCTCGCCGATGACAGAGATTAATCGTCTTCGGCGAGCTTACACATCGTCGTCGGTTTCTTGCTCGGAAATCGCGTCACTTGAGGCCGACCGGTACCGCATCTACAAACTGAGTGGCGAAAGAAATTCAGATACCAACGAAAGACTCTAGGTCTGACTGCGTGAGGTCTTCTTCGAAAAACAGATCAACCGGGATATCACCTGATGCCTCGTTGACGATACGCTCGACAGCGGATCTGGACATCCCGCTACCCCCCAACCTGACCATCAGATCGATATCGGAATGGCTTCTAAAGTTCCCCTTGGCTAGGGAGCCAAACAGTTTCGCTTCCAGACCTGTAGCTGCAAGTTCCGACTTGATCAAAAACCACGCCGATAGCGCCGCCTCATGGCGGCTGGCGGCTCTGCGCTGGATGATATCGGCCGATTTACACATAACCTTGGCCCTCCCGATTTGACGACATCATGTGAGAGCGCCAGCATCAACCGCATTGATGACTTGCTGGGTCTTACCTGCTTCAACCATCAGCATCCTCGTCTTGTCATCAAAGCCTGGCGAAGCACTGAGAAATATCATGCGTGAGGTAATGCTTGGCTCTCAACAGGTGCTTCGATCTTTGCGAGCACATCATTTGCATCCATTGCTGATGATAGCAGATTTTTAAGTCGGCGTAATCTGACATCGATCATAATTACTTGGGAGGATATCGTGTCACCTGAGGCCATCTCGCCTAGAATTTGCAGACCGACCGGCAAATCATCGGACTGGCGCGTTACCGCATAACCCTAGCCCGCAGGGCAGCAACCAAAGGCAGTCCGTGAGGGACGGTTGGGTTAATTCGCTAAGACCGTGAACGGGTGAAAAACTTGGTAGGACAACGGATATCGCAGATGCCAACGGACAGCGCAGGGAATGATTTCTTGGGAAAGCGATGTCGCTTGAGCGGCGATTTGCATGGCATGCTCGACCTCCAAATAATGATCGCCGCTGGGGGCCTCGTTAATGCGACAATCCCCTATAGCCCGTAGGAGATCAGCGGAACGTCAAATCCCGAACTTGGTGCAGGTCTCCCTGCTGCGTGGTCCAAGCAAGTTCTCGCAGCTAGTTCTAGGACAGCGGGACCGTGGCCAATGTTTTTGCTGTTTAGAAACAATGCTGTCCAGTCGGTCCAATATGTCCAATATCAAAACAGGAATCTCACCGCGATTTGAGCACATTCTTACGGGGATTTCCTGTTGCAGCGTTATGGAACCTATATATATAAATAAAAACATTTACTTAACACGTAACAGATTCCATAACGGTGCTGTTACAGCGTTACGGCCCTTTGTCCTTATCAATGAACACTTTTGTCTGAGATATTGGCGGGCGGCATCGGCCTGTCACTACAGTCATTGAGCCTGGCTATGGGACTTGTGCCCCTTCGGGCGCGGAGCCTTGGTCCTTCGTGGCGCATACACAAACAGATGCGGCCGTCATAAGGCGGCCACCCTTATCGCCGCGGACGCCATTTAGCTGAAGCGCCAGTTCAACCAGTATGGCTATCGTCGGATCGCGGCCCTGCAGATAAATACGGATTGGCAGGTTTAGGACAAGCATGGCGAACGCCTAGGGCGACGTATGGGACTCACGGTGCCCATGAAACGTCCAAAGTGTGGGCGGCCCTGGCTGAACGATGGCGCGTGTTCCGGTCTGAGTCCTGAGTATCGCATTCCGGTCTGGCCACGTGATCTTGGGCATCGCCCACATAGGATGGGAGGGCTTTCAGGAGTTAAGTCGGGAATTCATGATAGTCCCCGAGAGAGACAAAAGCTGAAGCCCTCCGAAATCGTCGACGCGCTTACAAACTTGATCATCCTGCGTGACCTGCATGCCTAGGTTCAGACAACGTCCTAAGTTGAGAAATTCTGACAGTTTCGGTCATCAGATCCTGGTGCAGCCGGCATTCCGTGTACACTGCTATGCTTGACCAGACGGGTTCTGCGGTCAAAAAGTCACCTCTCTTATAGCCCGGTCATCCGCCCAGCCATCTTCGGAAATTTTCGTCTTTGCGCACGAGTTCGCCCCGTGCGAACTTAGCAGTTCGCACTGCGTACTCATCAGGATCGCGGTATCGATCTTCGATATTTGGGCTGCGCTCGCGTATCGCTCTAGCAACATCAGCCTCGATCCATCCATCTGCCAACATGCGTTTAGCGACCCTGTAATCCACGCTGCCCTCACCCAAGTACCACCCTTTCTGTTGAGCTTGGTACACATACATCGTCCGCAATCGCTCGTAGACAGTTCGGGCGTCGCGGGGCCCTAGTGTTGGATGATTTATTATGATGTCCTCAAAGTTATCTTCCGAAGTGATATCTTTGAGGCGGTACACCGGGGCACTCTCGACAAAGCGTTTTACCAGCTCCTCGTCGGGCTCGGTCGCCCTAAAGGAGCGGTCGTGCGCCCTCTTAGCAAGATAGAGCGCGGCGATGCTACCCAATATGCTAAAGATCGCGATCAGAGCTTGAGCGGTCATCATGTGTAGACGCCCGCATCAACCGCATCGAGATATTCTAAAACCTCTCGTGCCCTGTCCTCTTCAACAAGCTGCATTGCAGTGCGGCCGCCAAGCCCTGGTAGGGGCTCTGATCGATACCATGCATAGGCCAGCTGGGCCGACCCGAACCGCGGTTCAATTACCTTGAGTACATCATCTGTAAACATGGATGGATGGTAACAGATTTCCCCCGGGGGTGGTAGAACTGGTGATGCGGGCGCGAATATCTATAAAAGTGTAAAGCCATGCTCTGGCTCTCGCACGCCACGGTAATAGCGTGCAATTAGAAGCTCATCTGCAGCAAATGTCCAATTTACCAACTTAGCAGGCCGGATTTGTCCAATATACCGACTTAGCGACATCATATTGTTCTGGGGCCCTCTCCGGGAAACCATGGCCCGTGGGGCCATCCTGTGCCGCTCCGGCAAGTGACTCGATGCTCAAACTGGTGCCGCGTATTCCAGCCGGAACGTCCATCGTATCTGCGCATAACAGTGTAGCCGCACTTTCAACACTGCACCTCAATGTGGGCGACACCGGATGCGAACAATTCATCGCTCATTTTGATACTCTTACCGCAAATGCGCGTAATGATCAGGGTTCAAATAAATTCGCCGATGCATCACGTAACGTCATTCGGAGGCCTGGATCTTGGCGGCTGGGAACGCCGTCGCGGCTTAGGGATCCGTGGCGGAGGAGGAGGATCATCCCCCAGAATGCGCATTGCGTACTCCGAGATGGTTTCTACTCCAACTTGCGAGGGCGGAATAAGTTGTTCGACCTGCTCTTTTGAGTAGCCAGCCTCTGCGAGGCGGACAGTCAGTGCGCGGCGAGCTGCGGCTCTCTGTTCGTTTGATACTACTGTGGTGTTGATGCTAAATGTCATGCCACGCATGCTTAATGCAGGATCCGCGCGAAACTCTCCGTGCAGCGCCCGGAAGATACTTAGAATCCGGTCTGCGTAGGCTACAAATGTAGCCTTGTCTTCGGTGCGGGCGAGGATGCGGGGGCTGATGCCCTCAAAGTCGACATAGACATAACCTGCTGGAGTCGGGTCGCTGAGTATAGCCAATTCGATATCGTTCCTGATCTGCTCGCGCTTTGTTGTGCCATACTGCTTAGCCAACCTGCTCCGGCAATCTCTCAGCGTGGCAGGATCTGAAAAATCCGGAGAGATCGTAAAAACGTCGTGATTTCCAATCAGCTCGACATGGATGCCGAGATCCCGCAACAACATTACAGCTTCTGTTCTAATTGATCTCCGTTCTTCAGCGTTATCGCATCCGTAGACATCGATAAAGGCGACATCGTCGTGCCTAATATGATGGACCTGCGCGCTGAGTTCGATTGATTTGCTAGGGTGCCTGGCAGCAATCGTCTCCTGCACGACCGCCAATGCAATCGCTTGAGTCATATAGCTTCTCAGTCTCGTTTGATTTGGTAGGAATGGAGAGACTCGAACTCTCGCTATGACAGTCATCTACTGCTCGAACGGGTTTATAAATCCCATCGCCGCACCTGCGCACTCCCAAATACTTGGCTAAAGTCAGCCAGGTATTCGGAAGTAAATTTCGTTGATGCGCAGCTTGGTTGTCATGCCACAAATCTGGCGTAAGAACCGGCTAATGGCAAGTTCGATTATTTGGGCTTTCATAATTTCTTTGGAGTTACTCGAAGATGTGCGCTTCTCTGAGATATTAACCAACGGGCCATGCCTCTCACTGCAGTTATTGAGCTTATTTGAGAACCTTGTGCCCCGTCTGCCCGGACAGGGCCCTAGGCCCATAGCTTGACATCAATGAACAGCGGCAGCCGTCCCAAGCTGGCAATCTCATAAATCAGGTACGATGCCTTCGCTTTAGAGAATGCGTCGATGTGCAGGCATTGACGCTTCCTATTGCCCGGTGGGGGAGCCATATGAGCTCCGGGGCTTGGTCGACGCTCCTGTCATTGGCGGCGGAGGGGCTAGTCGAGATGCGAGAAAGGAAGTGCCCATGAGAGTATCCATGGGCCGACTGCAAGGCTTGCGGCTCGGTATGTCTCACCAGAACGACGCAGCGCAAAAAGCGGCTCCAGCGAGCGAGGACGTGGGTGGTCGGAGAGAAAGGAGGCTTGCTCGAGAGCCCGGGATTAAAGGGTGAAGGGAGGCCGCCGGTCTGCGACCTCCGCGAGCGCTTAAGCTGCAGCGCTCTGAACGCGCGGGTCCCAACCACTCTGGACGGCATCTAAGAGCGCTTCGATATATGGCTTGCCGTGGCGATGGTAGATCTCGCTGGTGGTGCGGATGTGGTCGCGGAAGAGCTCCGGCGGCACGATTAGATCGGGGCGGTTGCGGCGAATATGGCTGTGCAAGGCTTTTTCAACGCAGATCGCACGGTGCCCAGTCTCAACGTCGATCTTGCGCAGGAGAGAGCCGCGTGTCTGGTCCGGATCATACTGAACCTGGCGCATGCGGAACGTGGAGTTGCTGCTGTAGCCGAGCTTGATCACTGGTAGGTTAGGGACCGTGAATGCGAGGATATAGATCTCGCTGGGTTTCGACGCCCAAGTTTCGCCACAGCCGGCGCAATCCAGATCGCCGTGGCGCATGTTGACGACGGCCACGTCTTGGCAATGGCCGCAAGTGTGTTGGTAGTTTCGATAGTTCGGCCCCTTGCGCCGGGCGGGGCCGACCAATTCCCAATCTTGGCACTGCGCTTCCTCGGCATAGCGCTCTTCGATGCATTCAGAACAGCTAGCTTGGTGCCCGCCCGCCGCGGCGGCTTCGACGCGGTGATATTGACGCCGATCTGTGTGGCCGCAGCCAAACCGGAAGAGGCCGTAATGGCGATTGCCTTCAGGGTCCGCCCCGATTAGCTCGGCTGCGATGGCCCGTGCCGCCGCCGCACGCCGCGCTTGGATACAATGCGGGCATTCTGGATTGTGACCTAAGACGACGCTGACACGTTTCAGGGTGGCAACTCCGCAAGAATGGCAGCCCAGCACGACGTGCAGGCGATCTTTGGCGCGTCCGATGAGCTCAAAGCCTTTTTGTGTGGCGGCGTGCTTCCAATGTTCGGGGCGGGGACCTTTGAAGACCTGCTGGAACGAACCGTCGATGGGAAAGGGAAACGTGAATTTGCTAAGAGGCATGTGAAAAGCTCCTGGGGAAAGTGCAGGTCCTTTGGCACAGAGCGCGGCGCCCGGTGTGCGAGGATGCGTAAAATTGGGATGGGGGCGACCTGAAGCCTAGGAATCAGAGCGCTCAGGCCACCCTGCCTCGGATCAAGCAAACCGCTGCGCTGACATCAGCGCTTGGGTGCCGTGATAAGACTCAATCAGGCAAAACGCATCGTCCAAGAGCGGCAGCAAGTCCGAAGTGCTGCGCTTGTGTTTGTCTGCAAGCGCGAGCATTTCAGTGGCGCAGCGCATGAGGCCCCCACTGCTTGGCATCTGATCGGGGCACGTTTTGAGCAGAACCTCGACGGCCACGCGGAGATCGGGGTCGACGGTGCGCATGTCCTGCAGGAGGCGAAGCGACATTGTGCAGGCGCACCAAGCCGAAGCCGCGGCATGCCCTTGATCCGCCGCTGCTTTGCCGCCGAGCTTTTGCAGGGTCTCATGATACACCCAATCCGCCCGCAGGGCTTCAAAATAAAGGTCCAAGAGCTTGCGGAATTCCAGCCGATCGAGCCGGATCAAGCGATTGAGCGGTTCAGCCGCGCGCGTAGGGGTGGTAGAGGTCTTAGCAGCCATTGTGATCTCCTTACGATCATTGCGGTTAGCATGGACGGTGGAGTTGCGTCTCCGCCGTCCATGTGTTTATATATGATACCAAGTAATCAGTCTGTCAATAGGTAATATTATGAAATCACGTGGGCGCCCTAAAGTAGATACCGCGCCGGTGATGGTGCGCATGCCGACAGCGCTGATAGAAGCGTTAGATGAAGCGCGGCGGGCGGAGGAGGATCTGCCGACGCGGCCGGAGCTAATCCGGCGTATCTTGGAAGAATGGGCCGCGGGCAGGCGGGATCGACAACTCCCCGGTTTCAGGAGTGGGTGCTGACGAGAGCGCTGATGTCAGCACTGACCTGAGAGGGGACATCAGCAGAGCCTGCTAAGGCGGTGTTTCGAGAAGATCAAACGAGCCGCGCCCTTCTGGGGCGGTGAGGCGTAGCCTCTAACCGGCTCGTATTATTTGGGCGAAGGCCCTTGTCGCCGACGCTTACCCGAGACAGGCAGGACGACACACGGAGCGATTACATAATACCATGTAATTTTTTGGAGGCCCGGCGACATTTTGCGAGCCTCCCAAACTAGGGGCCGCCGAGCTTCGTGGGGAGGTCATGGCCCGCCAGCTCACGCGCCAATCGATGCTCCAAAGTTCTCTGTGCTGTAAAAGCTAGCCGGCGCGTTCACTGACAAGCACTTTCAATGCCCCGGCATCGTTAGGCACCCCTACGCGCAGAATAATTCCGTACCCAATGCCACTGAAGACGGCTTTGTGCAGGTGTTCATGGCCTGGCTTGACGATGCAACTCCCGGCGATCCGCGCTCGCATTGTTTTGTCAGCAAAGATCGGGTCTGGGTCGTCGACCTGCCCGTAAACTGGTGGTGCTTTGCATCCAGAGCTGCGGCACCTGACATGGTTTCTCCTAAAACTGAGCTTCCATCTGAGCCATTCAGATATGCTAAGTGTACGCCAACCCCGTCGATTGGAGGGGGTTGGTGTACACTTGCGCTGTCGCCGTCGCGGAATGCCGCCTTCTGGGCTCGTCGTGAATACCTTCAACGATTGGGCCAGACCCCAGGGGGGGTGGGGCGCTTCTCATCCCTTTTGTCGGGCATCTTGGTCTAGCTGAGTTCGCCAATCTCTGCAGTGGCGTTGATATCAGCGTTGATGTCAGTGCTGAGCTGGCGGTGTCATGCCCCGTGCTGGGATGGGCCACGGGCGGGACGGACCCCGGGTATAGGTGGGATCAATTAGGGGGCGTATCGAGGGGACACGCCCTTATCCGTGCAAAAGAGGTTGGCCAGTTGGGTCGTGCTGCTCAAATCCGTGCTTGCAATAGGCGTTGTAGCAGGAGCGCGCGAAGACCTCATGTGAGAGGCCTTGTCTAAAGCGGCCAAGTGATTTCCGGCGGGAAAGGTTGTGAGCGCCAATAGCCCCCCTGAGAGACCGATGCGCAGCCTGCGAGCAAGACGGGTGCGCGGGTTCTCGTTGCTGCTGTTGATCGCTTCGGTCTGGGACATGCAGTTCCCTTATTACGGGAATTCGGGCAAATTATAACATGGGTGCGGGCGGCAAGACGGGCTCTCAGGGAAGGTACCAAGCTTTCCTAGTCGAAGTTGAAGCTTGTCTGGCGGGGGTCGTGTTTTGAGCCGCGCGAGGGCTTTTTGAAGGGCTTCAAGGCTTCAAGCTGCGCAAAAGCCTGTGTCTGCGCCAGGCGGTCGCGCCGCAGCTGCGCGCGGGTGGCAATGAAGGATTTGACGGCAGCAAGGTCGTCTTTGGCCACCCAGTGACTGGTGCGCACCAAGCCCTGTGCGCGTTTGTTCGCATCATAGGTGCGGGAGGTTGCGGCGCTCTCCTGGCGTTCAGCCTTTGAACGGCGGCGTTTGTGTTTGATCTGATCTGGCATAGGCATGTTTGGCGATTTGCGCCTGCTCCTTATTGGGGTGTCTAGGGGGGAGCTACGCGCTGGTTTTGAGATGAATAGGTTCGGTGGGGGCTTCTTATGTGGATAACGTCACGGTCTGTGCGCGCCGCACCGATGCAGGGGGGCTGGGGCAAACCCCCGCTCTGCCTGAAAAAGCAAGAGCGGGGGCAGAGGACGCTGCAGGAACGTGGAAAGCCTTTATTTACCAGGGCTGATCCATATGTGAGCGGCTGCCCGCAAAGGGGACCTGGATGTCCGCCGCGATCAGAAAGGCCTTTTCCATCCGCGCATAATTGTCCGGTGTGTGCTCAACGTCATCGTACTGTTTGTAGGTGATGTAGCCGTAAGGGTCCTCGTCCTCTTCAAAAAGATTGGAATCTTCGATGCACACCAGCATTGTGCCGTCACCGGCGTCATAGACCTTGAGACACTGCTCACCGTTGCCATAGCCGCCAATATCAGGGCGGCGCCAAAAGAGGTCCTCATCTTTGATGCCCAACTCGAGGCGCCGCAGATTGCAGATATCTGCGGTGGTCATCTCAACCCAATCTTTGTCAAACCACCCCAACACGTCTTCGATCAGGGCGGCCTGGGCCACGATGGCATCGGCCTTCGACCCGGTCTCAATGGCTTTTTCGAAGGCCTCCTTCTGGCCCTCGTCCAGATCAAAGTTGCTGCCGTCATAGGCCGTGACGAAGCTGACGTAGAGGTAGGGGGTGTAGCGCGTCGAAAGACTCACGTTCACGCTCCAGGTCTCATCGAGATCAATATCCTCGTCGAGATCCATAAGGGGGGAGTAGACCTGGATTTTGAAGTTGTCCCCCGGCATCTTGCAGGCGGCAGCCGCGCCGATATCGCCGTCCTCGTCGAGCGACCAGCCGCGGGATTTGAGCTCGGCCCACGTGGGCGCGCCATGTTTCACTGCAGCTTCGGCAAGGGCTTCAGCCTTTGTTGTGAGGCCCTGTGCGGCCAGCTTTTTTGCTGCGGCTTTGATGTTGGAGATATTCTCGCCGGTGGTGAGCATTTTGAGCTTCTTCATTGTCGTTCTTCTTTTCTGTTTGCCTATTTGGCGTTTGGGGTGAAAGCGCTGTAGGGCGCCCTTGGTGAAACGAAGATGCGCGCCGGATCTGCATGGCGCAAATTTTGAGGCCTCAATTAATGTGGATAACCTTGGCGGCGCTCATCCAAGTGTCTGTTTGTAAACGAGTATTTTTCACAGGGGTGAATGTTCCCGCAAAGCGCGGGCCACGCCCCCGTGTCATTCTTTAATAAGGATATGGGGAACGCGAACCGTCTGGGCGGGCAGGGTCAGCTCATCGGCGGACGGGCAGGTAAGGTGATAATTCCGTCAGGATCACGGGCTCTGGGGCGTGCAACTTTACCAGCTGATCACCAGGCGGGGCTCGCAGCGAAATAGGTGCAAACCCCTGAACGAAGGGCCCGAAGGGGTCCAGCGTTCCCCTGCGATTGCCACGGCCTGCATGATTTCCACTCGACGACTGTAAGGGGCATGCAGAGTCTCAATGATCGCCACGGCATGGGCATCGGAGGGGTGCCGCTAAAGCCTCGATCTTGTAACCCACATCATGGCCAGCCTTTTTGATCTTACGTCAATCAGGCCGCTCATTCAGAAGACTTGCTTTACCTAAGCTGGAACGCGGGGTGATAATACTGAAGTGGTTCGCAGTATAACAGAAGCAGAGGAAAAGCTCCGAATGATCCATTTCCCAAATGCTCCTGCAAATTTTGATGATCCGCTTCGTGAACTCTATAAGCTCGCAGTAGAGCCAGAGCTTTCTTTTAAGGATAAGGTTGCGCGACTGCTCGCCTTAGGTGCCGATGCCTTGGGCCTCAAACTTGGAATTGTTAGTCGGATAGAGGGCTCGATCTACGAGTGTTTTTTCTCCATGGCCCTGACTGGGCCCCGGTGCCCGGTGCCACCTTTGGTGTAGATGATACCTACTGTCTTCACACACTTAACAATGATGACGTGACTGCATTCCATCATGCGGGGCGGCAAGAGATATCTTCCCGTCCCTGCTATCAAAACTTCGGTTTAGAGAGCTACATAAGGGGCCCCATTGCGGCGCGGAGATGAATTCTTCGGCACGTTGAACTTTTCTGACCGCGCGCCGCGGCACGCACCCTTCAGCAACAAGGAGTATGAGTTCGTCGCCTTTTTGGCGCGCTGGTTGGGCAATGAGTTGAAGCTGCATGCCGAGCGGCGGGAACTGCGCGAACAGCGTGGGTTGCTCAGTGCGATGATTGATGCGGTGCCTGAAGCAATCGTTTTGACTGGCCTCAACCGCCGTGTCGCGATGGTCAGCCCAGCTGTGGAAGCGCTTTTTGGCTATGCGCCCCACCAAATTCTGGGACGGCAAACAGCAGTGCTTTACGGGACGCTTGAGGGCTATGAGCGCGCGGGTAAGGAGAGATTCAACCCTCAGACATCAAGCAAGCGAGGCGAGTTTGAAATTTCTTGCCGTCGGGCTGATGGAACCACATTTGATGGTCTTGCTTCTACCGCCAAAGTGGAAACTGACAGGGGCGAGACACTTGGCTTTTTGGCAGTCACCCGAGATGTCACTGAACAGCGTGCTTTTGAGTATGCCAAAGATCAGATGATCGCCACGGTAAGCCACGACATAAAAACCCCCCTGACGGCGCTCCGCGGTGCATTGGAGCTACTGGATGCACAAAAGCCGGGGCTGGACGACGCAAAAAACAAACTGCTACGGTTTGCACTGCGCAATGCGCAGCGTATCGACGAGATGGTTGCTGACATACTCGACGTCGAACAGCTCCGTGCGGAGGAACCGTCAGGCCGCGCTGTAGCCCCCCTTGCGCCTTTGCTCGCTCGAGCAATCGAGACACTTACCTCCTATGCCGAGAACCATGGCATAGGTCTCAAATTGAAGCCTTCAGATGCACCGAACCACGTTTTGCGATTGCATGAAGGCAGGGTGGAACGGCTGATATCCGATCTTGTGACAAACGCTATCAAAGCATCCGCAAAGGGTGGGACGGTAGAGCTGGGTCTCACCACTACGGGGCGGGGCTTCTATGTAAAGGACGAGGGCGCAGGATTGCCGCTCAATATTCAGAAGGCCCTTTTCAAACCCTTTGCGCGCGGGGACACTTATCGGGTCAATGAGGGCTATGGGCTGGCAATGAGCATTGTGAAAGCGATCGTTGACCAGCATCTTGGCGAAATCACATTTGAAACTGCCGAAGGAGAGGTGACGACCTTCATCGTAGATTTCCCTGCCCTGAATTCTTCTGAAAGGGCGGTGCCTTCCAAGGGCCTTCTGGAGTAACGGCGCTTTAGGGTCATGCTCTGCACGGCCTGACTGCGCGCTTTTGTTTTCCGTGCGTTCCAGTGCTAGAGCGGTCCCTTATCCAAATTTCTGATCTTGTGGTCGCGGACGTCTGCGGAATTCGACAGTGGTAATGCCGAAACCTTAGGATTTCCCTCCCGCCGACTGTCCGGCCTGGTGAAACCAAGCTCGGAGGGGAGGGGCCTGACATCCATCGGGGACCTCAACTGACGCACCGAGTTCATGGCGTCGAGGGTGGAGGTGTTGGAAGCAAAATGTCCATTTGCGACCGGCGGAGGGGCAGATATGGCTTCTGAAGGGGGCCATTTGAAAAAATACCCATTAAAAACAACGGTGTAACGCTGTTACGGCTCCGTAACACTTTAAGTAACACATGTAAGTGTCTGAAATCTATGCTATTTATAGATATATATATGTTTGTTACAGAAATATAGAAAAAGTGTATATGCGAGACAGACAGGTCTATTGATCATTGTGCGCTAATATTAAGACATATGTGGGCGTAATGCGTTACAAAGTCTAAGTTATTGGAATCATTAAATATGTTTGTAACAGAGGGTGTAAAACGCCCATTCTGGCGTTTTTCGACCTGAATAAACCGTTTATTTACAATGGGTTGTTCTGTTACAGCGGGGCGTTGCGCCCTGTGTGAGTTCCCCGCGGTGCCCGTTTGGCGCGTCTCGTCGGCCCTTGGGTTTCCGATCCGGCGATCCATAGCGGGCATTCTTAGGTTATCCACATAAAGTGCGGGGCTGTTGGCTATGCAGGCCCATAAGCTTGCCCTAGTTTCCTTTGAAAAGAGGACAGTTTATGCGCAGCACACCGATCAAGATTGCTCAGACCATCAATGCAGACCCTTCGGTCTACATGCCCCCAGAGAGGCCCGCGCAAAAGGCGCTGGCAGGCCAGCATCAGGGGATGGCGGGAGCACGTTTTGACCTCGGTGGCTATATGATGGAATTTGGCCGGGCGGCGGTTGTGTATTATCGCAAAGACACTCCAGCAAAAAAGACGGCTCAATTGGCGAAGGCGGGGGATGCTCTGTTGGGCTACCTCAAGTCCTACGCGGCTCATGTCAATGAACTGGGCGATGTCGGATGGTCCGATCCGCGGCCTGCTTGGTCTCGCTATCCAGCAGTGGCGAATGATCCTAAAGGTCTGGCACCCGTGCTTGCATTGTTGGACATGCCGGGGGTGCGCTTTGTGTTCACTTGCCTCTATGCAGGGGCCGACTTTTCTATGTCGGACAAGCTAACGCGCTTGCTGTCGCCAGAAGAGCCCTTCGTGATCTTCTCATCGGACCGCCAAGCCTACAATGTCATCCAGAATGCACTTAAGCAACTGGGGGAAAAGGGGATCGATCTGACGGCTTTCTTCAAAGAGATGGCGCAGCTGGCGGCGCTCGAGCAAAAGAGGGCTTAGAGGGCCTCAAGTTTTCGGACAGTCTTTGGATGAGGAATGGAGAAGGGTATTGTGCCGGGGCACTTTATTGCCCTCCTTACCGCCAATTTACGCCGCAATTGGGGTAAACAATGAGCTAGAAACTCGCCATTGGAGCTAAAAAATGACACGTTACTGGAAAAATGATTTCATCCTCATGATTGGGTATAGCTCAATTGCCGCAGTGCTCCTATTCGCCGCCCTATAAGCTTGGATGCGCGGACCGGCCACAGCGCGTTCAGGAACGCGAGAGGCGGGTCTCATCCGGCATACCCCCCCAAAAGGCAGTCGTCATGATCCGGCTTGGTAAGTTCTATTGTGGTTGGGCAAAACCTGAGCGCGAGCTTCGGTATCTCCCGGAACTGATCATTTGTCTTAGTGAGAAACAAGCAGAGCGTATCCGTGGAACGCTCGCGCCGGACGCGCCTGTCCGCGTGGTGACCCCGCATATCTCTCAGTTGAGAGGCAGGGTCTATGCGAAGGTCACGGTTTTGCCGGGCGTTGATCTGGATCAAGACGTCGGCGGCTCTGGCAGTCTGCGCAGCATTCTCGAGCACCGACAGTTAATGTGGGGGGACCGGGCCATTCTGATCGTGCTGTGATCCAAGCCTCGGGACTGCTGAGAGGGAAGGCTTGAGAGATCTGCTTTCGGCCGAAGCCCAATATCATGTTTCAAGGGCGCAGGCGGCGACTTTTGGCGCCGCCGAAGCACGCTATGATTAAGATTATTGATTACATACCAACCGTATGGTATGTAGCAAACATGCCAAGACCAACCAAGCAATACCCCGAGCGCGGCGATGCGCGCAAACGCCTTCTGCAAGCCGCGCGCGACGTGATCCGCCGGAAGGGGTTCGCCGCAACCTCAGTCGATGATCTCTGCCAGTCGGCCGGTGTCACGAAGGGTGCGTTCTTCCATCACTTCAAGACGAAGGACGCGCTTGGCGTGGCGGCAGCAAATTTCTGGACCGAGACAACCAGCGCACTCTTTGCCAGCGCGCCTTACCATGAGCCAGACGATCCGCTGGACCGTGTTCTGGCCTATCTCGATTTCCGCAAAGGGATCATCGGCGGCGAGACGTTTGAATACACCTGCCTCGTCGGCACCATGACGCAGGAGGTGCATGATAGCGCGCCCGCGATCCGGGATGCCTGCGCCGCCAGCATCTTCGGTCATGCCGCCACGCTGGAGGCCGACATCAAAGCGGCGCGCAAGCAGCGTAATATCGACGCTGACTGGACTGCCGAGAGCCTTGCCCGCCACACGCAGGCGGTCCTTCAGGGTGGGTTCATCCTCGCCAAGGCCACTGGGGACCCGGACCTCGCCCGTGAAAGCGTTGATCACCTCATTCGCTATGTGCGCGGCCTGTTCGGGGTGGAACCAAATACATCTGAAACCAGCAGCAAGGAGAAATCAACATGACCAACCAGCAAATCACCGTGGAAACGACAGTTGCCGCCTCCGTTGAAGAGGTGTGGAGCGCCTACACCACCCCGGACGACATCATGCAGTGGAATTTCGCAAACGATGACTGGTGCTGCCCGCGCGCCGAAGTGGATCTGCGCCCCGGTGGCAAGCAGATCGCCCGTATGGAGGCGAAGGACGGAAGCATGGGTTTCGACTTCGAGGGCACTTACGAGGAGATCGAGCCGCGCAAGTCACTCCTGCTGGTTCTTGACGACGGCCGTAGGTCCCGCACAACATTTACCGGAAGCGGCGGAAACACCCATGTCGTGACCACTTTCGACGCCGAGCCGCAGAACCCGATTGAGATGCAGCGCGACGGGTGGCAGGCGATCTTGAACAATTTCACTACTTACGTCGAAAGCAAGCGTGGCTGAATATTGATGGGGCCGCCCGGCTTGGAAGCTGAGCCCCCCAACCACGAAACCACGGAGGAAATTTTGGATGGAACATGCCTCAAAAGTGCGGACCTGCTTCTGGTTTGAGAAAGGCGGACATGATGCCGCGCATGAATACGTAACGTTGATGCCAGACAGCAGGATTGAGGCCGTGCGCGAAAACGGCCAACCGGACGACCCGATGATTGTCGAGTTCACGCTGGCAGGTGCGCCCATGATGATCTTGACCGCCGGGCCGCATCACAAGCTGACGCCCGCCGCATCGATCTCTGTGCTGACCGAGGATCAGGATGAGACGGACCGGCTCTGGGCCGCGCTGACCGAAAGGCGGTAAAGCAGGACGGTGTGGCTGGATCGTGGACCGCTTCGGCGTGTCTTGGCAGATCGTGCCGAAGCGAATGCCGGACCTGCTGGCCAGCGAAGACCCAGGCGTGGTGTGCCGCGTGAGCGCGGCGATGATGCAGATGGAGAAGATCGACATTGCCGCCCTCGAAGCGGCTGCCGCGAAGGAGCCTACGCATGGGTGAGGCAACACAGATCGGATGTGCCTGTGGCCAGACCCATCTTGAAGTCGAGGGGAAGCCTGTCGCGAGCGTCGAATACTGCTGCAACTCCTGCCGTGAGGCGGCGAGGAGGATGCAGGGTCTTGAGGGCGCACCCCGGACGTTGACCGATCACGGCACGACGCCCTTTGTCATGTATCGCAAGGATCGTGTGCGTTTTCTTGCGGGGGCCTCCAACCTCCGGGGTTCCGCCTGTCGCCCAAGGCCCCCAGCATGCGGGTGATCGCCACCTGCTGCAACACGCCCGTCTATCTGGAGTTCAAAGGCGGACACTGGCTGAGCCTCTACAGTGGCCTCTGGCCGCCCGGCACAAAGCCCGAGCCCACGATGCGCACGATGGCCTCGAATCTCCCGGAGGGCGCCACGCTGCCAGACGACATTCCCAACGCAAAGAAGCAGAGCCTTGGCTTCTTCGCCAAGCTCTTCGGGGCCTGGGTCGCCATGGGTTTCCGCAACCCAAATACGCCAAACACGGGAGAGATCAATGTCTGATGCCGACGAGAAAATCGAAATTAGAATGACGCGCCTGCGTTGGCAAAGCACATTCGCGAGCTCGGACCAGCCCATCACTTTGGTGGGCTGTGTCTCCTCTCTCGGAGGATCGGTAATGTCTGCTGCCTCCTACTGAACGTCTGTCTTTCTGAAGCTGCGATACGGGACGTTATGGGGCATTTTCTTTTGCGGCATGTAGGCCATATCCAAGGCTTCTATATCATATAGTGATATCAAGAAATCATCTCGTGCATTTTCTCTACTTGGCATTTGGCCACCTGTATGAGCCTCACGGTGACCCCCTTTGTCCATCCAATGCGGAACGCCTTCTGCGAGACATGATCGTTCCAACGCCATAAAAGGTTCGGGACTTGTGCTTGGCTTACACGACGTCGGCGCGCGTGGGCGTGTTAAATCTCGGTCCCGTCCGAGAGGTCCCGATGTTGAACCGGTTGCCCATGCCGCCTGAGACGGATGCAATCGGTCTGTCGCATTGTAAGCATGGGCTAACGGTTCATGGCCTGCCGAGATCGCGGGTTACGATGCTGTTCTCGCAGGTCGTCGTTTATGGATTACCCGTCAAAATCTTTATGAAAGACAGAACTCGTAAGGGTAGGGCACCAATAAACTGGGTGTTCAGTCAGATCCGTTTCCCGACGCCAGTATGACCGGTTTCGGACGCAGCGCGGCTCAGGTCCCGCGGCTCTGCGCATCCAATTGATGATCTTGTTTCAAGAAGAAACACGTGGGATTTTCCGGACATGTTAGCGGGGACAGATTTGTCCGGGCTTGTTCTCGCAGCCTTCAAAACAGGCGCTTTGGACATCTTGCACGGGGGGCATAGCCATTCTCACTCGATGGCGTTCACCCCCTTGTCCGGGTTTGCCGGGCCCCTTTCGCTCTTCACCATCCCCCAAATTTGCGAGGCGTTGATGTGCCGTGTCGGGTGGAACGTCCTGCTGCATTGCCGCGGGTTATCCACACTTCATCCATAGCAAGGCGGCATCTCTCCTGTTGATCGGATTTGCTGGCTCATAACTTTTGAGCAGGCACGTAGATCAAGGCCCCCTCCTTGGGCCCAAAAGCAGGAAGTAACGATATGGCCAAAACGACCAACGCAAAGCGGCATGAGCGCGTAAAGGTGAATGTCACATCCGCCGAAAAAGCTGAGTTGGTACGCCGCGCTGAAGCGGCCGGGCAGAGCCTGTCGGACCACTTGCGCCATGTCGGTCTTGGGCGTCGGTCGGGGGCATCGCCCGAGCAGGTGCTGCAGCTTGCGGGGCTGCTGGAGCAGGTGCTTGAGATGCTCCAACGTCTCGCGGGGCGCTTTGAGGGTGAGGACGTCGAGGCAATGCTGCTGCTTGTCCAGCTGCAACGGATCGAACGCGTCGTTTTGATGCTCGCGCCGGTCGGGTTTTCTGTGAGGTCTAACCCGTGCTGATTGGTTGGTCCCCCCATCAAGCCTCCGATGATCCCCGCCAGCCTGCAGCTTATCTTCTTGATAGGGCGGTGTCGAAAACGATCGGGGTGCAGCGGGAATGGGAGGTGAGAACGCCGGCCCCCGAGCTCCTTTGGGGGTATCCGAGTGTCGTGCAAAGTGCGATTGCAGCGCTTCGCTTCCAGCGCACCACGCGCACCGCGACCCTGTCATTCGATCGTTCCGACATTGATGTGGCGCGCTTCAACGCGGGTGAGAAGACGGCGCGCTGCTCTATCGCGGTGGTCATCGATCTGTTCCTCGAGGTTGCATTCGCCGGAGTGCCTGTGGCCTGCCGCCCCTCGGTCTTTGTCGGCACACATACCCATACAGGGAGTCTAGAGATCAACATCGTTATGCCACGCTTTGTCCGGACAGAGACCGGTAAGCTGCGCAGTTACAATCCCCATCCTCCGATGCGGGGCAGCCAGAACACCTTCGACGCATTGGGTGACTTTTTGAATGCTCAGTTTGACTGGGCGAACCCCCGGGCGCTGGAACGCGCGCTTGCGATAAAAGGCCCGGATTGGGCTGAAAAACGCGTCGCGGCAGCGGAGCGTCACGGCGTGAAGTTCACGCCCGATGCGGCGCCAAAATTGTTTCTCCTTCAGGCCGCTAGGATGATCGCGGCAAGCCGCCATGGTCAAAATCGCCCGGGATTTCTGAGTATCTTTCGGGACGTCGTTGCAGCCACAAGGCATGAAATTCGCCTCGGGCCGGGAGACGCAATAGCGTTGGTCTCGGAGACAGACCCGCACCCATTCGTGCTGCGCGGTGCCAGTCTGGCCAGAAGTGAAGCGATCCCGTCTGAGCCCGCGCCGCCGTCGTTACCGGAAAGCGTGCTTTCGAAAAACTGGCAGCGCCGCGCAGCATGGAATGCTTCCGAATATGCAAATGGTGTTTGGACTGAGCCTGAGCCGGAATGGGCCCACCGGGTGAGGACGCCAAGGTTGGTGCTCCCGTCTTGCCATCCTGATTGCTCGAAACCTGTCGCGCGGCCACACCGCTTTGCGCGGCTGGCCGACCGGCTCGCGGTAGGGTTGCGCCACTTACGCGCGCGCGTATCTCGCATGGCTGCGGAACACGTGATCGGCGGCTGCCTTAGTATCATCGATCGGACACCGTTCGGTAAAATCAGAAACAAACTGGAGACCATAAACTATGACATTACAGACATCCAAAGCGAAGAGCCTGGAGGTGTTGATGGAGGAGCTCTGCGTGCTGCTTTATCGCGTCTTGGGAAGCGAAGCAGAGACAGAAATGGCGTGCAAGATCCAAGACCTGATCTCGGAAATGACAGGGATCAGGATGGCGATGGAGCGGCACACAGATGTGCTGGCCCAAGCCGCAGCAACGATCAAAATCGCGCAGCAGCAGGCACAGAAACAACAGATCCTGTTCGAAGGAATGACAGCGATCTCCCAAGATATCGCTTGGATCCGGGCGCAGCTCTCGCAAGACCCCTTCGCGCCGTAGACGTGATCCGCGCCATGTCTCAAGCTGCGTCTGAGATTTTCCCCCAGGCTAAAGTTACGATCAGCATGGGGCATAGGGGGGATTTCAGACTGGCAGGTGCAGACTGGCAGATTATTCTCTCTCGCGGTGGAGAGGTGGCCGGGGCGGGGCAGGTCCCCGTGCAAAGTTATCATCTTTTTGTTGAGAGGCTGGGTGAACGGTTGGCCCTCCCACTGATTTCGTCCGATCCAGTTGATCTAGAACACGGCTGTCTGTCACCTTAGTCAGCAACTCTCGTAAATGTTCAGCGCAGATTTCGCACCAATGCCAGAGTGACCCTTATAAATCCGCATGATACTTCTCTTGCGACCCGCTCTGGTTGAAGTGCGGTTTGAGGTAGGGGCTGTTTCGGGAGGTGTGTTTTATGAATGCGCGAGGACCGGACTCGGAATGGGCGTTGCCAGTTGCCGAGTTTCTCTCGAACAACCTCCCACAGCTGCCGGACGGCGGAGGGTGGAGCCACATGTTTTGCTCAGCTTATCAAATGGGCTGTGAGGCGCTGGCCCTACTGGGGCAGGCCGAAGAAACGGACTGGGGCGCGATCCCGAAATCTGTTCGGAAACTCCCCCGGAAGCTTCCGAGATGGGACGACATTTCCGTCGTTGTCCTGCGGCTTGCTGAACAACGAAACCAATTGAGCTATGCCCCACCCGGCTCCGGGGAAAAGCTTCGACAGGTGAAGGGCGCGGGCGGTTCCGTCACCGACCAAGAACTTTCTATGCCGATCTCAGAGACGGGAAGAATGGGCCCTGCGCGGGCCGAGCCAGAAGTTCAGTCCGTTCTCACAGCCCTCGGCGTGATCGCAGATCGGCGTTGGGCTGCGCGCGCTGAAGCTGTGCTTTGGCGCGAACAGCCGAGGGCATGGAGATTGGACATTGCAAATGACCCCGGGTTCGAACAAGCTTTACAGCATGCACTCGACACGCAGCCCCCCAATGTGCGCGAAGAAATTGAGCGGTTGTCGGTAATCAGCGATGACGATATCGCGGTCGCTCATGAGCGGTATCTGAGCGCTGCCGTGACCGTTCACGGGATGCGAAGGTTCGAAAGGTCAAATGGCCTGCATAGAACACCAGAGCAAGTCCGGGAAAATCTTGCGGCGTTACGGCAGAATGAACTCGATTGGTTGTTCTACCGGCGCTGGCGTTTACAGGATGGCTGGCTAAACGACGATGAGGCGGCGATTGCAATTGAGATATTTCACGACCCGCTGGCGCAGCAGATGCGTCGTGCAGTGGTCGGTCGTCTCTGGCCGCAACAAACTGAAGCGCCAGAATAGAATTATCCAGCAAGTAGCCTTGATTTACGCTGATTGGGCAAAGTTGAGCGCAATACTTGTCCGCCAGATCACTGGCGATCAATCCAATCTGGATAGGAATGCGGGCACGTGTGTTTCGGCGGTCGATGGCATCAGCGCTGACATGACCGCTCATGTCAGCGCTGACCTGAGCAATGACTATTTTTGGCTGATCGGGTTCAGGATTGGCGTTTGTAAAAAGTTAACTCCGAACTAACCGCAGATGTACCGTTTGAGTAGTTCCTCAATTTCCGGAAAGTCTGCGCCCGACGCCGAAAACCTCATTGTCTAGCGATACAGGACTACGCGATGAGGGGCAAAGCGGACAGTATCACTGAAATGGCAAAATTAGATGTAGAAGGCTACGACGAACGCGATCAGCCACAACATGCCAACAGCCACCGCAAACGCAATGCGCTCGCGCGTCCATCTACGTGCCTGCCGCTTCGTATCTTCGTCATCATCAGCCATGACGAGTAAGTGGACTGATCCAATACGATGGCAAGCAAGCTGACTGAATAATTTGGCTAGCTCACTTTGGGACGGCGCTAGCTGCGCACTACGTAACCGACCACCTCATAGACGGCATAGCACCAGAGAACGACTAAGGTCGCGACAGCCAACCAGTATGACCACCGCCAGCGGCGAACTTTGCGAATGAAGCTAACTTCATCCTCGTTATTTTTAGAAGACATTCGGCTCTAACGTACTTTCTCTAATTTGGGTACGGTTCGGGCCGCTTTCGCTAGCCTTCTATCAGATGTTGGGAGGGGCGCTATAATCTATGACAACTCAAAAGGACTAAATCAGTCTGACGTCAGCGCCTATGGGTCCAAATAGGGTCATTTGCTAAAATAGGGTTTGTTGCTCATCGTAGCCACCGTGGAGTGGACGGTGAGGAAGACAACGAAAAGCCCTGGCGAGAAGTGTGAGCGATACCTGAACCGCGACTCTTGTCGAGCTCAGGGTAGGGGCGTCATCGCATTTCCTCCAATATCTTTTCGCGAAAGACCTCGGCTGGCGTTTTCCATCCAAGGCACTTGCGCGGCGTGTTGTTGAGGCGATCACAGATCACCTTCATATCGTGATCTGTGCATTGCCGGATGTCGCGTTTGCGGGGTAGCCACCTTCGAAGGCGTCGGTTTGTGTTCTCGACTGTGCCTTTCTGCCAGGGGCTGGAGGGGTCGCAAAACCACGTCTGGGTTCCGATCTCGGCTTGGAGATGCGGCCAACTGACAAACTCGGTTCCGCGGTCAAAAGTGATGGACCGACGGGCGACGAGGGGGAGGTCTTTGATGGCACTCATGATCTTGCCCATAACCGGCTTGGTGCGCTTGTTGGGGTTCTTCAGGATCACGGTGAAGCGGCTGACGCGCTCAACCAGTGAGGTGACGTTGGTCTGGCCAAGCTTCTGTTTAAACAGCATCAAATCAGCTTCCCAGTGGCCAAACTGGCGGCGATGAGCCACATCATCCGGGCGAAATAAGATACTGACATCGCGGTGGAATTTGGGTTCTCTGCGCCTTCTGGTGCGACGTGGCCTGCGGGCGACACGGTGGGTCGGTAGATACCACCACAGGTCTTCGCGCTGACCTTCTTTGGAATAGATGTAACGGTAGATGGTTTCTTGGCAGACCCTGAGAGGAGCGCATTCGTGGATCATGCGGTTACTGATCTGCTCTGGTGTCCAACCGTTTTTGATGCGCTCGATCACGCGCTTGCGGAGCTCTGGATGTTTGATCAATTTGCGCTCTCGAGAACGCCGTTCCGCTTGCATCAGGTGCGCGGCGGCACCGTAATAGCCGTCGCATCCCGGCATGCTCTCGTCCGAGAAATGGTTGCGCTTTAGCTCGCGAAATATCGTTGATCTGCAACGCTTCAGAACGCGCGCCATCTCGTCAACTGGGACCTTCGCGTGCCTCCACCGTTCTATCTTGCGTCGTTCTGTGATACTCAGTTGGTCGTAAACGGCTCCCATACCGATTCCTCTCATTAGATAAACTATTGTTTTCTAACAAGAGTCGCACTTGAGGGTAGCGCGCGCCCGCTACACAAAAAAACGCCCATAGGGTTAATTATGGTAAATGTATCACTCGTGTGCCCCATGGCATACGGGATGTGAAAGCCTCCCTTTGGTGCATAAAACTGAAAATGTACGCACATTGATTAGAGCGTAAAACTTAAAAGATATGAGATATACTCGCACCGCCGTCCTGCGAAATAACTTGCCCCGAAACAAAACTAGCGTCGTCGCAAGTCAACAACATTGCCATCCCCGCGACTTCCGCCGGTGTCACTTTACGTTTCGCCGGGGTGACACTTACCCAATCGGATATAAGTGTGGCATCTGAAGGCACCATTCCTGCTGAGACCGCCCCAGGGGCGAGCGCGTTTACCCGAATGCCGTATTCGGATAGCTCAGTTGCCATCACCCGCGTCATGGCCTCGATCCCAGCTTTTGACGCGCCATAGGCCAGACGCCCCCGAACGCCATATTTGGCATGGATCGAAGACATCAGGAGAATACGCCCGCCCCCGCTAACCATTTGGGATGCGACCTTCTGAGCAATGCGAAAGCCGCCCAACAGATTGATGTCGAGAACCTCGGAAAACTCGACATCAGACATTGTTAGAAACCCATTTGCGCGAAAAACTCCGCCCGAGTGGATCAATACATCAATACCGCCCAGAATATCCGTCGCCTTGTCGACCGCCTGGGCCACAGAAACGGGATCCGCAAAATCAACGGCAATCCAGGGCGCGCTGTCACTCTTCACTTGATCGAGGTTCACTACCTTGTCCCCGCGGGCTAATGCCGCCGATACGATGGCCGCCCCCAAGGCGCCGCTGCCACCAGTTACAACAGTGCGCAACCCAGGTTTAGTCAACTTTCACATCCGTTTGCAGTTGAAACCTGTTGGGGTCGAATATCGCGACTGAGATCTCTATCAGAATGCCTTTCCGATCATACAGCTGGGCAACAATCTGCAGCGCTGGCGCATCGGGCTCAAGCCCGATTACCTCAGCCACATCCGCTGGACAGCGGATGGCCTGCGCGGATTGGCTCACGCGCCCGACAGCAAGGTCAAATCGTTCTTCTATGATGCGAAATACAGAGGGCTCGCTTTGCTTCAGTACGTGTTCGATTCCAGCGTAGCGCGCAGGAACATACACCCGTGTGCTGTTGAACGGTTTTGCCTCTCCCGGCAATGTACGGGTGCCACTGATTTCTAGCCAATGACCGGTCTCGCTGTCGTATCCATGCAAGTGGGAAACTGCGTCTGCCTGCACGGTGGTGGTTCCGCTGAGGGCCAGATCGGTGTCCCGCCCTAGGCTTAGAAGCTCGTGCAGACCGGTTGTGCTCATGTTGAATTGCGACTTGGGCCGATCGGCGATGATGGTCGTACCCGCGCGTTTTTTGCGCTGCAAAACGCCCACCCGTTCAAGCTCCGAAAACGCCAGTCTAAGGGTGGAGCGGCTGACGCCCAGTTCTGAAGCATAGTCGGCTTCGGGCGGTAGTTTAGCGCCTACGCGCAGCTTGCCTGACTGGACCTCCATCAGGATCGCCTCGACCAGCTGTTGGTGCAGGATCGTCATTGCAATGTCCTAGGCAACCACAGCGCCAGATCAGGGAACACGGCCAGCAGCAGCGCAAAGCCGAGCAAGATGCCAAAAAACGGCAGCGCGGCCCGTGCGATGGTGCCGATGCTCTCTCCTGTCTGTGATTGAATAACAAACAGGTTGAAGCCGATTGGCGGAGTGATCTGGCTGATCTCAACGGCAACGACGACAAAGATACCAAACCAGATCGCATCAAAGCCAGCTGCCGTAATCAGCGGCAATGTAATCGGCAAGGTCATCACTATGATAGATGTGCCATCAAGAAACATACCGAGAACTGCGTAAAAGATCAGTAACACCACAATCAACGCCATCGGTGACAGTCCAAAACTTCCGATTTGACCTGCTATGGCCTTGGGTATCCCCAGAAAGCCAAAAGCAGAATTCAAAAGAGCCGCCCCGATCACGATCAATCCGATCATAGCAGATGTGCGCACGGCGCGCCGACCTGCGCCAAGCATCGCACGCCAACTGAACCGTCCCATCAAAACGGAAATCAAGACAGCACCGAGAACCCCCAGTGCAGCCAATTCGCTCACACTGGCAAATCCCAGATAAAGCGCACTCATAATCGTCCCGATCAATATGACGATTGGACCAATATCACGCAGACCGCGCAACAGATCGCGCCCGCTGGGACGATCAACAGCAGGTTGAGTTCCCGTGATGGTCTGATGTGCCGCGATATAGAACATATAAAGGGCCGCAAGCGTCAGACCGGGAACCACGCCTGCGATGAACAGCTCCAGGATAGATTGCTCGGCCACTACGCCATATATGATCATGATGATCGAGGGCGGGATCAAGAACCCCAGCGTGCCGGCTCCTGCAAGTGAGCCTATTGCAAGTTGCCGGTCATATCCACGCGCTTGCAACTGAGGCAGGCTGACGTTGCCAACAATGGCCGTCGTCGCAGCGGACGATCCCGAAACCGCAGCGAAGAGTGTGGAGCCAACGACGTTGACGTGAAGCAAGCCTCCCGGCAACCGTCCAACCCACGGTGCCAGGCCCGAAAAGAGGGACCTGCCCAGTCCCGCGCTTACCAGAACTTCACTCATCAGGATGAACAGCGGCAGCGACAACAGCGGGGTTGGGATCAAAGCGCCCCAAATCACACCGCTGCTGAAAATCTCCATTGGAATATTCGGCTTAAAGATCGACAGCAACAGATACCCCGTCGCGAACAGGGACAGACCGATCCACACGGAGCCCGCCAGCAGGGCAACAAAAAGCAGACCGGTAACTAATGCGATTTCAAACATCTGCTTGTTCCTTGTCAGCGTCGCGCCATTCATATTTGCGGTCGGTTGAACGCCGGATCAGCCGCGCCAAAAGATCAAGCCAAAGCTGGGCAAAGCCCCACAATACAAATAACTGGGGTATCCAGAGCGGCGTCTTGGAAACCGACGTGGCTAATATGTTGCGCTCGAAAGAGGCTGAGGTTTTGGTCCACATCGCAAAAACAATTGCTGCCACGATGAACAAAGCAGCCAGATTGGCCAGCATATCCAACCATTTGGTGGCCCCTGCAGGCAGCTTTTCGGTAACAACCGTGATCCGTACATGCACCGCCGTTCGGATCGCAGGTCCTGAGGCCAGCGCAAAAATCGCGGCCATCGCGTATTGGCTGTATTCCCATGTGAACGAAAAGCTTTGCGCCTGCGCACGGGCGACGACCTCGGTCAGCATCAAAATGCAATAGCCGAAAATCAAAGCAACGGCAGCAAGCTCGGCCAGTCGCGACATACGGTCGATGAGGAGGAGGAAACGGGTCATGATAATAGAGACACGGTGGGGCGGACGTATGGTCCGCCCCGTCGCATCTGCTTACTTACCTGTCTTCTTAGTATAGGCTTCGACAACGGCCTGCGCTTCCGGCGCGGTTTTGAAAAAGTCTGCCCACATCGCCTTCCCTGCTTCGGCCATCTTTGCCTTGAGACTTTCATCAGCGGTAGAAATCACCATGCCGTTTTCGACCAGAACGGCGGTTTGCGCTTCGTCCTCGGCTGCCGAAGCGGCCCAGAAATCGGCTTCCATATCCTCCGCCAGCCCCTCGATTGTCGCGCGTTCTTCATCGGTCAATGCGTTCCATGCATCAAGGTTGACGGTCACAGCATCAGGTGACATGGACCAGTTCAGCGGATTGAAGTTCTCCGTAAACTGGTAAAGCTTCGAGTTAGCGCCGGTCGAGGTCGAGGTGGCGGCTCCATCAACGGTGCCCGCAGCCACGGCTGTCGCCAGTTCTTCAAAGGGCAACTCGACAGGAGCGGCTCCCATCTTTTCGAGGAAAGTGAAGGAGGTCGCGTTGAACGCACGGATGCGCTGACCGGCCATATCATCGGCGCTGACAATCGGCTCTTTGGAGTACACACCCGGCGACGGCCACGGCACGTAGTAAAGAACCTTCTGATTGCGGCGTTCAAAAATTGCGTCATAAGTGGGGCCCGCCACGTCCAGCCAGACGTTCATCTCGTCCTGGCCCTGGATCAGATAAGGCAGGGTATCGACTCCCAAAAACGGCTCTTCACCCGCTTGAAGAAATAGCAGCATGTCGGCCATCTGGACGATTCCGGTTTCCACTGCCACCAGCTTTTCAGTGATTTTCACACCGGTCTCGCCAGACAAATGCACAGTGATATCCACCGAGCCATCTGTCGCCTCGCGTACAGCGTCCGCAAAAGCAATCGCGCTTTCGCCGTGAAAGTTATTGGCTGCCCAGGCGGTCGACATGTCCCATTTGGCTTCCGCGAAGACAGCAGAACTCGTTAGGGTCAACGCGGTCGTTGCCGCAATAATTTTTGTCATCGTTGTCATTGGAGGTTTCTCCTGTTGGATGGGAAGAAGCTTGTTATTCTTTTACTTTATAGAACGTTTGGGCGGCCTCACCTGAGACCAAACCGTCGAACAGATCCTTTTCCAGGATCTTTTTGTTTCGGTGAGCCGGGTCGCCATATCCGCCGCCGCCAGGCGTTTGCAGGATCACGCGTTCCCCTGCCGGAATTCTGTACATGCCCTTGTCGGTTACCTGAGTGCCATCACTGATGGCTACCTTACCGTTTGCACCGCGCTGACCGCCTTGGCGACCTTCGGGCCCGGAATTCAGGCGCTCGAACGCGGCTGCTGACATGAACATATCTTCATTGATGCGAGACCCGATTTCGATGCGTTGACCTAAGCCACCACGATAGCGTCCTGCCCCGCCGCTGTCGCAGATGAATTCCTTGGCGTGATAGATCACAGGGGCTGCAACCTCGGCGGCCTCGACAGGAACCGAGCCGACACCTGAAGGAAAGGCCGTGGTCGACAGACCGTCTGTGCCGGGCCTTGCGCCCATGCCGCCAAGGGCGACGTTCAGTGACGAAAATGCGGTCCTTCCCGCGCCCGAAAGCGATAACGTCCACAGAGCACCGGCACTTTCGGCCAAAACCTCGCCAGGCAGAGCCTGTTCAAGGCATCCCAGCATCAAATCAGGCAAGGCCTGCCCGATGACATGGCGCGCCGACACGGGACTGGGCCGTTCAGCACTAACTACTAAGCCTGGCTCGGCGGTAATTGTAATTGCATCAAGTGACGCTTGATTGTTCGGCACCTCGGGCGTCAACAAGGCACGGATGCCGAAGGATGCATAAGCTGCGCTGTAGTTCAGCGGGCAGTTGATGCCGCGGACAACGGCAGGCGTAGAACCGGTGAGGTCCACGGAAATGGTGCCATCTCCGATTGTCATACGAGCTTTCAACATGATCGGCGCATCGTAGCCATCAAGCATCATGGTGTTTTCGTAAATACCTTGCGGCGCGCGCGCCAAAGCTTTTTTTGTGCCCATGGCAGAGCGCTCGAAGATGAACGCGGCGATCGATGTCAGATCACCCAGTGCGTATTCTCTCATCAGATTCAGGAGCCGCGCAACACCAGTGTCATTGCACGACAACAGCGACAGGATATCGCCTCTCGCCTCGTGCGGCACGCGCGAGTTTGTTGTGACAATCGCCAGCAGATCCTCGTTCAGATCTGCACCACGGCGCAAATGCATTACGGGGAAGGTTACGCCTTCTTCATATACCGACGCCGCCTCGGCCGACCAACCGCGCCCGCCAATATCCACGATATGACTGGTCGACGCGAGATAGCCGACAATCTTACCATTCACAAATGCGGGCGTGACCACGACAAAGTCGAAGACATGCCCTGCTCCCAGCCACGGGTCATTCGTGACCAACGCGTCGCCTGGTTTCAAGCTGTCAGCCTGCACGTGCGCCAGCATCGCCCGTACAGACGCCGCCATCGTGTTCACATGCCCCGGCGTACCGGTTACGGCTTGAGCCAGCATGTCACCGTTGGCGTCGAACACACCTGCGGACAGATCGCCTGCCTCGCGCACGATTGCGCCGAACGCCGCCCGCATCAGAGCATTGGCCTGCTCCTCGCACACTGAAATGAGGCGGTTCCAAAGGACGTTCTGTGCAACGATGTCCAGATTATCGCTCATGCTTCACTCCGGTCCAGAATAAGATGACCTTCACTGGAGGCGCGCACCGACCATCCGGGACGTACCAAAGTGGTGGTTTGATCTTCCACAACAACCGCCGGGCCGCTTAAGACATCCGCCCCAAGTGTTGCCCGTTTTACGATTTGATAGCTGATCCGCCTTTGTGCCGCTAGATCGAACACCATACGTGTGGTCTCCGCTGCTTCGGACCGCTGAGGCGTGAAGGGATGCGTGTCCAGTGCCCGTTTTTCGCGGGCGGTCAAACTTACAGAGACCAGCTCCACGGGGATGTTTTTCAGCGTAAAGCCGACCAGCACGTTGTACCGCTCGATAAACTCAGCTTCTAACTGATCCACATCTATTCTAAAACTGTCATCGGCGGGATGTTCTAGCACCACCTCAAGACCCTGACCCTTATAGCGCAGCTCGACTTTAACGGTGGTCACCACATCATCTGCAGGCACGGCTGTCCCCACGATAGAGCGGACATAGGCCAGCTGGTCTACCACACGCTGTGACAATTCAGCCGCGTCGACATCGTGCAGCAGTTCCATCACCGAAATCGCACTCTCGAACGCCACAGGAGAGCGCAAGAACCCCACCGCAGAACCGACGCCCGCGTTCTGGGGAACGATGATCCGCCTGATACCTAGCTTTTCTGCGATGCGCGCTGCATGAAGCGCCCCACCTCCCCCTGTGACCAGCAGATCGAAGGAGGCAATATCATGGCCCAATTCGATCCCGTGAACGCGCGCTGCATTGGCCATTGTCTCGTCGGCCAATTCAATGATCCCGGCGGCTGCGGTATCGACATCTCCAATGCCCATCGGGGCCTGCACATGATGCGCAATGGCATCTGGCGCATTGGCCGGCGTCAATGAGATCATCCCGCCTGCGAACCCTTCGGCTGCAATATTGCCGACGGTTAGGTGGGCGTCAGTGATTGTCGCATCCTTGCCACCCCGACCATATGCTGCCGGTCCTGGATCGGACCCCGCACTGCGCGGTCCGACCTTAAGGCGTCCTAGCGTATCCACAGCGGCGATAGAGCCGCCACCAGCCCCGATCTCGACCAACTCAACCGTGGGCACACGCACTGGCAAACCGCTGCCCTTCACGTCGCGCCATGCGCGGGCCACTTCGAACCGGCGTGTGGTTTGCGGATTGCCGTCGCGGATAAAACAGATTTTTGCAGTGGTGCCACCGATGTCGAGTGACAAGGTTTTGGTCGATCCGACCTCGCGCGCCACATGCGCCGCCAGCGCAACCCCACCCGCCGGGCCACTTTCCACCAACCGGATCGGAAAACGCATGGCTTGTTCCAGCGTGGTCAGACCCCCTCCAGACAGCATCATCAGGAATGATCCGTCAAAACCCAAACCGTTTAGCTCGGATTTGAGCGCACCAAGATATTGAGACATCAGCGGGCGCACGTAAGCATTTGCGCAGACAGTGGAAAAACGTTCATACTCGCGAATTTCACAGGCAACATCCGCACTTTGGCAGATCGTTATAGTATCACCAAATGTCTGCTGCAAACGATCCGCGACATATTCTTCATGAGCAGGATTGCGATAGGAATGCAGGAACCCGATGGCCACCGCCTCGACGTCCTCGTTCTTGATCTTTGCGGCAAGTGCGTCAATCTCTGTGTCCTGTGGTGCTTGAAGGACGGAACCGTCTGCCAAGATGCGCTCTCGCAGACCCAGGCGCAGCGGCCGGTCAACCAGCGAGGTCGGCATTTCGATGTCCAGATCGTACTGCTCGAACCGCTTTTCGTAACGCATGTCCAGCACGTCGCGGAACCCGGCCGTCGTGATGAATGCCGTCTTTGCCCCACGACGTTCAATCAGCGCATTAGTGGCCAATGTGGTGCCATGAATAACGGCAGAGATATCACCATGGGATTTACCAAGATCCGACAGTAGCCGCCCTACACCATCCAGCGCTCCCCGGTCAGGCGCGTCCGGCGTGGTCAAGACCTTGACCGAGCTGAGCCCTGTTGCAGTTTCGGCCACGACATCTGTGAACGTGCCGCCAATATCTATCGAAATCTTTACCATCCAAAGAATAGGTACGTACTTATAATTTTAAGTCAACATGATTTTACCTCAAGGACTCTTAGCATGGGCGGGAGCGCATCTTGTGAGCCAACCATAGATCCGACAAGGCGCGGGTATTTTCGTCGCCAAACCACAGCTCCTTGCGCTCATCGATCCCAGCCTTGTGACATCCACCGAACGTCGGCGCCTGCTAAAACAGACGATTGTGGCTCGGCGCGGTGTCGAAATCATGATCGCAGAACTGGCAGTAGCAGAGGCCACAGATGCCGCACTTGATGGGGTCGAATCCTATCTAAAACACGCCGATTCTGACCTTGTGCGGACGAAACTCGCCCACGCCATTGACCTCGAGTTCGAGAAGAAAGTCGCTTGGGCTACTGGCAACCCATATGTCGCGGCCCTGCAAGACGAAGCGCACCGCTATTTTCGGGCTGTCTGGGAGGCCGAAAAAATAATGCCGCACAGCGCAGATGTCCGAAGCGCACAACACTGGGAAATTCTTGCGTCCCTCAGGGCACGCGATTCAAAACGCGCGGTCGAATTGATGACCGCCCACCTTGATGCGCAAGGCCTAGGCAATAATCCATCAAACTAATCGGTTTTCAGGGAGGAAAACATGACATTTAGAACCACACTTGTTGCCGCTGCGATCAGCGTTGCAGCGGTCCAATCAGTGCAGGCCAAAGACATTACGGTCGGCACCATTTTGAATTCAAATGATGTTGCCATTCAGGCCATGCAAAAATGGGATGACCTGCTGACGGAACGCACCGAGGGGCGTCTATCGTTAAACATTATTGCGGGCGGTGCGCTTGGCGGCACGCGTGAGCTCGTTCAGCAATTGGCATCGGGCGAAATCGACGTCAACCTCAGCGCCCCCGTCGCTCTTCAAGAAGCGGCCCCGACATACCAATGTTTAGAGGCGGAATATGTCTTTCGTGACGAGGATCACGGGTTCGCCGTTTGGCGCGGCGACATCGGCAAAGCGACGTCGACCCGTATGCGCGAAGACTACGGAATTGAAATCGCCGCTGTCGGGCGTCGTGGAAGCCGGAACGTCACAGCCAACGTTCCCGTTAAAACCCCCAAAGACCTGACTGGTGTAAAAATGCGCGTCACCAATTCGCTGCGCAGTGAAGTGTTTTCTGCCTTTGGTGCTCTGCCGCCCCGCTTGCGCTGTCGGACTATATGGCGGTCTGCGTCAAGGTGTGTTTGACGCACAGGAAAACCCGCTATCGACTATCTATTCGCTGCGGTTTCATGAAGTACAGAAATACATTTCGATGACGAACCACATCTGGACCTATACCATCACCTACGTGAACAGCGATTTCTACGAAGGCCTTGGTGAAGACCGCGCCGCATTTGATGATACGCTGAACGAAGCAATGGAGTGGCTATACGACGCTGTTGCCACCGAAGAAGCCCAAATCCGCAGCGCCTTGGAAGAAAGCGGTGAGGTCACGATCGTCGAACCAGACACCGCACCTTTTGCTAAAATTGCCGCGCCTATCGTGGCCGCGTTCGCAGAAAAGAACTGTGAGCCCGGTCTATTGGACGCGGTCAACAACACCCGCTCTGAATAACGGACACCCCAAATGAAAACCTTTTCCAGACGCTTCGGAAGCGTCTGGCTCGGCATTTCCTCTGTTCTCCTTACGGGAACATTTTTAGCAGTGCTGTGCCAGGTCTTCTTCCGCTATATCTTCTCTTTCCCCCTTGGGTGGACCGAAGAAGCCGCTCGGATCCTCCTTGTCACCTCGGTCTATGCCGCGCTTCCTGCGGCCTATGTCCGAGGCGAACACATCATCGTCGATATTTTTGTAAACAAATTCCCGACACAGCTACGCCACGGCTACATTTACGGGCTGAAAGCCATTGTTTTTTGGTGTGCCTCTATCTGGCAATCGGTGCGGTCCTCCAAATGACGGCCAGTGCAAGCATGACCTTTGTGTCGATGCCTTGGTTGCCGGTCAGCATCTTGTACGTCATTCAATGCGCCGCGCTCCTTTCCATGGGGGTCAGCGTGATCCTGACATGGGCAGACCCACACGCCTACACGCCTGATCCTGCGCAAGTTTAAGGAGATAACTGATGCCTATTGTCCTAACTCTAGGCTTGATTGGTGCGATCATGGCCGGGCTCATGATTGAGATTTCAGCCGCGTTGTTTTCCATTATCGGCGGCGGGTTGCTCTTTGGCAGCCCCTTTGACCCGGTTGTCATGAAAATCATTTCGCGGCTCTCTGTTGATCGGATCGACAACTTTCTTCTGTTGGCGGTGCTTTTTTTCATCCTCGCGGGCCGCTTGATGAATTCCGGCGGCGTCACCGTGCGCCTGTTTGATTTTATCGCCGCTTTATTCTCTCGATTTCGGGATGGGCTGGCACATGCCAATGTTTTGGCAAGCTTTGTATTTGCAGGCATGTCGGGTTCGGCCACAGCGGATGTTGTCGGGCTAGGCGCTATTGAAATGAAGGCCATGCGCGAAAAAGGCTATGACGAAGGCTTTTCTGCCGGGGTCACTGCGGCTTCGTCTATCTTGGGACCAATTTTGCCGCCCTCGATTGTTCTGATCGACTATTCTGTTCAGGCTGAACAATCCGTGGCGACGATGTTACTCGCGGCTGTTGGACCCGGGGTTTTGCTGGCCGGGCTTTTCATGGCCTATGTCGGTGTTGTCACGTAAACGGGCCTGAGGTTGCTGGTTCTCTGATCTGGGCGTAGGCGGTGTCGATGCAGACACAGAAAATCCGCTACAAACGCCATCGGTTTCCGCCTCAGATCATCGCTCATGTTGTCTGGCTCTACGTCCGGTTCAACGTGAGCCTGCGCGAAGTAGAGGAGCTGATGCTGGAACGTGGCGTGGACGTTTCGTATGAGACGATCCGGCGCTGGACCGTCAAGTTCGGCCCTCTGATCGCCCACGTTCTACGGCGGCGGCAGCCGCACCCCGGCAATGTCTGGCATCTGGACGAAGTCGTTGTGAAGTTCTCCGGCCGGTCATACTGGCTCTGGCGTGCTGTCGACCAGCACGGCGTGGTTCTTGAGGAAATCCTTCAATCGAGGCGAGACAAGCGCGCCGCCAAGCGGCTTTTGGTCAAGCTGATGAAGCGTTGGGGTTTCGTGCCCAAAAGGATCATTACAGACAAACTGCGTTCATATGGGGCCGCCAAGCGCGAGGTCGCGCCTGGCCTTGATCATTGGTCACACAAGGGGCTCAATAACCGCGCCGAGAACAGCCACTTGCCCTTCCGGAAAAGAAAGCGGGCGATGCAAAGCTTCCGATCGCCGGGTGGATTACAACGCTTTGTATCTATGCAGTCCGCAACCCGCAATTGCTTCTCTCTCCCTGCCCGCCGCCGCTCAGCCCTCGCCATCCGCTACCATCGTCTCGAAGCACTCGAGGCGTGGAAATCCGCGGCACACGCCGCTTGATCAACGAACAGCATGCCAACGTGCAAACTCGGCGAGTTAACGTGACAACACCGTGCGGAGCCATATTCTCTAGTCAAAGTATAGATGAAGAGTAACCGCGCCATTGGTACCGCAGTTTACGCGGCTTGACTGCTTGCTTCTGGGGTTAGCGCCTTCCAGTTCCACGGCAGCAGCTCATCCAGCTTGTTGATCTTGTGGTCGTGGATGCGGTCGAGAACGTCCGCGAGATAGGCCTGTGGATCGAGGCCGTTTAGCTTGGCTGTTTCGATGATGGTCATAGCGCGGGCCAGGGTTTCCGCACCTGTGTCGGCCCCTGCAAAGAGCCAGTTCTTTCGCCCAATACCGATCGGACGCAGAGCCCGCTCTGCTGGATTGTTGTCGATGGCTACGCGACCATCGGTCAGGAACAGGCTGAAGGCCTCCCGTCGACTGAGGCCATAGCGGAATGCTTTAGCCAGATCGCTCTTGCCGGGAATGCGCAAGAGTTGCTGTTCGGACCAATCAAAAAAGGCCTCCACCCTTGGTCGGCTCAGCCTTTGACGGGCTGCAAGGCGGGCCTCTGCTGCCTGGCCGTTGATGTCGCGCTCAATATCGTAGAGCTCACTAATCCGGTCGAGCGCCTCGCGCGCGATCTCGGACTTAGTTGAGGCCCAAAAGTCGTGGAAGTCTCGTCGTAGGTGCGCCCAACAGGCCGCCTCGTGCAAACGCGGTGAGCCATCGGATTGAGGCGCGTAGAGCTTGGCATAGCCCTTGTAGCCGTCCGCTTCCAGAATGCCGCGGGCATTGGCCAGATGGCTTAGAACGTGCTCTTCCTTCCAGTTGGGAGCGAACCGATAGACAGCGCCAGGTGGCGCGGCTCCCGCCCACGGGCGCTGGTCACGCACGTAGGCCCAGACCCGGCCTTGCTTCACGCCTTTCCCCAATCCTTTGTCTCTTCTGGAGCGGTCCAATACCCGGATCGGGGTATCGTCCGCATGCAGAAGGTCGCTGCTCAGGATGTCCGCATCGATCCGCTCTATCAGCGGCGATAGTGTCTTCATAGCGCGGCCGCACCAGCCCACGAGCGTGCTTTCGGGGATGTCGGCCCCCATACGCTCGAAGATTTCATGCTGGCGGTAAAGAGGCAGATGGTCGTCGAACTTCGAGACCAGCACATGCGCCAGGAGGTTCGGCCCCGCCATGCTGCCTGAGATCGGACGGCTGGGCGCAGGCTCTTGCACCATCCGTTCGCAGCGCCGACAGGATTTCTTGATCCGGGCGATCTGGATCACCTTCATCTGGGCGGCGATCATGTCGAGCAGTTCGCTGACATCCTCGCCCACCACACGCAGATCGCCCCCACAGTCTGGACAGCACGCACCTGGGTCAAGCTCACGGCGTTCCCGCAGGGTCGCATCAGACACACGCGGGCGGCGACGTAAAACAGGGGCTGATGTCTCCTCCGGAGCTGGCTCGTCCAACCCTTCGTCGATAGGACTTTCATCCTTCTCAGCGACTGCAACCAGCAGATCTTCCAAAGCCAGTTCCAGTTGCTCGATCTCGCGCTCGACCTTCTCCGACGATTTGCCAAAAGCCAGCTTTTGCAACTTGGCGATCCGCAGGCGCAGCGTCTGAACCAATTGATCATGGGCCCGCAGCGTAGCTGACATCTTGGCGTTTTCCGACGCAATCTGAGCATTTTCAGCCTGCAATGCCGCAATCATCGCCTTCAATTCGGCGGGATCATTTGGCAGTTTTTTGGCTGAGTGTGACATGCGCCTGACTACCAAAATTTAGGCGCAAACACCATATAAATATAGCAGATAGGAAGCTAAAATCACCCTACGGGCGCTACATGACGCTGGAAACCGTCGCCGCCATTTGCGACACTACCCCTATGGACCCGGCGACAATCGCCGCCCTGTAACTGCGGCCAAGCCATGGCCGAAGAATAAAGTTACACCATTCCTTGGGACACTATCCCACCCAACGGTTCAGAGTAGCGTGGTCGACCACCGCACCGCGCTCCGCCAGGATTTCTTCGAGGTCACGGTACGACACACCGTATCGCACGTAGAAGAAAACGGAATGCAGGATCACGTCCTGCGGAAACTGAGCACCTTTGAACGACACCATCTGACGAACCTCATCGGCAAATCACGCTGCCTGATAGACCATCACGCCAAAGTTTGCGACAGAACCCAATAAACTCTCCGGAGCGCCCTAAGAGCTGACTAGGCCAGCGCGCGGTGCCTTTGTTGCGCGGCGGTCTAAACGGGGCGGCCGTCCTGGTCATGCTGCGGCTGGCCGTCTTTCATGCGCAGGATCCCCTCCTCGTCGACCCAAAGGTGATACCGCCCGAGCCTCAGGTGCTCCTCATCCCACCGTTCGCTTAGAGCTTTCGTCGCTTTCGATCGCGTTGGGGCGGTGCTATCAGCCTCTTCGACGACGGGTTCAGTCTCACCTTTGCTGAAGGTGTTAGGGCCGAGGATAATCCGCCCGTCCCGTACTGGGTCCCGCAAGTAGCCTTCTAGCACGACCGTTTCCGCGTTCTCCCCTATCGCGCCAAAATTGTTATGCGCGATGACGAGCTCTGACGTGGAGCGGACCCGAACCGCCGCCTTCGCGGAATAGGAAAAATCACAGGCTGTGATGATCCAGCCTTGGCCTCGCCGCCGAAGCCCTCCACTGACGAAAGAAATGTGGTCATGCTCCTGCCCATAGGCAAAAGCGCAACCGATGAACTTTCCGGAACGCCCGCCGCGGATCAGAACTTGTGCTGCGGTTATAATAGCGCGTTGCAGCCCGTGAAACTTGCACGACACGAAGTTTATGCGCCGGGAAAAGAAGTCGATCTCTACCTGATGATGCCAGCTTGCCTCGAACTGGCAATTGACAAAGTTGAGGTTGTTGGAGCTGTCACATTGCTCTGAGCAGCCTATCCAGATCGCGGAGGTTGGCGCCACAGGCTCAAGGCCAGCAGCTTCCGAGCCCGCCGGCTCTTGCCGACCGCAGCCGATGAACCGGCAGCCTGAAAAGTTCGAATCCCAGTAGTTGTCAAGCGTGAGGGCACGCCCGTCGAAGTTCAGCCAGCGGCATCGCTTCCAATCGATGTGATAGGCAAATCTGACGAGGACAGCATCGCCACGAAAGCGGCGATTGCGATTGACAAAGGTAAGCTCGCTGAAGGAGATCCATTCGATTCGCCCGCGCCCCGGCTCTCCGACGATGCTGATGAGCGGTTCCGGGATCGACGCAGCCAGGAGGATCCGTGTCGTATCCGCATTTTGGCCGATGATGGCGAACCGCTTATCACCCGCCGCAAAAGAAATGATCGGTCCACTCACCCTGTAAGTACCCGGCGGGAAAAATAGCGTGGAAGCGCCTTCCTCTCGCAAAAAGGCAAAGGCCGCGCGGATTGCATCGGTGTCGTCTCGGCTTTCATCACCTGCCGCGCCGCACTGGCGAACGTTCACAACGCCAGCCTCCGCACGCATGCGCCACGCCGCGCCGTCAGCGGAGCGGATATCGTCTGCGCGGGGGGTGATCTCCACACGCTGAAAAACCGCGCCACCCCCATCACCGATACGCGCGTAGCCAAGAGTATTGATCGTCTTCGCGCCCACTGGAACCTCGGTAGCAGGCAAACTCTGCGTCGTGGCGAGAGTTAGGTGATCGGCATCCCAGGGGCCGATCGCGCTCCCTTCCGCCGAACCTGCAAGCGTCACCGCGCCCAGCGCACCGAGGGCCGCGCCGGTTAGAATAGCACGCCGTTCTTCGCTCCGCGCGCGCTCATCCTTCTGAATTGACGGTGGCCCATTTTGCATCAGCAACCTCCGGGGCAAGCGTTCACCGGGCGTCCCCCCCGGCTGTAACTTGCATTGTTTCTTAGCCGCCAAAAGGCGTTTCCAATATGACGCATCATGATCACAACATAATTACTTTGAAATAACTAGCTTCTTTGTCATGTAACTCTGCCGCGCAAAAGATTATAGTTTAGTAAAACATCGCACTTTAAAATCGCTTTCAATAATGTGCCCGTCCGCCAGAGTTCTAGGACGGCTCGATGATGACAAGGTACGCAGATGATGGGTTGTGAGCAGTATTTGCGACGGGGTGCCAGCTTTGGATGGCGCGTGATGGTCATGGTCGTCTTTTTGGCCCTGGCGAATGCGGCTCAGGCGCGGGATTATAAACTCCAGCCCGGCGATACGCTGCGGGCGGAGATCATTCGTCTGAATTCTGCGGGCTGGACGTCCATGATCGATACCGCTGGCTTCGTGCGCTTCCCCTATATCGGCCGGCACCTCGCGGCAGGTAGATCGCTCGAAGAGCTCCAGGAAGACATCGTGCTGGAGATCGTGGGGGATCGCGTTAGCGTCTTCAATGGCGCAATAGAGACTTTCATTGTTCTCGACGAGGACTCGGTTTTTATCGATGTAGCTGAGTATCGCCCTTTGACCGTGCTCGGCGCGGTGGGCACGCCGGGCCGCATTGATTACCGTCCAGGGATGACGGTGCGGGCCGCCGTGGGCATCGCGGGCGATACGCGCCTGCCCCAAGATACGGACAGCCAGCCTGATCGCGCGGCTCTCCTAGCAGCACGCATCTCAGAGCTGCAAAAAACCGAAGCTTGGCTCCTGCTCGACCTATGGCGCATCCGAGGGCAGCTCGATGAGGCACTGGCTGAAACACCGCCAGAGGAATCCGGTACAGTGCTCGAATCCCGCTTAGGCAGCGAGGCGCTTTCTAATGTGCGCCTACAATTCGCGGAAGCGCGGCGTGAACGTGACCTTGATATTGAGGACCTGCAAGCGCGCATAGACCTGACCGAAATTCGCATTTCCTACCTCACCACCGCTCTCGAGCAATATGAGATAGTGTCTGCCGGCGAAGAGGAGCGCCTCGCGAGCCTTCTCGCCCTACAAGAGCGCGGGCTCGTTGTGGCAAACAATGTGAATGAGGCGCGATCTGGGGCACTTCAAGTATCTTCGCGGCTCCTTCAGACAGAGGCTGATCTAACGGAAACACGTCGGGAGCTTACGACGCTCACGCAACAACTCAACTCCGTAGACCTAGACCGCCGCCAACGTCTCCTCTCCGAGCAAGCAAAGGTGCAGCGCTCCTTAGATGAAACGGCGGCGCAGCTTCGCGGTTCTCGACAGGGGCTCATCGTCCTAACGGGCATAATGGTTGATGACAGTGACGGTTCGATCGTGGAGCCCGACATCCTTCTTCATCGTCAAGAAGGCGGCTCAGTCACCACAATGCCAGCCGCACTAAATGACATCGTGCTTCCTGGTGACGTGATCGAAGTAATTATGTTAAAGGATATTTCATCACCGTAGCGATGCAATAAAGGAGTATTGTGTGTTTCGGGACAAAGTGCAGCATCCCCAATGTGTTACTCTCAGCGCTGCTAGGAATAGACTGGTATGGCCATTCCGTCGATCAATTTGAGCGATCAAACCGCCGACATTCGGCTGCTGATTCTGTTGGCGAAGACACGGCTTTCAACGAACGAAGCCGCCGCAGCGAAAGAGCTTGTCGCTTCCGTGATCGATTGGTGTGGCTTTGCTGATCTGGGTCAGCGTAACTTCAACCTGCCCTTGATCCGCCGCCATCTCCGCGCCATCGATGACGGGACAGTCCCGGCCACCTTCTGGGAAAGGGTCGATCCCGCCGCGAACCAAGTCGCATACCAAAACATGCGTATGATCCTAGCGCAAAAGAAGTTCGTCGAAACCGTTACAGCGCCCCTAGGCTATGACGCATTATTCTTCAAAGGCCCGAGTATGGCCGCGCAGTTCTACCCAGATGTCGGGCTGCGCCCCTGTAGGGATGTCGATGCACTCATCCCGAAAGGAAGCCTACGGCCCATCATCAATAAATGCCTCGCCGAAGGGTACCTCCCCGTCGCGCCCGATGGGAAAGCCACGCCCTTAACGAGCAAGCGCGATATCAATGCCATCCTCCGCTTCAATGACAGCGTGACAATGATCGCGCCCGAGGGGATTGTTATCGATTTGCAGGACCACCTGGACAAACACTCCGGGATGTTTAACTCCCTCAATCTGTTCGACGAGGCGGACTCGTTTGAAATCGCGGGGACGACGTTCTCAACGCTGCCGCTGACTTTCCTGTTCAACTATCTCTGCCACCACCACACGCGACATACCTGGTCACGGCTGCACTGGCTTAGCGACCTCGACGCAATTTGTTCTTCTGAGCATTTTGACCGTGACGTTGCCGTCGCGCTCGCCGAAGAGCTGGGTCAGCGGGGGACTGTGGAAGGGTGTCTGGAGCTTTACACACTGATATCCACCGACACCCCATGGTCTGACACGTCAGAGATGCACCGCGGGAAGTCCCTCCTCAAACTGTGCATTCTTAATCTTCCCGGGAACCTCGCGCTCGAAAAGCAGCTGGGGCTTCGGATGATGGGGGGAGAGTTCATGTACCACTGGCAAGCGCGGCCCGAGCTCGTCGCCCAGGCGCGGCGCGGCTGGTGGCGGACGATCTTCCGCCCGACGCTTTCACAATACGTAAGCTATCCGCTGCCCGAGATGTTGCAATGGCTGTACTTCATTCCGCGCGCGTTTGAGCTTTTCCAGCGGACTAGGCAGAGGCTCCGGCCAGTGAAAAGGTAGCGCACGCTCTGCGCGTTTGATGCTGTCAGGCCGCGGAAGTGAGCGGCTTGGCCTAGAGACGCGCGAACTTTCGGCGGTCAATTCGGCCACGCTGCTCGTTATGCGTCTCTGCCCCGTAAAGCGCGACCAGATTTGATGCTCCGAATGGCGAAGGAAGCTGTTCCAACGCTGCAAGCAAGCTTTCAGACGTCGACGCACCGCCGCCCGCAACAACAATAACGCTGTCCACAAGTTCGGATAGTGTCTGCGCCTCGGGGGCAACGAGAAGCGGCGGCGTGTCTACGATAACCACGTCGAACTCATTCTTTGCCGCAGTGAGCATCTCTTTAAAGGCCTCGCCTTCAAGAATGTCTGCCGGGTTCCCCTGAAACTTCGCAGGGAGCATGAGCATGACGCCGAGCTCATGGTGACGAGAGATCGCCTCTTCCAAACGGACCTGAGACATTAGAACTTGCTGTAGCCCCACTTTCGGGGCCACAACGCCGAGCTGCCGGGTGAGGCTACTGTCGCGCATGTCCGCCCCGATGACGAGCACGCTTTTGCCTAAAAGAACGTAGCTACGCGCAAGCCCAAGAACCATCAGGGACCGTCCTGATGTCACGTAGTCGGACGTGAATTGCACGCAGATCTTGCCGCCATCTCGCGCCAAGGCGGAGACGGCACCGCGTAGCCGCCGGATCCCTTCGGAATACTCTGTACTATCCTGGGAGATCAGCAGCTGCTTCGCGCGCCCATTGCGGTTAAAGAACCGGTTTACTGGCGCACGAGGCACCGGCACCGTCCGAATGCCCGGGACAATACGCTGGATATCGATACGGGTGCACAACGTCTGATTTGTAGCTTCCCGAAGAAGGACCCATCCCACTGCCGTTACAAGCCCCAGAACGCCGACGGTCGCCATCATACGCGCACGACCCCGCCCATCGGGCAGCTGCGGTGGCGAACCGCGGAGCACGATACGACCGCCGCCCGCTTCGACGCCGCCTTGTACAAGCAGCTCATTCAATCGGCGCACGGAAAAGTTGTAGATTTCGCTCGTGGCTTCCGCCTCTCGCCGCAGCTGTTGCAGGCGAACTTGTTGCTCGCTGCTGGCTGCAAGCTGCATTTCCAAGTTGCTCAGGCTCTCCCGGAGTCCCTCTGCTAGCCGAACGCGCACCGAGAAGCGTTCCTCTATTTCATCTGCCACACCTGATGGGGCGTTGCTTTCGGTGCTCAAAGCGACAGATTCGAAAAGCTCCGACAGCGCCCTGTTCGCGGCGATACTGGCTAGGATCTCTTGATCCGTAAGACCCTGCCCTTGAAACAGACTTACTTCACTCAAAAGCGCCGAATTTGTATCAATCTCTCGCTCTAGGTCCGCAAGCCGAGTTCTTAGCCGCTGCGCTTCATCACCGAGCGCGGCAAGTTCGACGCTGTCGAGCGAGTCCGACCGATTGAGGAAATTCTGGAGCGCGGCTTCTTTATCCTGCACATCCTGTCGAAGGGACGTCACTCGAAGGCTGAGCTGCTCCACAACCCGATCGAGAGTATCAAGCCGCATTTCAATGATCTCGTTCAGAAAGACCTCCGCAACAGTATCGCTCAGCTTTGCGGAGAGGTCGGGGTCAGGCGTGACAGCAACCACCCGAATGAGAGATCCCGAGTTATCCGCTAAGAAGCGAACCTGGTCTTGCACTACGTCCACAGTCGCTTGGCGGGCGGCCACGCCCGTCACGTCAAGCGCAGTGGCGGCGCCAGCCTGACCATCGTCTTCTCCAGGAAAGAACAAACCCCGCAAAGCGAATACAAACCGCGCCACTGGCGAAGGTGCTGCGTCCTGCGCGGCAAGAAAGGGGTTAAACTCAGGATCGTTGACCAAATCGAGTCCTTGAACAACGCGCTCAAAAAGCCGCCGTGAGCCGAACACGGCCACAGCCTCGGCAGGGTTCACATACTGAGAGCCTTCGTTAGAAAAATACGAGGCCAAGGCTGCATCGGTCTCTTCGAGGATCAGGAGGGTTTCAGTTGTATAGGTGCGCTCCCCGCCAGAAGTCGTAACGAGGCCCAGTACCATCCCCGCCAGCGTTAGAGCGCCGATGAACCATTTGCGCGCCCAGAGGATACGCCAGAGGCTTAGGAGACTCAGGGTTTCCTCCGGCGGCCCCGAAGGACCGGTGGACCCCGCCGAAAAGCGAGATGTTTCGAAATTAGGCTCATAGGTCATGACTAATGAAGTCCCTCTATGGTCGGGTGCGCGCAATCTACTCTAAGTTCGGTTTCTCCGCCGGTGCGTCCGAAATCGACAACAACGGCTGTGCTCCCATCCGACATATAGTTTGGGTCCTGAAAGAGCGAAAAGCTAAAATTCTCCATGTCAAAGCCTTCATGCGAAAGCCATGCGACATTGCGCCATCTTCGGCTGCACCCTATGCTAGTGTTTTTCTTTTGACCGACATTCCCCAAGTAGAACGTCATCCTCCAGAAATTGACGTCATTCTAAGCACCGGTCAAGCACTTTGGCCGCGCCGAGCCAATGTCTGAGAAACCTGCACTTGATTAAACTTGCACTTGATTTGTGTGCGATTTCTGGCCCTAGCGAGTAGCTTGCCCATTTTGTTGGTCTGATAGACGGTATTTTGAACAGACCCGTCGAACCGCTTTCGTTGGGGTTTTGGCGCTGACATCCTCATGCGGAAACCGGTGGTGAACGCAGCCGGTGGATCGCGTTGAGAATGCGATGGAAGAGACTGCCGCTGACCGCGACCTTGGCAAGCTGGAACGTGATGGCGCGGGCGTGACGGACTACCCGTGCACCAATTTTGATCAGCCGGATTTGCAGGCTGGTCAGCGACCAGTCAGCCATCTCCTCGGGCAAATCAGCGCCTTTCAGGAAGACACCCAGATTGCATGCCAATGCATGAAGCCGAAGCCGCACCTCGTTCTGGGTTATCCCTTTGCAAGACAACCGTGTCCAGTTGATCGCCTGCTTACACTCTTTGACATGCTGCTCTGCTTTACCGCGCTGGTTGTAAAACCGGATGATCCAGTCTGGTTCCATTGGTAGATTGGTGACAACGAAGCCGACGCGCGGGAACAACTCGCTAGGATGCCATTCCACCTTGGCTGTGACACGACGAGGTTTGTCCCAAGATGCCGCCTGATACTGGAAGTCACCGTAGATGCGCTTCACGCCTTTTGGCGGACGACCCACAGGGCGCTTTAGAAGATTGGCAATTCTGCCGTGCAGAACGCGATTGGCCCGCAGGCGGATAGCGTAGAAATAGCTTTCCGCTGCCAAAGTTTTATATAGCTCCGGGATGGAAAACGCAACATCTCCCCGAAAGAACCGCATCAGGTCACGATCCGCATATCGCGCGATGACGGGCTTCAGGACAGCTTCCCATCCATCCGCACTGTGCAGAGTTCCGGGGCGCAGGGCACAACGCTCCAAGTGGCCAATTGGTTGAAGACGAACAGCGGGTGATGTGATAGCAACTGCAGTCTAAATGCCCGTTCTAGGCGGCACCTTCCTGATCGCCATGGGTGGGACTGACCGAGCTTTCCATGTCGAGCGTGATGTACTTCAGCCCGTTGCGATCATGAAAGCGGTCAATCCACGGGCCGTTCAGATCGGCCAGCGCCGCCTGGTTCTCGGACAGGGCGAGCGTCTCGGTCTCGAACCGCCCCATCTGCGAGGCCGAGGCCGCCTGCGCATCAACAGCGCGGCCACCGACAACCTGCCGCATGACGGGATCAAGAGCCAGTCGGCCGGCGTCGTTGACGTCCTCGTAGCCCGCAAGCCGACCATAGACCAATTGTCGAAAAAGCCCGTCAAGCCGGTGAAAGGTGTTCTTGCCACGGCGGTTGTCATTGAGCACACCCGACGTAAGATCAGACAGCACCAGCACGTCACCCAACTCGCGCATCACCAGAAGACCGGCGTCGAAACTGAGCTGCGTTCCACGAAATTCCAGCCGCAACCCGCGGCCAAAACCAAGTCGCCCATCACCCGTTTCGCGTGCACCCTCTGGGTGATCCATAATCCGCCACCTTCAGCCCAAATAACATGCTGAAATATGCCACGTGACCGGACTGCAGCGGCGAAAAAACGTAAGGCTACTTGGGGAATGCGGGGTAAAAGTGTAGCGAAGGGCCCTACTATTGTCACAGAATTATACGAAACGGCCCTCAAAATAAACAAAAATCCGTGCCAATTCCTATCTCGTAAAACGTCGACTGTGTTAGGAGCACCGGATCCATGCGATATTACGTAGATCAAAGTAACAGTCTTGCCAACGATAAAAACTTCGGTACGGAAGAGGCTCCGTTCCTAACGATCCAAGCAGCAGTGGATGTAGCGGGTCCGGGAGATGTAATCTCTGTAAAATTAGGCCGTTATGACAGCGTATGGATTGAAAAATCCGGCACAGAAGACACGCCGATCACCCTTGAGGTGCATCCGGACCATGAGGGTCAGGTGATCATCGATGGCGGCGGGGCCGGGGTACAGAAGGCCCATGGCGCCATCCACGTTGAAACGTCTAGCCACATCATAATTGATGGCTTCCAGGTCACGAACGCACATTTCGGCATATCTGCGAGAAGTGATGGCGAAACTGAGATTTCCGACATCCAAATAGTGAACAATTATGTGCACAATGTGGATAACGCGGGGATCTTCGTTGCCGGCCAACTGATGCACAAAGATACTATCGTGGATAACTTTGTTGTCTCTAACATTGTGATCTCAGGCAACAGTGTGACGAAAACAAATCTCGGCGAAGTCAGTGGCGGCGCAAACGAAGCCATTACAATCGGGGGCGGCGTTGACGGCTTTCTCGTGCATCAAAACCACGTCTATGAGACTGATCAGTACGGAATTAATGCTAAAACCAATGTGATGAATGGCGTTATCTCGGAGAATGTCATCCATGACATCGAGAAATACGGCATCTATATCGACTCGAACTCTCGCACTGCGACCAACATCGATATCATAGATAACGTAATCTTTAATGCAAATCTCGGCATCGTCCTTTCTCGGGAAGCAGACGATGGTCTTAACCCCGGCGTGGAAATGGGGAAGGCTGAGCACCCTAGCGACTTTAAAGACGGTGAATACGCCCCAGTGCTGACGCATATCAATATTAAGGACAATGTCGTGCTCTCAAGCGGGAAATCGGGAATTTACCTTGATAAGCACCATACAAAGGATCTCGGCGGCGGTGAGTTTGGGCACATCCACATTGAGGGCAATACAGTCAACCAGAGCGGCTTTAATGGCCTGCTCATCGATCCGAATTTGAAAGGCGTTTTGACGGATGTGACTGTCGTCAATAACTTTGTTTTCGGCAGCGGCAAAAAAGACATGAATTACTTCACGGATAGTGAGGTATCTGTTTTCGATAACTCGACTGAGCCGACGGACATGCTGGAGTCGCTCAAAACGCGGCTGGCCAAGCTGGAAGAAAACGAGCTCGACATGGAGCCGCTGCGGAAAGAAGGCACCATGCAGAACGACACCATGAAGGGGTCATCCATTGAAGACCACATGTTTGGTTATGGCGGTGATGATATCCTCAAGGGCGAGGGCGGCGACGATTTCATATCCGGCATGCGCGGCAATGATACCCTATACGGTGGCTCGGGTGACGATCGGATGGTCGGTCTCAGTGATAACGATCAGCTTTTCGGTGAAGAGGGTAATGACTTGCTCCGGGGCGGTGAAGGCAATGACAGGCTCGATGGCGGCGCTGGTAATGACCGCTTATACGGCGGTAAGGGCAACGACACGTTCATTTTTTGGCAAGGCTCCGGCCAGGACCGAATAAATGATTTTCAGATCGGGGCGGACCTGATTGACCTTGAATCGCTGGGCCTCTCATCCTTCAGCGAGTTGGAAGAGATGTTCAATGATACCAAACAAGGCCTAAAAATAGCGTTTAACGCCGAAGATAGCGTGGTTATCGTGGGCCATACGGCGGATCAGCTCTCCCAGTGGGATTTCATAATCTGACCTTGGCAGCCTTATTGGTGCTGCCAGACACGAAAACACAGCGCGGATAACTACGCGCTGTTTTATTTTTTTCGCTTACATCCCAGTGCGTGACAGAACAGCACCAGCAGTGCGGAGAAGAATGTAGACGTCCATGGACAGAGACATCTCTTCGAAATAGCGGCGGTCGAGAAGGACACGCGCCGCATAGCTCACGCCGTTACGGCCAGAAACCTGCCAGAGGCCCGTCACACCCGGTCGCATGGCAAGGTAGATAGATCGATGCGGGCCATATTTCGCGAGCTCGTCTGCCGTCACAGGGCGCGGGCCGATGAGGCTCATCTCACCCTTTAATACGTTGAGGATCTGCGGCAACTCATCGAGGCTTGATTTCCGCAGGAAATTGCCAAATTTGGTGATCCGTGGATCATTACGAAGCTTACGGTCCTGCTCCCACTCGGCACGCGCCTCCGGATCTCGATCTAACAGAGCTTGCAGCCGCTTCTCAGCATTCGGCACCATCGTGCGCAGCTTCCAACAACGAAACACCTTTCCGCCTTTACCAATGCGCTGATGGCCGAAAAAGCCGGGGCCGCCAGGAGCACGCACTAAAATATAGAGCGCCGCAATGATCGGGACCAAAATCGGCAGGATGATTATGGAGATGACGATGTCAAAGAGGCGCTTCAGGACCTGTGGGTACGTGGAGCCTGCAGAGCTGTAGAGAGCGGTCGCGTCAGAGGACGGTAACATGCGATGTTCCATAAAAGCATATCCTAAAATAATAGCGGCTAGCAGCGCCTTGGTTTGCAGCAGGCGAAAAACAAACGGTCTTCGCCGATCCCAGAATATTTTTAACATAACGTGTTTAAGCCGAAATATCTGCTGAAATATGGCGAGAAAAAGGAAAAAATACGTGTGCACAGAATGTCGGCAATCCGCCGCGCCCAAATTATGCTCTATTTTCAGCCAATTATATAAAATCGGGATGAAAGCCGCCGCGCTCAAATTTTGCTCATTCTCTTCGCCTACGGAGACGTTCGCGTGAACATTCAATTGCTTGGTTGCGGGCGTTGTTTCCATTTCGGCCCCGAATCCCTGGCGACGCGCCGCTTTTGTCGGCGACGATTCGCCTAGCAGCTCAGCTTTAGGTGTTTAGTCCCGGCATCTGGTGGATCGGGTCGAGAATGAGTCTGTCTGGCACTGATGTCCAGATTTTGCAGATGTATTTGTAGGACGTAAAGCCGCTGATGGTCTTCAACCTGCGGGCAGAGTTGTAGGTTGCCATGAAGTCCGCGAGGTGGGTCCGCAAATGGTCGTGACTGTCGTAGTGGAAGCGTTTGACGGTCCCCTCTTTAATCGTGCGGTACATCCGTTCGACCTGGCCGTTGGTCCAAGGATGGTTCGGCTTCGTCAGGCGATGTTCAATCCCAATGGCCTCGCAAATCATGTCAAAGCGCATTGGCCGAGAAGATTGTTTTGCGGTTCCGCGGCTGCTCGGCGAACTGGATGACGTTATCCGTGAGAATGGTGTGGACTTAATTGGGCACGGCTTCGAGCAAGTGCTGCAGGAACTCCTAAGCAGTGCGGCTGTCGCCTTTTCGGCGAGATAGGTCACAGCGAACTTGCTGGTGCGGTCAATGCCAAAAAATAGATAGAGCTTTCCTTCAGCGGCCAGAAACTCGGCGACGTCCCCTCTCGTGCATGTAAACATGCACTGCCGGGCAGTGGATGTGGAAGAACCCGCTGGGATAGCGCTTTTACTTCTGACGCTTCGGCTTGTCACCCTCGATATCAGGCAGGCGTGATATGCCGTGTCGTTGTAGGCACCGATACAGCACTGATCTTGTCAGATGCGGGATAGACGGCTGCAGGACATAGAGACAATCGTCCAGCGGCAGGAACGTATGACGCCGAAATGTGACGACCGCGGCCTCTTCGGCTTCGGTTAGGACCGAAGAACGCGGTTCTTTCGGGCCCGTCTTCATATCCTCAACCGTCACTCGCTTTCGCCATTTGGCAACCGTCTTGGGATTAATGCCAAGTTCCTTGCTCAGCGCCGAGAGCGAAGCTTGCCCCTCTCGGGATCATGCTTCGCAACCCTTCCGGGCAGTGGATCACTGTGTTGCTGCTCTGACGGCGTACATGGTCGTGGCGCTCCCGTGACGAACTTGTCCCATTATGCTTCCTTCCAAGCCAGAGAAGGGCTCGCAATATCAAACCGTGAGGTCAAACACCTTATGTGTTTGCCATAGTAAAACCGCATTTCTGCCCTAATGAAATGGCGCAATAAGTGCGACAATGGATTTTTGATGCTTTGAGGCGAAGCTTTGATAGCCTAAGCTGGGATCAAAAATGCCTGAAGAGGGCGTAATAGTAAGAACGAGGAGACGAGCACGATGAAAGCAGACATGCACATTTCTTATCATACGATGGATAAACCACGCGCCAGACCCGCGCATGCCGAGGAAAGCGGGCTGGCTCCGGGCAGTGCAGGGAGCGGCATCAGTGTCCTAATGGCAGCGGCCTTGCTGGCTTTCATTGGAACGATAGCGGTCATTATGGTCTATTCGATCTCCTGGTTCTGGTGGCTTCCAATCTATTCCGCCCTCGGTTTTGGACACTTCATCGTCCTCGTCGCTTTGCTTGGGCTCAGAACGCCATAAAAACGGCAAGCGCTCTGCCTCGTACCTAACATCCGCGGGTTCTGTCGCAAACTTTGGCGTGATGGTCTATCAGGCAGCGTGATTTGCCGATGAGGTTCGTCAGATGGTGTCGTTCAAAGGTGCTCAGTTTCCGCAGGACGTGATCCTGCATTCCGTTTTCTTCTACGTGCGATACGGTGTGTCGTACCGTGACCTCAAAGAAATCCTGGCGGAGCGCGGCGCGGTGGTCGACTACGCTACTCTGAACCGTTGGGTGGTCAGATACGCCTCGGGCTTGGCCACGGTGGCGCAATGCAGGAAGGCCACGACGGCTCCGTCGTGGCGCCTAGACGAGGCCTATGTGACGGCCCGCGGCGAGTGGTGTTACCTCTATCGCGCGGTCGATCGAAATGGCAAAACCCTTGAATTCATGCTCTCTGAGCATCGCGATGAGGCGGCGGCGCTGAGGTTTCTGGTGCAGGCGATCTCGTCGAACGGGCTCCCCCGGGCCAGCGCAATCGACAAAAGCGTGGCGAACACTGCCGGCCTGAAGGGGATGAACGCCGCGCTTCGAAAGGCCGGTTCCTATCGCCGGATAAAGGTTTATCGTTCCAAACATCGCCGCAACATCGTTGAGCAGGATCACCGAAGCGTAAAACGGCGGATTAGGCCGATGTTGGGCTTCAAGTCATTCAGATCAGCAACTGCAACTTTGGACGGTATAGAAACGGCACACATGATCAGGAAAGGACAGTTGGGCAGTGGTTGCCCCTTTGAGATCTATGTCAGTCTTGCCGCGTGACGCGCAACCGAGGCAGCTTCCTTCTTTGCCTGACTTAACTTTGCGACGGAAACGTTTTAACTTGCTTCTACTAATTTGACGCCAGCGGAACACTAATGGTAAGAGTTCACCAGCATGGTAGGAAGGGCGAAACGTGATTGATCTGAAGAACCGCATCCTTTTCATTCACGTGCCCAAAGCCGCTGGAACCTCCGTTGAAGAGTACTTCAGGTTGCTTCGTGGCCTCGACGAAGTAGACATCCCAGCGCTCGGCATTTTTAAGAACCAGAAGTCATCCAACCTTGAGCGCGGAAACCAGCATTGCACGCTGGACATGTACGAAAAATACTTCTTCGGCGGACCGATCCCCAAGGAGTGGCGCATTTTTACCGTTGTTCGAAACCCTTACCAACGGTTCTGGAGCGAGTGGAGATACCGCCGCCTCCCGCCCCCGCAGCGGTTTTACTTCAACACGTTCCTCTCCGTGCCGTTGCTCATCCGGTTAAGCGAGAAGCCGATTGCGCGGCTGAAGGACCTAAACTCCCACATGCGGCCGCAGGAGGACTTTCTCATTGGAGAGTCCCGCGAGCGCGTCCGCGTGTTGCATTTTGAGAATGTGGGAGACGAGTTTTCGCAGATGTGCCGTGATTGGGGCTTACCGGATACCGGGCTTCCGCGGTCGAACGCGTCTCACAATCGACCCAAGCCATCGAAAGCTCATATCGACATGGGGAATGACTTCGTGCGGCGGGCTTATGCCATAGATTTCGACGCGTTTGGCTATGACATCAACGAAGTCATAGCCCCTAAATAACATAAACATTTATTTACTAATGATCAGTTGATCATATTCTCGCCGATTGACCGCGACGCAGGCCGGTTTTGCCGGCCTGAAGCGCTGTCAGAGGGCACTTTAGAGCCTTCGAACACTCAAGCGGCTGTTTTGGCGATCTGAGTCTCGATCTCTTCGCTGAGCCGATCAAGCTGCGACAGGTCTTCTGGTATCTTGAGATCATAGACCGCAATCTTGGAGACGATGGCGGCGCAGCGTTGCATGTGGCCCTTTAGATGTTCGGGGCCAAGGCGCGTCTCTCCATAGCGGGCCATGAACGTATAGCGTAGGATTTGCTGCAGCGCTTCATGGGATGGGAGCCGCTCAGCGCTCACTTCTGAAACGTCCGGCGACCGGGAAAGCGTGAACGCCGCCCCCATGGGCACATTTACCGACGGGATCTTAACCGGCATGCGCTTCATGACCTTGGTGGAGGAAGGGTGAATAAGGCGATCTTCGTCCTCTTTCTTGAGGCTCAGTGCAGCGATGCTGTCAGGCCAAAGCTTCATGACCGAAAAACCGGGACGGATCGTCAGCGCGTCACCCGCCGGATCTACGGCCACGAGATCATCCGTCACGGGCAGGTGCCCTCGGTGCAGCAGCGCCGCCGATGTCGTGGATTTCCCCGCCCCTTTATCCCCTAGGAAGAGCGCCGCTTGCCCATTTACATTGACTGCACTGGCATGGAGGCATAGTACTTGCCGTCGCTCCAAGACTATGGACATCACGATCCCAAGGAGCGCCTGCGCGACGCTGTGATCAGGAGTTCCTTCATGCGTCTCGACGAGCACATTGTGGTCATCGTCGAGAAGATAGGCACCAATATGATACCAGTGCATGTACTGCTCACCGGGCACTATATTGAACTGCGGATCAATTTGCGGTGTGGCGTCGCGAACGATGCCGGTGCTGCGCTTTACGTGCAGGTCGATCTCCGAGGACTCTGCCTCCACCTCTTCCAAACCGTCTAGGATAAAGTCCGACTGGATGATGAGGTTAAAAGCCCGGTAGATCTTGGGCAAAGTCATATTAACGTCCCTTCTCGCTGCTGGGCCCGCCAGCGCATTAATGCCTCATACCAATATCGCAGCTGCACTAGCCGCCATACAGAACGCAGCGCAAAAATGTCCCGCTTCGCGCCTGAGCGGACATCCCCGCAAAGTTTCTGTGCCGCGGCGACATCAACAAAGGCGCCCAAAGAGGACCAGTCTTGATCCGGATGCTTCTGAAGAAACTGGACGACTGTTGCAGTAAACTCAGCGGTGAAGTTGGCCTTCGTTGTTCGAAGCCTGACTTTCTCCGGCAAGAGCCCCGCGAGCCCCATCCGCAGGACCCAACGGCTCATGCCTTTGCGGAGCTTCACCTCCGAGGGCATCGAGAGGCAAAACTCGACGAGGGCACGGTCGTAAAACGGATAAAGCGGCAGGATCCCTTGGGCGTTCGCCGATCGGTATAGGATTTCATAAGAGTTTTTTACCAGCGGCGATTGAACGATATCGAGATGGCTCCGACGCTCATAGTCCACGCAATCTTCGCGCAACTCTGGCTTTCCCGTCTGCACGTACCGCTCATCAGGGTTTGCAAGCTCTCTCAAGGCATCTGCAAAGAGAGCTTGGGGCTTATAGGGCGTCCCTTGCGCGTCCTGAGCACTGCCGCGCGATTGTAAGAATCGCGTGAGTCCCAGGAGGATGCGGCGCGTGGGGTGTTTATTAGTCCAGCCGCCGTACCGCGCCATAAAGATGAAATACGGTACCCAAGGGGAGTTTCCGTATACGCGCCCGATTGCCCTCATAGCTTGTAGGGTCGCCCGCCAGCGCCGCTCTGCTGCCAAGTTGTAAACGTAATCATAGCCCGAAGAGAGCACTTCATCCCCGCCATGGCCATCGAGCAAAGCCGTAATTCCATAGCTTTTAGCAACACTGTATATCTGCCCGCTTTTTTGCAGCCCGTAGGCTAGAAAGAGGTCCATCTGCTCTTCGACGAACAGAGGCATGTCCGTGAGGTCGGGCTCGGACGTGATTTCTATGAGGTGCGGGGCGGTATGGGAGCACTCATTCACCGCCTCAATGTAGTCGCTCTCATCATACTCAGCTTCGCCGTAGACAAACGACAAAGCGGGGAGAGGCGGCGCGCCCTCCGCTTGAAGCTTTTCGGATGCGAGGACGACTAATGACGAGGAGTCGAGCCCGCCGCTGAGCATCGCGCCGACTTTTTCGTTGCGGCGAAGCGCGCTCAGCGTGGCGGCTCTTAGACCGGACAAAACACCAGGCGCAGCGTCCTCAAACGGTATCTGCTCTGGTAGGGTCAGCTTTGTGAACGCGTCGATGTTGATGGCACGCTCGGGGTGGGACACGTTTAAAGACAGCCGATGGCCGCTTTCCAGCTTTGTGAGGCCCGAGAAAGCAGTTTCGTCGCGTGAGACAACTTCACCAGCCAGAAAGTCCGCGACGATAAGGTGCTGAGGTTCTAAGGCCGCGCCAGAGAGATGGAGCGACGCCCGAATGTCAGAGGCACAGGTCAGCGCGCCTGCTTGGCGCTTGAAATAGAAAGGTAAGACGCCGATATGATCGCGAAAGGCCGCAACGCAACCGTCCTTGTGCAGCGCGACGATGGAAAAGCCGCCAAAGAGCGCGTCGGTAAATCCCTCACTCAACTGATCAAGCGCTGCCGCGAAGAGGGCGAGGTCGCCATCGTGTGCGCTCATTCCGGTCAAACGCTCTAAAAGTGCTTCCCGGTGATCGAGACTGGCGAGGCCTATCACTGTCCAAGGCCCGGCTTGAGCAACACCGGCGCGGCCGCGAACAGCAGCGAGACCGCCCTCTGCAAAGCTCTCCGGCAGCGCAACGGCGTTCCAACCAGCTTGCGCCATCCTTGCGAGACGCGCGCGCCCATCGGCGAGATCATTAGCGGGCTGGAGCGGTATGCGTATCGCGAAGCCGTCCATTTTTTTAGGAGTTAGTCGCTGACGCAACGACAAGGGGCTCTGTAGGGAGTTCTAGCACTTTGGTAAAGTCAACTCGCTCATGCGAGCTATCGAGCGCAAGCTCGTCATTCCACATAAGCCAAGCATGGGCTCTAATATCTCCCTCGCCCGCTTTCTTAACCCCGATGCTTATCGTCGTCGGGATACCCTTCCAGGAGAGTATAGCTTGGGCCGCGATGCATTGCGTCAGGCAATTCGCATCTGGAAGGAACCGGGCAACCGAATAAATGCCGCTGGACACTCTTCCCACGGTTTGCACACGCGTCACTTGCGGGTCTGAGTCACAAGGTTTTACGAGCCAGACGCGGACTCGCTGATACTTCGTGACCGAAAGCGCCACACGCGCGACAAGGGTAACAATACAGCAGAGCACATAAATCCCTGCCCACCTGATCCGGCGCATCGCGAGGTCCCTTAGGCTGTTACTTCTTTCACGATGTCCGCTTTGATCATCTCGGCCAGGACTGCCTCAACATCGCCACGGCATACTTCATCCGTCACTTCGAACTTCTCTGTTACAGCACCCACAAGTATATCAATTGTCGCCGGTTCTTCGAGGCACTTCCACACCGCGGCAGCAGTTGGGTTCACAGTGAAGTAGGTGTTGTTTTCGAGGTGTAACAACGCGCGATCACCGCCGATATCGCAATCCATGACCTCAGTTTTCGCAACGAAAAGCGTATCAGCCGCCATTATCCGACCCTTCTAACTGCCTTGGTGTGTCTGTGCATCAAGGCTACAGGCCTTTAGATAATTTACTCACAAAAGTTGAGGCGCATGAGGTGCGCCCCAGATTTTTCCAGTGTCAAGTTGAAAAATTTGGCTGACCGCTTTGTCTTGGGCCCTTAGGAAAGTGTCACTTCCGAGAGCGGAGTACCGGACGAAAAGCCGGCGTCCAGTGTGGTGCCACTTTTGGTTGTTTTCGTGATTGCTTCCACTTTTCCGTGTGTGCGGAGAGTAGGCACTTCGTATGGAGACTTTTTCATGTTATTTTTCCCACTAAAACTTTAAATTATTTTAGAACATACCACATTTTCGCCATAAAAGGCAATCCCTGAGGAGAAGGTAACATTACCATAAAGCTAACCCGTTATTTTGAAACAGAACGCTTGGCCTAAGTACGGAAACCACGTCCCTGCTTCTCGAACATTTTGGCGTATCCTGCCTGATTGTTGATCAAATGGACATGGCTGCCTGCCTCAGTGATTCTCCCTTTCTCAAGGACATAGGTGAAATCTGCCTGCCGGATTGTGGATAGCCGATGGCTGATCACGAGGGCACCGCGCCCCTCCATCTTGTCGCGAAAACCCTCAAAAATCTCCGCCTCAGCATTCGGGTCAATGGCGCTCGTTGGCTCGTCCAGGATGATAAACTTTGAATGTGGGTAAACGGCCCGGGCGAGAGCAACCTTCTGCCACTGACCGCCGCTCAGCTCGTGGCCGCCGTCGAAAATACGCGACAGGATCGTGTCATACCCATTGGGAAGCGAGCTTAACACTTCATGCGCCCCGGTCAGCTTTGCTGCCTTGAGCATGCGCTCTTCGTCTTCTTGCGTTAGGTCAGAAATGCGAAGGTTCTCTCGACCCGAATATGCAAACTGCACAAAATCCTGGAAGATCACGCCTAAGTGCCTGCGATAGGCGACCGGGTCGAGCTCTCGTATATCCGTGCCTTCATAGGTGATCCGTCCCTCCTGCGGGTCATAAAGGCGGCACAGGAGCTTGATGAGGGTCGTCTTTCCAGAGCCGTTGCCGCCGATGAGCGCGGTGAAGGTATTGGGCCTGATCTGTAGGCTGGCACCATCAAGCGCAGGCCGGTCTGTCCCCGGGTAGCGGAAGGTGACGTTCTCAACCTGGATCCCCTCATTGAGCGTCGTCGGCAGCGGTGCGCTATACACCTTGCTTTCGATCTTCGGCTCAATTTCCATGAACTTGAAAAGCTGATTTAGGAAAAGCTGATCGTCATAGAGCCGAGAAAGACTCCCCGTAAAGTCGCGCCCGGCTATTTCAGAGCGTTGCAGGAGCAGGATGATTATGACGAGGTCAGAGATATCCGCCTGCCCCGTATTCACCTGGTAGAGCAAAAACCCGCCCGCACCGACAAAGAGAAGCGTGCCCACGACTGCCACAGAAGATTCTGCGATGGCCTTACGGCGCTCGATGATGAGGTACTCCCTGCGGAGCATGACGCGGATTCTTTGAAAGATACCGCGCAAATAATTGCTGAGGTCCCAGAGCCTTATCTCCTTGGCATGGGGCTCTGTCGTCATCAGCCAGTCTGCGTACCCCGCCTGCCGCTCCTGCTGAACAAGCTCCTTTTGCCGCTCAAACTTCAACCGTGTGAAGCGGAGTTGGACGAGAAGAACGAGCACCACAGCGACAAAGCAGATCGGCAACAGCCGCCATTCAATACTGCCGAGTACCACGACAAGCGCGATCAGCATGAGACCGCCGCGGAAAACAGAAAGCACGTTGGAGATGACCATCGCAGGGCGTTGAGCGCCGGCTTGGCGGGCACGCTCGAGGCTGTCGAAGTAAAGCGCGCTGTCGTAAAAGCTCAGGTCAGCCTTCACAGCCCTATCTTGTAACGATTGGTTGACGTAATCGGCTACGATGTAGCCCTGGGCAACGCGATGATAGTTCGCCACAGATTGCACCACGCGGCCCGCCAGGAAGAGGCTCATTATCGCCGAAGCGTAAGCGAAGATTTGGCCGGTGATCGCGCTTATGCTCTCCGTCTCTGCCATCACCTGAATAACCGCCTTTACGGCGAAAAGCGCGCCGAGCATGAGACCGATCTCCGCACCGGTCGCAATCACGACAATGACGCTGAGCCTGGGGTCGCTGTAGCGTAGCAAAGCAAAGACTTCGCTCCAAAGACTCAAAGACTTTGTCACTTTCTCCTTGAGTGTGTTTGCGCGCCTACGCAGAGAATTTGCCATGGCGTTCTCTCCCCTTTCGGCCCTCTTATGCTTGGACAGGGAAGCATGCCAACCCAAAAATTAACGCGCGAATGCGACAGCATTGAGGCAAGTGCGCGATCCCGATATGCGACTCTTGATCGTTGGTTGGCTCAGAAGTGCCCAAAAGTTGGACGCGCGCGTGCGTGCGACTGCTGATTATTGCCGCTTTGCTTCAGCGTGTAGATTATGCTGTTACTTGTCCATAAGAGAATCAATTATGAAGCTAAACTACTCTAAGCCGTCCGTGCGCGCGCGTGGCAAGGATGAAACCATCACTAAAGCTGGCCAGGGTGGTCTTACCCTCGACGCATCATTTCCGGCTGGTACGCCCTTTAAAGAGCTCACGACCCCATAATATGTGTGTTTGACCAAAGGTCTTAAAATTGGCACAGCCTTTCGGCATCTGGGCGCTCTTTTGCGCGAACCGGATGATTGTCAAAACAAGGAGAAAGCGGCCCTCTCGATAGTCTGTGCCGCCGGCCTCTCTTCCCGCGAAAGCACACGATTTCACAAAGTTCCAAAATAGAACGTTAGGCGGCCCCTTGCTCTCCCGCGCTCAACCAGCATGTTTAACTTCATTCGGAACGCGTATCGCTTTCACATTTCACTTGCATATCGAATTTGTCTGACCCGCCGCCAGAGCCTTTAGCCTGTTCGATGCACGTCGGGGTTTCTTCTTATTTGGCTTAGAGCGTGTCTCTGCCTTTCAGATTTAGGATTCCCAGATTGGTATTGATGTGATTCCCTGCCCATGAGGAAGATATGGGGGTTACAGATGGGCAAGCCACATCCAATAGAGCCGCGAACGCGTGTTGTCGCGTTTGGCGATGAGAGGCATGGACACCGCGAGGCGGCGCGGCATTTCCGAGTGTCACCTAAATTCGTGAATGATCTGATCAAGCTGCGATGCTAAACGGGATCACTTTCGCCGCGGCCCCAGGGTAATGGCGGCGGACATGGGAAACTTGCCGGGGTGACCGGTCGGATAGATGCGCGCGTCACCGCCAAAGGCGAGATCACGCTCGATGAGTTGGTTGCCTAACTGGCCGAGACCCACGGTATCGATGTTCATCGCGGCACCGTCTGGCGGGTTCTGCGTGGCCTCGGATTGACGCATAAAAAAAGCCCTGCAGGCGTTTGAGCAGAAGCGCAAGGATGTTGCTGACCTGCGCCGCATCTGGATCGCACAACGTCAGCCTTTCATGGCCAACCATCTGGAAAGACTGGCCTTCATCGACGAAACCTCAGTCAAGACTAACATGGCCAAGACGACCGGCTGGGCACCGCGCGGGCAGCGTTTGATCGATCATGCACCGTTCGGGCACTGGCGCACCCAAACTTTTATCGGTGCCCTCCGTCATGACCGGCTGGATGCACCCTGGGTGATCGATGGGGCACAATGAACGGCGAAATGTTTTGATCGCTATGTCGAGACACAACTGGCCCCGACATTGCATGCAGGCGATGTCGTAATCTTCGACAACCTGTCCAGCCACAAAAACTCCAGTGCAGCCAAAACCCTGCGCGTGATCGGCACATGGTTCCTCTTTTTACCGCCCTACAGTCCCGACCTGAACCCAATTAGAATGGCGTTCTCGAAGCCCAAGGCACTCATCAGAAAAGGCTGCCGTCCGAACATACGGAGACCTCTGGAGAGCGGTTGGCCGGGTTTGCGACCTGTTCTCAGACGAGGAATGCTATAACTTCTTCAGTGCGGCAGGATATGAGGCCAATTAACTGAAACCCGCTCTAGTGTTAACCACCTGACAGATGATTCCCATCGGCAACGTGATGTGCCATATTTGGGGCATGAGACGCGATGACATCTGCCTTTATCTTGGCCCCGCCGACCGTGCTGAGCTTCAAGCCCTGATCAGCAACCGCAACACTGCGCGCAAGCTTGTCTGGCGGGCCGAGATCGTCCTGGCCACAGCGGACGGTGATGGCACCTTCGAGATCATGCGACGCGCGGGCACGTCGAAACCCACGGTCTGGCGCTGGCAGCAGCGGTATCTCGATGAGGGCGTGGCCGGTCTCAAGCGTGACAAGACGCGACCCTCGCGGGTGCCGCCTTTGCCCATGGAAACAAGGCTGAAGGTGATTGCCAAGACGGTGCAGGAAACCCCGCCCAATGCAACGCATTGGAGCCGCGCGCTAATGTCCGAAGCCATGGGCATCTCGCCGTCGAGCGTCGGCCGCATCTGGGCGGAAGCTGGCTTGAAGCCGCATCTCACGAAGGGGTTCAAGGTCTCGAACGACCCAAAGTTCGAGGAGAAGGTCACCGATATCGTCGGGCTCTACCTCGACCCGCCAGACCGTGCCGTGGTGCTCTGCGTCGACGAAAAATCGCAGATCCAGGCGCTGGATCGCACCCAGCCCGGACTGCCGCTCAAGAAGGGTCGTGCCGCGACCGTAACGCACGATTACAAACGCCATGGCACGACCACGCTGTTTGCTGCGCTGGATGTGAAATCAGGCACAGTCATTGGCGATTGCATGCCACGCCATCGTGCGCAGGAGTTCCTAAAATTTCTGCGACAGATCGACAAGGCTGTGCCCACCCGGCGCGATGTGCATCTGGTGCTCGACAACTACGCCACCCACAAGACGCCTCAGGTGAAGGCCTGGCTCGAAAAACACTCGCGCATCAAGCTGCATTTCACGCCCACCAGCGCGTCATGGCTGAACCTGGTGGAGCGCTTCTTTGCCGAGATCACATCAAGGCGCATCCGGCGCGGCAGCTATTCCAGCGTCGATGACCTTGAGGCCGCGATCTACGACTATCTGGCCCACCACAACGAGAAACCAAAACCCTTCAAATGGACCAAAACCGCAGAGGATATCCTCACCCGGGAACGCCGCGCACTGGACAAACTCGATGAAACTCGATGAAACTCGCGGAAACAGGTAGGAAGTGTCAGACTCAGAACACTAGCAGGAGATAGTAGCGTTGCAAAGCTAGACAGGTCTTGGGTGCCAAGTTACCAACGTCGTGTCTCTTAAGATACGTTTAATACTCTTGATTCCAACGAGCAGGTGATCAGCGCTTTGGCAGTAGCTTCTCTCCTTCCGATACTGGCCCATGCGCCGGTGGCGCTCTTATCCGAAAGGAAGCCGCTAAATGGCTGACACCCTTAGAGTTGCGCTCATCCTGGAGACATCGGGCGGCGGCTCCGGGCGTCACTTGCTCGACCTCGCGAGAGGGCTTTTAGCGCGCGGCCATGATGTGACGGTCATCTGGGCGCCGGGACGGGCTCAGCAGGATTTTGTCGATGCTTTGCACGCTGTGGAAGGCCTTAAGACCGTAACTGTAGAAATGGCGCGCGCCGTGGGCCCAGGGGATGTAAAGAGCCTGCGCGCGCTTCAAAAGGTGCTTCAGTGCCTCATGCCCTTTGATATCTTGCACGGGCACAGCTCCAAGGCCGGGGCGCTGATCCGGCTCCTGCCGCGGTCGATCCCTGGCGCTCGCATCTATACGCCCCACGCTTTCCGCACAATGGACCCTGGTCTTGGCCAACCGCATCGCCTCATCTACGGAATAATTGAGCGTGTGCTTGCAGCCAGAGCGACGCGGATTATCGCCGTGAGCCAAGCGGAGGCCGATCATGCCAGTGCCGTGCTCGGGATCGCTGCAAATCGCCTTTCCCTCGTCGTGAATGGAGTGTCCCTATCCCCCGACGCAACCCGCGAAGCCGCGAGGCAGGCCATAGGCCTAAGCGACCAGGAGCTCGCCGTCGGATTTATTGGCCGCTTGGAGGATCAGAAGGACCCGCTGCGGTTTCTTCGTGGGATCGCTCTCGCGGCGAAGCGGGTGTCACATCTCAAAGCTATCGTGATTGGTGACGGTCCTTTGCGCGCGGAGGCTGAGGCCTTGGCGGAGGGCAGCAACGTGCATTTCATGGGATGGCAAGATGGCCCCCGCCTGATGCCAGGGCTCGATATCTTTTGCATGACCAGCCGCTATGAGGCCATGCCCTATACGCTCTTAGAGGCGATCCACGGCGGCGTGCCCATCATCATGACAGCCGTGGGCGGCGCGAACGAGACTGTCCTAGAAGGTGTTTCCGGGCATGTCCTGCCTCTCGATTGCGGTGATCAAGACTTGGGTGAAGCCTTGGTTTCTCTCGCTAGAGACGAAGCGCGGCGTAAGTCATTCAGCAGCGCCTCAAGGCACCTAGCTCGCTCCCGCACCATCGACGCCATGGTCGATGACACAATTTCGATTTATATAGATGCCATTGCCCCTGTTTCCGTTGAGGCTATTTAGTCATGATCCAATCGTACTACACTCACAATTATGATCGCGTCGGTTGGTTCGCGCTGAGCTGGCGCATTTATCTCGTGTGTATCGCGTTGAGCTTCTTCGTGATGATCGAGCCCGCGCCTACGGATCTCTTATTCTTCGTCGCTCTTGGGGCGTTCACGCTGGCCCCGTTGCGCCCGGTGAAGCTCCTCGGGTCAGTGGCGTCAGTGGGGCTTCTTCTCTACCTGTGGTTTACTATTTTATCCCTGGCCTTTGTGGCCGTGTCTGCCCCCGTGGCGGCACGGGCTGTGTTAATTGAGGTATATCTCGTCCTTCTTTTATTCATGACCGCCTATTTCGTGAAGCTCGACGGGGATCGGGCGTTTCGGATGATCTTACTCATGCTTACGCTGGGCGCGATGATCACGTCCTTATTCGGGCTCCTAGCCTATCTCGACCTTATCCCTAACAGGGTTATCTTCTTCCGTGATGAGCACATGAGTCGGGTGAAATCGACGTTCAAAGACCCTAACGTGCTTGGGCCATACCTCGTACCGCCGATCCTCTTTATGATGTGGATCGCGTTTTCCGTGCGGCGCTTCCGCTGGTACGCCACGGCCGCGCTTGGGGTGCTTGCGGCCTGCCTGCTTGTGACGTTTTCGCGTGGCGCTTGGGTGCACATGGCGCTGACGGGCATGATCTTTTTCGGGCTGCTCTTGGTCGATCGCCGCACCACGATCCCAGCGGTCACGTTTCTGTTGCTCGCCATTGCTGGGGGGGCGATCAAGATCGGCTTTTTTAGCGAGGCAACGAGCGGAGCGCTCTCTGACAACTTTTTGGCCAGCCGCCTATCATTGCAATCCTATGATAGCGGTCGGTTTGAGCATATTTTCAAGTCCCTCGGGGAAATGTTCGACAAACCATGGGGCATCGGCCCGAACCAGGCGCGCTTGCTTTATGGCTTCGAACCGCACAACACGTTCGTTGTTCTAGGTCTACAAAATGGGGTGTTTGCGGCAATCGGCTTCGCAGTCCTCTATTTCGCGGCGGGGTATCGCTGCCTCAAGAAGGTACTTGAGCAGCGCGATGGCTGGATGAAATACGCATTTGTGTTGGCGATTATGGTTGGTCTGTTTGTCCTGATGAATGTCGTTGGATCTCTGCATTGGCGTCATCTCTACGTCGTACTCGGCCTGGCATTTGGGTCGTATTATTCAAACAGCATTCTTCCGACGAAGGCATAGCACACTGCCCCGCAAAAGATCGGTGCTTTGGACGAGCGGCGTTAAGAGGCGAAGTAGGAGAAAAGAAAAATGTCCGCAAGACTGCGCAAGTGTGTGAAGGACCAATGAAGACTTTACTGCTGGGCGGCGCGCTCTCTGGCGCAATCAAAATCGGCAGTGCCGGCCTGACCTTCTTGATGTTTCTCCTCATTGCGCGGCTCCTGGGGCCCGCGGAGTATGGCAAGTTTGGTACCATGTTCGCGCTCGGCTCAGTTGGTGCTATTGCGGCGCTCTTGGGTCAGCACACGTTGAGCATCAAGATCATCGCCAATTTAGAGGAAAAGCCGAACGCAGGACGTGCCCGCAGCGAGTTCGTCCGCAGGAGCTTGCTGACGGTCCTGGCCGGCGGCGTTGGGTGCATCGCCATCCTGCTGACTGTCTGGGCCGCCGAGTTGCTCTTTGGCTGGCAGGTGGGCGGGGCGCAGGTGCTGGGTGCGTGCCTCTTCCTTTTGCCGTTCGCCTTGGCGGAGCTTGTCTCGCACCAATATCGCGTGTTTGGGTCAATCTTCTTCGCGCTCATTCCGCGGGATATCATCTGGCGCGGGTCCATCGTCCTTCTCTGCCTGGCCGCCTCGGCAATCCCTTTCATCTTTTCGTCGGCACTGAGCGCGATGATGACGATCTCGCTCGTTTTGATGGGCATTGTCAGCGTGCAAATGCTCCTAATGCACCGGGTCTTTGCGTCGCGCTTCGCACCCACGAGCAAGCAAGAAACAACGCCGCCGACACCCCCGATCCCTTGGTGGATGTGGCTCGCCTCCCTTTTGGCGATGGGAGCGAACCTTAATGTGGTTCTCGCAGCGGTGTTTTTGCCGCCTGAACAAGTCGGCGCCTATTTCGCGGCTCAAAAGACGGCTCAGCTTTTGCAGCTGCCGATTCTCGCCATCAATATCCTCGCCGCGCCGACATTTGCTCGCCTTTACGCGCGGAGGAATTTCGCCGGCCTCCGCGATGTGAGCCGGAAGCTAGCGTTGATCCTCGTTCTTCCCTTGGTGGTGGGCGCGGGGATCCTCGTGGCCTTCGCGTCGCAAATCTTAAGCTTATTTGATCCCACCTTCGACGTTGCAGTGACCGCTCTCATTGTCCTCGCAATCAGTTATCTGGTGATGGGGCTCGGCGGCCCGGCGCGGCAGCTGATGCTGATGGCCGATGGCGACGATAAGCTAGTCATGATGACGGCCGCGGCCGAATTCATCGGGCTGGCCTCAGTACCCATCCTAGTTCCGATGATCGGACTCATTGGGGCTGCCATTGCTGCGCTCGCCGCAAAAGCGATCTTCATCGTGCTCGCGGTGGCTTGGTGCCGGCGGAAGCTCGGCGTGGACACATCCGTATTCGCGCTCTTATCGCGTCAGCCGCAGAAGCGGCCTTAATGTCGTGCTTTCAGGCAGATAGGCGCCCTTTCGCGCGCCCGGCATACCGAGCGCCCGTTTCCAAGCGACAGTTCGACCCAGGAGAAAACATATGACGACGCAAAAGACCTTCATCCTCGGCCTCGGTGCGCAAAAATCGGGCACGAGCTGGCTTTACGATTATCTGTCAAGCGACGCGGCGGGGGATTTTGGCACGCTCAAAGAATACCATATCTGGGACGCGCTCACGCTGCCCGAGGTCGCACATTACGACATGCGCTCAGGGCAGCTCAAAAATCGGACGGTGGCAAAGCTCATCTCCAAGCTCAAAGGCACAGGGCCGGACGGGTGGGCGCTCCGTGGTCAACTGCAGCAGGATGCCCGCGATTACTTCGATTACTTCGAAGAGCGCCTTTCCCAGCCAGGTGTCCATCTCACCGGAGACATCACACCCTCTTACGCAGGGCTCAGCGCGGAAACGCTAGCTCGCATCCGAGACGGTTTTGTCGAGCGGAACATTCGCGTGGCAGCGGTGTTTTTGATGAGGGATCCCGTGGGTCGCGCGATCTCCGCGGCGCAAATGAACCGACGCAAGAGAGACTGGCGCGAAGGCATGCCCCTAACGGGCAGCTTCGACAAAGCTGTCTTGCGCTACGCCCAATCAAAGCACCATGATCTTCGGGCGAATTATGCGCGCACAATCAAGACGATGCGGGAGGTCTTCTCCCCAGAGGACTGCCACTTGTATTTGTATGAGGCGCTTTTCAGCGAGGATGCCCTGGCAGAACTCACCCAGAAATTCGGGGTCTCCTTTAGGCCGGAACAGATATCGAATAGGGTTTACGCCGGGGCGAAATCTGGAACGGATGTATCCTCCAGCACGCGGCTCGCGCTGCGCCAAGCTTTGGAGCCCACTTACGCATATTGCGCGCGCGAATTTCCCGAAAGCGCGGCTCTCTGGGCGATGCAGGGCGAGTAGGTGCTGCGCTCTAAGGGCGACATAAATAAAGGGCCGCCCGAAAACACGTTCGACCGCCCCCCAGCCTCTCTAATTTCTACTTAGTTCGGGATCGTCTCTAACGTAAGCGTCCATTCCTCTTCCTCGTCGCTTTGGTTGCGCTTAGAACGCCATAAAAGCGGCGAGCGCTCTGCCTCTTGCCTAACATCCGCGGTCGATCAGCCTGCGGCCTCCATTAACTGGAGGCGGCGCTATTAAGCTCAGCCGCAATCAGAGCTTGGGTGGCAAGAAAGGCACTCCCTAAGCCGCCCGCGCCACGGTTAATGGACCAACTTTCGTCGATGCAGTATCCAAGCCAAGTAACCACCTCTCTTTTACTTTCCATTGAAGGGACTTTGACTTGATCCAATATTCCCACCCGCACTCAGTCTTTCGGCGATGAGCAACACCCGCGCGCTCTTGAAGCTCTTTCAGCAGTTGGAAGACTTAAGATGGTACATCGTGCCGCTCGTTATTCTCGGCATCCTCGTATCGCTTTTTGAGGGCATCGGACTTCTTCTCCTCGTTCCTATTTTTGCAGCGTTACTCGGCACAAGCGGGGACGAGCAGGCCGCGCAGTCCACCGGGCTGGGCTTCTTAGATGAGGCTCTGGCCGCCTTTACCGACGAGAGCCGTCTGACCGCGCTTATCCTCTGCATTGTCGGTCTCGTCATTCTCAAGAATATCGCGCAGTACATCAAAGATGTCGCTTGGACAGCATATGACGCCGAAACCAATAAGCACATTCAGGCCAAGCTCTTCGCCCGGCTCATGGCAAATGACCCGAGGGACTTCGCGCGCGGGCCAGGCGGGTTGCTCAACACGTTCGAGAACCAATCCTGGCGCGCTATTGACGCGCTTTTGGGCGTGGCAGTGGCGCTGGTGGAGCTGTGCGGGGCGCTCTTTTTCATCGCGTTGCTGATCATCCTATCTTTGGAGATGACGCTCATCGTACTTCTCTGTGGAACTGCACTTTATGTTCTCATCTCGTTCCTCACTCGAAAAATTGAGACGTTGGGCGCGGAACTCGTGGAAACGCAGGAAGATGTCTCCCGACGTCTTTGGGACGTTTTAACCGGCCTGAAGACGATCTTCATCTTCGGCAACGAAGCCCAAGAGAAGAAGCAATTCGCCCGCGTCATCGACAGAACGGTAAGCAAAGGCGTGCGTCAGGAGAAGCTCTCCGCCGCGGTCGATCCGATCATTGAGACCCTCGTCGCCCTACTCATTGGCGCGGTTTGCATCCTTAGCATCGGAGAGGACCTTTCCGCGCTCCCTGAACTTGTCAGCTTTGTCCTGATCCTCAGACGGCTCATCCCACGTTTGCAGTCCTTGATCGGTGTCCGTGTGGAGCTCGCCGCTGAGATCGCTTCAATCCACAACATCCTCCCGTTCTTTGAGCCGCCGCGTAGGAGCGGGGGGGATACGCCGTTTCGTGGGTTTGAAACGGATATCGAGGTGGAAGGGCTCACTTTCCAATACGACAGTGAGGAGGACGTGGCGCTGGATGAAGTAAGTTTTTCGATCGCCTTGGGCGAGATCACAGGGGTCGCGGGGCCGTCAGGCGCTGGAAAATCGACGCTAGTTGATCTTCTCTGCCGGATACGCACGCCGAGCGGCGGGGCCATAAAAGCAAATGGCTACGACATCGGGAATTTCGCGCTCACGGATTGGCGCGCGAAGCTGGGCGTGGTCATCCAGGACATTCACCTCTTTCGCGCCAGTATCCGAGATAACATCGCCTATGGCCTGCCTGATGTGAGCCCGGCCGAGATCGAGGAAGCTGCTCGGGCAGCCAGCATCCATGAATTCATCGTTAATCACCCTGAGGGCTACGACCGGGTGCTCACGGAGAATGGAGCCGACCTCTCCGGCGGACAACGCCAGCGGCTCGCCCTCGCCAGGGCGCTTCTCCGAAAGCCAAAGCTTCTGATCCTTGATGAAGCTACAAGCGCGCTCGATCCCCTGGCGGAGACATTGGTGAAAGAAGCCATCGCCGCCCGTCCGGAGGGCTGCACTGTCCTTGTCATCGCGCACAGGGCCACAACGATCAAAGTCGCGGACACGATCATTGTGATGGAGGGAGGGCGCGTGGTGCAATCGGGCACGTGGGATTCGCTCGTCAACGATCTGGGCCTATTTCAGCGGATGTTTCAGCCTGACGCGTGATACTCAGAAAAGGTTGTACCGGGTTCTGAAAATCGTGTCCTGAAGCCCCATACGCAGCGCCCGTAACTGATTGGTTTTGCGCGGCGTGGGGATTTTTAGCGCGATTTCTTCGGGCCCATCGGTGGGCAAAAGCTCGATCCGGCTCATCTCCATTGGCCGATCATGGATCTCTGCGGGGTCGCCCGAGGTGTTGAGGCCCATGGTATAGCCTTGATCTTCAAAGATGCGCGCGACGATTTCGTTGTAGTCGCCGTAAGGGTAAGCGATGCTCTCCACCCGCTGCCCGAGCCTTTGTTCAATCTCCTTACGTGAGCGGTTGGCTTCGTCCGTCACCTCGCCGGGGCTCAGGGCGGAAAGGATCGGGTGGCTCGCCGTGTGAGAGCCGAATTGAACACCGTGATTTGCGGCTTCCTTGATCTGCTCCCAGGTCATGAGTGGCGCAGGCGTGCCATGGCGGGCGTCCCACTGCGCTGCCTTTCCGACGAACTCGCTCACCAGGAACATCGTCGCTGGGAAGCCGTACTTTTCCAAGGTGGGCAGCGCGTGTTCGAGAAAATCCACAAACCCATCATCGAACGTGATCGCCAAAGCGCGGCCCGGCATCCCCCGCCACCGCGCGCGCTCTGTCTGCCAAGCGTCGAGCGTTACGCCATAATACCCACGTTCCGCGAAGTAGCGTAGCTGTGCGTCAAACTGTTCGGGCGTATGGCAATACGGGGCTAGCGCAGGCGGGAAGGGCTCTGGCGTTACGCGATGAAAATTGAGGATCGGGAGCTTATCGGAAACTTCAACTTTCTTGAAATGGGCCGCTCCGTTCCACTCAATCTGGGAAGACACGCAATAGGTGAGGTCTGGGTCGCGCGTGATCTTGGTCACGCGTGGGGCAGACCGCGCCATCCCGCCGGAAGAGGCTTCGAAAAGCTGTATACCGTAGATATCCGACCAAGCTTCCTCAACGATAATGAGGCCGGGGTCTTTGGCAAAAATCTCTCTAATGCTGCGCGAATCAAAAGGATGGCCCCAATCAAATCCAGTCTCTTTCGGCGCGTTCACCGCGATCTTACCATGGGCCATCAGGATCATCCCGCCCGGCGCCAAGCTCTTCGCGAGTTTCCGCGCGATCTTGGCCAGGACTTTCCGGGACTCAAAGTAGTACAGCACTTCGCTACATACGATCAGGTCGAACTTTTCGGGGATCTGCCCGTTCTTTAGGTCGAGCTGCTGGTAGGTGATGTTGTCAAAGGAAGCGCAGGCTTCTTTAGCGCGTTCCAGCGCTGTTGCGGAGATGTCGGTCGCAATGAGTTGCTCCACCAGGGGCGCAAGCTGCTGGGTAAAGTGACCTTCCGCACAGGCGAGCTCCAAGGCCCGTCCGAACTTACGCTGCGGCAGGAGGGCGAGCGTCTGCTCGTATTTGGTCTGCTCGTAGCGGTTGGAGTAATCCCAAGGGTCTTGGTTCGCGAAGACATCTTCCCAGTAGGGCGTGCCATACTCCTCGTCATGGGGCATGAACACGTCATCTTGATCTTTGCCTTCTGCTTGCGCTTCGCCAGAAAGAGGCGCGGCCGCCGTGGCGTCTTCTGCCTCCCCTTTGGCAATCTCTATGATCCCACTTGCGCGGACGATGTCGGGCCCGAGACCGATGGCGAGCGCTTTGGCGCGGTCATACTGCGAATGGCGGTCCATCTGTATAAAGGCTGCCCCAAACCGCGCGACTTTTCGCGTTAGGCCCGCACGAAGGAGGTGGGGGATGAGGCTGAGTGCGGCTCTATCCCGCTTCTTCAAACGGCCATATACCAACCGCCCACCAAACCGGCGCGCGAGGGCATCCGCGAGCCGATGCGCCGCCACCGCGCCGTCGCGCACGTCTAGCCCGATGGTGCCGATCCGCTCTTCCCCATCAAAGGCGACCACCGCGAGCTGCGACAGGCCCGCGGGCACATGAACGGTCTCAATCGGCTCTTCGATATCAATCGTCAGCCAATAGGTGCTGCAGAAGGCAACGGGCTCTTTCAGGTAAGCGTACTGAAAGATCATGAGTTCCAATGCCCGGAAAGTGCGCAGGGCCAAGTCCGGCGTCGGGTTTCTTTCCTCGATCCACGCGACAAGGGCTTTTACATCCGGCATTAAAGACACCCAATCGTCAGCCATCTCGCCCGTAGTGTGAGAAATCGCGTCCCACACCGTCGCGGCGAGGTCGAAAGGCTCGATGGGAGCGGTAAGATGGGTGGGATCGAACCCCAGAACACCCTTTCCATCGCCGCCGCCGGCGATATCGAGTGCCGCCGACCAGATGAGATGTTGCGCGACGCGGTCGTCTTTGTCGGGGCTCTTAAGGCCGTTCGCCCAGCGGGGAATGGGCTCCGGGACGCGGGGGTCCGGCTCACCGGCCCGCTCAATCACGATGACACCGTCGCGCGCCAAACGCATGGGCATAGACCGCGAGAGGGAGCCCGTACGGAGGCGAATGAAGGCCAACTCTTCCATCACATTTTCGATCCTATTGGTCGTCCGCGCGAGACGCATCCAGAGGTCCCAGTCTTCGCATGTGCCTAGGTCCGGGTCCCAGCCACCGATCTCCTGAAGTACGCTCCGCCGGAAGATACCGCTATGGACGGCAATGGGGCAGTCCGTTGCAAATACGGGGAAGAGATTGTCTTTGGGGGGCGGGATCCAGCGCTTCCCACGCGATCCGTCGGAGACGACGTCCACTGCGATACAAAAGACCGCGTTCAGAGGCTTCTTCTTCAGCGGTTTCATCAGCTTTACCAGGTAATCACGGTGGACCCAATCATCGCTATCAATGAACGCAATCCATGCGGCGCGGGCCGCTTCGAGCCCGGTGTTGCGCGCCGCGCTCGCCCCCGCGTTTGCTTGCTTTAAAACGCGGATGCGCTTGTCTTGCTGAGCCCAGCGTTCCGCGATGTCGGCAGTGTCATCAGAAGAGCCGTCATCGACGATGATGATTTCCCAAGCAGTGAAGGACTGCGCGGCGATGCTCGTCAACGCTTCATCAATGAATGCCGCCGCATTGTAGGCAGGCATGACGATGGAGACGCGCGGGAATACCGAACGGTCATAAGCCATGCGATGTCTCTTTTTCCGCTCGATCTTGTGGTCGAGACTTGGGGCTCAGCCCATTAAACTGCGCGCTCATCCCTTCTCTCCCTTTGGCCTGGCCTCGCTGTGCCGCTTTGCGAAGCGCTCGTAGAGCTGTGCATCGAATCTCTCAAAGCGTTGGGAGAGCCGGGCGAAAGCTGGTGGCTCATGTAGAGTAACGCCACTCAGCGGATCCATGTCAAAGAAATGCTTAGTGGTCGCGGCGCCATCGACCGCGACCTTGGACCGAAAGGCGGCAAAGCGCCGGTGAAAGCTTGGCGTGGCGCGCACCATGAGATCATCGAAGGTAGCTAAGGGTTCGGCCGTGAGCGCCTTGAAAAACGTCTTGCAGCCTAGCCACCAGGCGCCGCCCCTGAGATATTTGAACCAGAGGTAGCGATCCGCCGCGGCGAAAGTGGCCTTGCGCAGCTCCGCCGGGATTTCTTTACCCGCCGTGTGTTTATCGGCGATGTCCATGACAGCCTTCGCCATGCGTAGATGGTGCGTGGAGGCAGAATTAGAGTGCTGCCGGTAGCCCACGAGATACTCCCTTACGAGCTCGATCTTGTAGCGCTTGGAGATGCGGAGCTGCACGTCCAAGTCTTCGCAATGCGTAAGCGCCGGATCAAACCCGCCAAGGTCTATGATCAAATCTCGCCGCATCATCATTCCGCTGCCATTGCCGATGGGGTTGATGACGAGATGGCGCGCGAAGAAATAGCCGCGCGTCTCAACTGCCGGTGCGCTGCCTAAAATCATGCCGTGTTCGTTGATGGGGCGGAATAAGCAGTAGACCGCGGCCCATTCCGGGTCCCCCTCATGCTGCGCCATCGCCTCCACTTGCTTTTCGATCTTCGACGGATGCCAGAGATCATCGGCATCGAGATACGCCACATAAGCACCCCGCCCGGCCCGCGTGCCGCAGTTTCGCGCGTGCGATACGCCACAGTGCTCGGTCGTGATCACTTGCAGTGCAGGAAGCTCATCTTTCATACGTTCGAGGGTTTCGGCAGTTTCATCAGTGGACCCATCATCGACAACAATGATCTCGAGATGGCTGTAGCTCTGAGATGCTGCGGAGCGCACAGCTTCGATAACGTAGGACCCGTAGTTGTACGTTGGGATAACGATTGTGACGAGCGGCGGCTTAGTCACGATGGAATGTTTGCACCAAAACAAGAAAAAACCATTCCCCCCAAACAGGCCCTTAAAGCACTCAACATCTTCAATATTTGAGCAGGGGCTTGCAGTCTCACCGTGCTCCCCAGCGCTGTAATGCTACCATAGAACCCTGCACGTTGCATGAAAATCGGATTTGTTGCACAAATTGCACCCTGAAGGGATTCACCGCGTGATAGCTGGCGTTCATGAGCAGCTGGACACCGACGACAGACAAGACCCGAGACTGGGCAGAGTATAACCTTTCACTAAAGCGGCGCGGATTGTTATCAATCTGGTTCGACCCGAAGATGGCGTGGGAGGCGACATCTTCAGGCCGGCGGGGACGTCACCAAATCTACAGTGATGCGGCCATTCAGGCCTGCCTGACCCTGAAGGTCCTGTTCGGATTGCCTTTGAGGCAGACAACGGGGTTCGTAGATAGCCTGCTAGAGCTTGTCGGGCTGGACTCGTCTGTCCCTGACTTCAGCACCCTATGTCGGCGTCAGAAGACATTAGGCATCGCTCTATCCCTGACAAGGGATCAGCTGGGCCGCTGCAGCTGTTGGTGGATAGCACGGGCATACAGGCTGAAGGTGAGTGGAACGCTCGCAAGCATGGAGGCTCCAAACACCGTCTAGGGCGCAATATCCACATAGGGATTGATGAGAAGACGCTGGAGATAAGCGCGATCGAAGTCACGAGCAGCAGCATTGGCGATGCGCCGATGCTTCCCGACCTGCTCAGTCAGATCGCTCCGGATCAGGAGCTCGGCAGCGTCTGTCAACTCGCGCACAGCCCCAAGATCGACGAGCCGGTCGCACAACCCTCGCGCAGCGCGGTCCGGCAAAGGCAAGGCCGCAGGTGCCACCGCATCGTGTCTCAAGAACATCTCGACGGCCTTAGCTGCCCCCTTGGCCCGCAGCTTCGGAGCGACCGCCTTCAGTTGCGCCGCCCGACGGGCAAGATCAGCAGCAAGGCGCACCGCCTCCACCGCCGAGGCGACAACGGCGCGATGGCAGGCTTTCGCCAGATCATCGCCGCGCTTGCGCAGGTCGAGGCGTTTCAGGCCCGCGGCCATCAGCGGCACGAGATGCTTCCAACCGAGCGCCTGCGCCACCAGTCGTGGCAACGTTATTGGCGAAACTCAATCGTTTTCACTACTTTTTTGACCGTTTTGGTAAAGTCAATCATGAGATATCCCCAGGCGGTTGGCGAGCCTCTTTCAAGAACGTCTCTGCGCACCTAAGCAGGTCACTGCGTTCGGCGCTTTCGCCGAGCTGGCTAATCGCTTGCTTTGCTGCGGCCAGGTATTCGGGCCTAGGCGCGTTGGGACGAGCAGATTTATACACAGCGGACTGATCGTTCTTTTTCTCTACCTCTCGAATTTGGTAGTTCGGCAAGCTGGCAGCGAGCCGCATCACTCGAGCCAACAGTTTTCTCTTATACGGAAAGGCGTTGTGGAGTCTGGTTCCCGCAGTCGGATCTTTGCGCACGGCATGCGCAACAGCCAAGATTGGGTGTGACAATCCGTGGTGGACAGCTTCAAGCATCATTAAACGCCAACGGAAGTCTATTGAAAATAGTGTAGGATGAAGAAGCTCTGGTGAGAGAAAACCAATTATCTGCATGGTCAAATCAATGCGCCGGCCAGCGCGTGGATTTACCTGTTGATAGGCTTGCTTCAGCTGCACCACCCCTCTTGATGCGCGAGTTCGGAGCCCTGAAGAAAGCAGATCACCTGCGTTTGGGTCAGCGCGAAGAGGCCGCAACTCAGTACAACAGCTTTTGCAAACTATCGACCAAGCGTAGCGCCCATGCCGCAACGAAACCCCGGGTGTTTCGTTGCGGCACATCGGGCAAAACTGAAAGTCCGAACGGGAAATACATTCAATCGGAAAATCCGCGCGACGCGTAAGCAGCATCCTGTGCGTGTCGCTCGGTAGGAATCCAGAAATGGTGCCAAGCCGTTCGATGTTTGCGCCCGCTAGCTCGTTCCACGTTTCCGGTGGGCACTCGCCAACGAGTCCTAAATATCCGCAAAGCTCGGCCACCGAACAATGGTTCGCACCAGCAAGCCGAGTGATCCAACTCGACAAAAGCTCATCTTGAAGGGATGGAGGGCGCTCTGGCAGCGGTCGGATGGTCACTGAAACGAGGGCAAGGGTTGGCGCAGAATGTTCCAGCTGTGCTTGGCCCAAACAAGCTGCCATGCTTGGACGGCCTCATCAGTAATTCGCTCCTTACCTGTCTCGATCGCCTCGATGGCCAACGCCTTGATCATGGTGAACACGCGTGACGTGATGCCGCCTGTAACACCGAGGATCGATCGGAGTGATTGGACGTTGAGACCTGATCCGCGTTCCAACTGTATGGCTGAAATCAGAGTCTAGACAAGACGGGAAAACTCAACGTCGTTTTCCAAGAGCGGCAGGAAATGTTCATCCAATCACCGAGCGAGCTGCTCGTCACCGCGAATGGCATCGACGGCTCCGTTGACGCCGAACACGACAAGCGATGCGCACAGATCGTTGGCGAGGAAACCGAGCATGTTAAGGAAACGACGCTGTTCCCGATAGCTGCCTGCCAGCAAGTTATGAACCTCGTCGATCATGATCATTTTGAGGTCCATGTCGTGCAGATGGCTTAGCGCGCGCACCTTCAGTTCGGACACAGTGTGTCTGCCCCACATCGGCGCACCAATCGACGCGAGAATGTGTTGATAGAACCGTCGCTCATCTGGTGCGGGCGGTGCCTGCAGAAGTAAGATTGGCGTTCGTGTGACACCTATGTCTGAAGTGGTCCGACAAATCTGGACAGCGTGCTAAGATGTATCCAACCTTGAAGACAGGATACACAAATGACGAAGAGACGCAGTTTTTCAGACAATTTCAAAGCTACTGTGGCGCTCGAGGCGCTACGTGGTGACAAGACCGCGCAAGAGATTGCAGCGAAGCACAAGGTTCATCCAACGCAGGTGACGACGTGGAAGCGACAGGCCATTGAAGTGCTGACCGGGGTATTTTCCGATAAGGTCCGGCGGGCCGAAGATAACGAAGCTGAGGTCAAAGAGCTTCACGCCAAGATCGGAAAGCTGGCGGTCGAAAACGATTTTTTGTCACAAGGGCTAAAGCGATGAGCCCGACCGAACGCAAGGCGCTGATCAACGCTGACCGCACAGACTTGCTGCTTTGCCAGTGCTGTCATACTCGCCTTTGAGCGGTGTCCCAACAGTTGGTGTAACTCCCGCTGGTAGCGCGGGCTGAGCGGAGCCTTCGCATAGCGAAGCGAGGCCCGTTCGGGTCGCTTGGCGGCCATGGTTGTTCTTCAGCTAAGGTTTGGTTTGCGGACCTAACTTTGACCGAGGAGAACGACCATGACCATGACCAAGAACAGTCTATCAGATGCTGCCGCGCTGCGTGCGCTTTTGTCAGAGACATCGGACAGCAACCTGCTTGCCGAGATGCTCGGGTTCGTCGCCGACCGCCTCATGGCACTGGATGTCGACCAGCTCTGCGGTGCCAGTGCGCACGAGCGACGCAGCGACCGCATGAACCATCGCAACGGATACCGGTCCCGAGCTTGGGAAACGCGTGCAGGAAGGGTTGATGTGAAGATCCCGAAGCTGCGCAAGGGCAGCTATCTGCCCGAGTTCCTTGAGCCCCGCCGGGCGGCGGAGAAAGCCATGACGGCTGTCATTCAAGAGGCCTATGTTCAGGGCCTGTCGACGCGCTCCGTGGATGATCTGGTCAAGGCGATGGGAATGACTGACGTATCGAAGAGCCAAGTCTCGCGGCTCTGCGGCGAGATTGATGAACGCGTCGATGCATTCCTGAACCGCCCGCTGGAAGGCGAATGGCCCTATCTCTGGCTTGACGCGACTTACATCAAGGTCCGCCGTGGCGGTCGGATCGTCAGCGTCGCTGCCATAGTGGCAGTGGCGGTCAACCTGGATGGACGCCGCGAGGTTCTGGGCATCGCTGTCCAGCCCAATGAAGCCGAGGTCTTCTGGGACGAATTTCTGCGTTCTCTGGCCGATCGCGGGCTGCGCGGCACCCGCCTGATCATCGCCCCCTCTCATGGTTTGCAAGCAAACCACTGCCGGGCAGTGGACGATCATAAGGGGCTGAAGGCCGCCGCGGCAAAGGTGCTCGGCGCGACCGTCCAGCGCTGCCGCGTCCACTTCATGCGCAACGCACTTGCTTGCGTCGGTAAGAAGGACAAGCCAATCGTCACCGCGGCGCTCAGAACCGCCTTCGACCAAGACACGCTGGCCGCGTCAAAAGAGCACTGGACCGAGCTGATCGACGCGTTTGAGACGCGCTATCCAAAGCTCGCGGATTTGATGCGCCGGGCTGAGGATGACGTGTTGGCCTACAAGAGCTTTCCCCGCGAGCATTGGGTCAAGATCCACAGCACAAACCCCCTTGAACGCCTCAACAAGGAGATTAAGCGCCGGACCAACGTTGTCGGCATCTTTCCAAACGAGGCCGCAGTCACACGACTGGTCGGAGCCCTGATGCTGGAGCAAAATGATGAGTGGGCAATCACGCGCCGCTACATGACACTGGAAACCGTCGCCGCCATTTGCGACACTACCCCCATGGACCCGGCGACAATCGCCGCCCTGTAACTGCGGCCAAGCCATGGCCGAAGAACAAAGTTACACCATTCCTTGGGACACTATCCGCCTTTGTCTTTTGGCGATGATTCCGTTGTTCCCGGAAGCACATGAACCGCTCCCATATTCGTTCCGATCAGACGCTCAATATGGCCGCCATAATGCACGCGACCAGGTGGTCTATACTCGACCGCAATACCCCATTCAGCGCAGGCCGACTGGAAGGAGTCGCTGCGAAAGTCTCGCCCATTGTCAACGTGAATAGCCTGCGGGATACCAGATGCTGGCCAATACAGCACTTCCAATGACCCTGGCGTGCGGATCGCACTTCGGCCGCACACAATGATCTAGACAAAGGCCGACGGATAGGACCGAAGGTGCGTCGAATGTAACGTAAGCACCACAGCACCGCCTCAATCCGGCGCATCAACTCGCACCAGCGCAGCTCGGGCGGAAGGTCGGCAAGCTCGCGGCCGAGCTCTGTTGCGGGGCGATCTTTTGCCATACCTAAACCCCGTAAAGCCGAAACGTCTCACGGCCGGTCAACTCGCGCACCGCACCGAGATCAATCAAACGATCACACAGCCGCCGCGCTGCCCTATTTGGCAAAGGCAACGCGGACGGCGTCACGGCGTCACGGGTTAAAAAAAATCTCCACCGCCTCCTTTGCAGCCTTGGCCCGGAGTTTCGGGGCGACTGCTTTCAGATGCGCCGTCCGACGCGCAAGGTCGGCGGAGAGCTGCACGGCTTCAGTGGCCGATGAGACGACCGCGCGATGACAGGCCAGACGCAGGTCTTCGCCGCGCTTTCCCAAGTCAGCGCGGCGAAGACCTTGGGCCAACAACGGCACAAGATAATCCCAGCCGAGCGCCTGCGCGAGAGACCGGCGCCCCCTGCCCCGCATCGAGCCACATAGCGATCTGCTCCTGCTCAAGGGGCGGTACAGCGCGGCACAACGCCCTAACTGACACCGGCCGCTCGACTGCGCGACGCCAAGCCAAATAGCCTCCCCTTGCCGGTCCCGGTAGGTCTCCCGAGCGCAGTAGGTGAACCGCGTCCCGCAAGTCCCGGGCCCGCTCAGAACGGCCAGAAAACGTCACACAGGCCTCAGCGGCACGCAGCGCGAGACGTTCCCGCAGCAAAGATCTGGGGACTTCGTCTCGTGCCAACACAAGATGAAGGTGAGCAAGCGCCGCACCCGACAAAAACGCCACATATTCAGGGGTTTCTGCACGTCCAGAGGTGACCCAGGCGGGCATAAGAGGTAGCGTGACAAGAGACTCGATTGTATTGGCGCGGGCAAAGGTCATGCGCGCAACGTACATTGAGACGGCTCTTTGTGCCAGCAAATAGCGCCAAAACCGCCCTACCTTGCCGCGCTTAGTTATGTCCAATAAGTTTACATTATCGGACACTAAGAGATACTGTCGCAGCTCAGTCTCAATACTAGCAGATTTTCGGGGGAAACATGGCCACAGAGGACAAGAAATTAAGCTCAGCACGCGCTAGTACATCCGATGATGCTGAGGTTGAAGAGAGCGATCAAGAGAAAAGAGATGGCATCACCTTGCCCTCGCATGTGGCTGGTTCAGGCACCCTCGATCAGCTGGTAGAAACCGCACTCAGCTATGCAAAGCAGGCGGCTTCTGAGAACACCCTGAAGGCCTATGCGAAAGACTGGGTGCACTTTACCCGCTGGTGCAGACTGAAGGGAACGGACCCTTTGCCGCCTTCACCTGAGATGATCGGGCTCTACCTCGCTAACCTTGCGGCACCCACGGGAAAGGCCCCTGCCCTCTCAGTCTCGACAATCGAGCGCCGTCTTTCTGGCCTTAGCTGGAACTACAAGCAACGCGGCTTCAAACTCGATCGCAAGAACCGCCATATCGCCTCCGTACTGGCCGGCATCAAACGCAAACACGCCCGTCCGCCGGTGCAGAAGGAGGCTATCCTGGCCGAGGACATTCTAGCCATGGTCGCCACTCTGCCCTTCGACCTGCGCGGTCTGCGAGACCGGGCCATCCTGCTGATCGGCTATGCGGGCGGTCTGCGCCGGTCGGAAATCATCAGCCTCGACGGGCACAAGGATGACACGCCGGATTCAGGTGGCTGGATCGAGATCGTCGACAAGGGCGCCCTACTCACCCTCAATGCTAAGACTGGCTGGCGCGAGGTCGAGATTGGCCACGGTTCTAGCGACCAGAGCTGCCCCGTGCACGCGCTCGAACAATGGCTGCACTTCGCCAAGATCAACTTCGGTCCGGTCTTTGTCGGCATCTCGCGGGATGGCAAAAGGGCTTCTGAGACGAGATTGAACGACAAGCATGTCGTGCGGTTGATCAAGCGCACGGTCCTGGACGCCGGAATTCGTGCCGACCTGCCTGAAAAGGACCGGCTCGCGCTTTTTTCCGGTCATTCCCTGCGTCCCGGCCTCGCCAGTTCGGCAGAGGTTGATGAACGCTATGTCCAGAAACAGCTCGGCCACGCTTCGGCGGAAATGACCCGCCGCTATCAACGCCGGCGCGACCGGTTCCGAGTAAACCTGACGAAGGCAGCCGGGTTGTGACGAGGATCAGCAGTTTTCGGACTTTAAGGCCAAAAGCGAGGTAACATGGCGAGGGAGATCGCTTCGGGAATGGAGGATATCCACGATGATGACCTCGTCCGATCGATCTAGAAAGACCAGGAAATGCTCCCCTGCCCTTATGAATCGCAGGTCTTCGACATCATCAACGAGAGCCGCGCAACTCCGACTATGCGCATGGCCATTCAGGATACGTTCACAGCAGTTGAGCAATTCGGCCTCGTAGAGTTCTGCTTGGCGCAGCCCGAAAGTTTCGATTGTCCATCTGGCGATTTCAGTGAGGCTGGCTTCCGCACGACGGGTCAGCCGGAAGGATCGGCTCATGAACGCGCTCGCGCAGTCGCAAAAGCCCTACGGATCGCATCTTTGCCGCTGCCCTTAGCAAAATCACCCGCCTTGGCCTGCGCCAGACCTTCGAGAAGCCCTTGGCGGATGCCCGCGATCTGCGCCTCTTCCTGCTCGAGCAGCCTCAAGCCAGCGCGCATGGCTTCACTCACATTCTGGTAGCGCCCGGACGCCACCAGTGCTTGAACAAGATGGTCTTGGGTTTCGGTCAGGACAACGTTGCGTGTCACCATGAGTCGGGCCTCCTTTATTGGCAATATATGCCAATGCCACTTATTGATCAATACGTCATGCCGCCTGCCCACTGAGCCTACCATAGAAGCTGCGCTCGAGATGCAGCTTCCCTGCCCCGGCTTTCTCGCCCATGCGCCGCAAGTATCCGTCCGGTGAGGCAACCTCGCTTGCACTGTGTTTCTCGAAGACGAGTGCAAACGCGGCCATGGCCACCTGGGTGCCCATTCGATCCTGCGCCACATTCCAGGCATGCTCAGAGCGCACCAATCGTCCAGGAATTCTGTCCATACTGCGCACCCAGGACGCGAATTCCGGGCAGGCCTGCATGAATGTCGGCAGGTTGAGCGCTGTCCGCTTATTGCGCATCGCGGCAACCCAGCTTTCCAGTTCCCTATCAACTCGCTCCCTGGGTGGAACATTTAACACCGCACCCGCCGCGTACTATTTTTCAGAGGAATTACTAGTTACGGGATTAAGCTAATCTGTAGTGCCTATCTGAGGTTCGAAAATGGCGTCCTTGGGGGTTATTTCTTGAGTCTTATCCATGACTTCGGCATCGTTATTACCGGTGTTTTCTACAGGTTTCACGGTCTTGTGACACAGATCACCTTAAGCACGGCCCGCGCCCTACTCGAGACGGATTTCTGGCGAAGCGTTCGAAATTAGGCCTGCCAAGTCCAGTCATTCGGCTCAAAATTCGGACGCCAATCTTGGCCTCTGTCTTCTGATTTTCGAACGACCGCGCCTTGAGTTTGGGGCCAATGACGGCCTTCCAACGCCCCATTGAGGTTTCGCCGCGGCTGCGCTGATTGTAGTCCGATGATGTCCGCCATGCCATCCGGCCATGGGCAGCTATGTCGACAATATGGCGGTCACGTGCGCTAGGATTTTGAGCCGCGTCAGTGCTCAAAATCGGGTTCTCGGTCAGTGGGATTGTGACTTTGATCTCCGAACCGAGGCGTTCAATGAGGGCCCGAACCGTTGGCTCGCCATCATAGGCACCATCCGCCAAGAATAGCTTAACGGGGGGGGCCGATCTGATCCAGTTGGCCCGGAAGGGCGGATGGATCACCAATGTCATCTGTGGTCAGCAGACGATCTGGCCGCTGATGAAATCAAGGCTAAGGTGCAGCTTACGCCATGTGCGCCGTTTCCTCTTTGTTTTATGCTTTTTCTCCAGCCATTCCCCCTAGCCGAAGATTTTCAACCCGATACTTTCCACGACCAGATGCACCGGGGTGGCGCTCTTGGATGTAACTTGGGGAGGCAAGCTCACCCCATCGCCTCTGCGTGACATGGTCGTGAAATGTAGCGCCGTAATATCAACGCTCAGAAGCTTGGCATGGGAACGCATCAAGCCTTGTGTCTGCTGCAGTGGCTGCTTGAAAACCATGCGAAGTTGCAGACACATCTCAATTGCCAAGTCAGAATAGACAGGCTGGCCGCCAGGTGTCGTGCGAGGTGGAGCCGACCACACCGCAAGTGCGTCATCGCTGATCCAAACCGTCAGATCGCCATGCTGCCGCAGGCTTTCGTCGCACTCTGCGCAGTTGGTCACCTGTAGCTTCTGGTTTGGGAAATTGTCGCGACGATCAGCGTTGAATTTGTGCGGCATCTAAAGCATTCTCAAGAGAATAGACCACACCCAATATCAGCCGAACTGGCGTCCCTGGAACAACGCTATAGGTGCCGAAGGTACCCGTGCCATGGTCGCCACCCTGCCCTTTGATCTGCACGGGCTGCGGGGTCGGGCGATACTGCTGGTAGGTCATGCCGGAGGGCTGCGCAGCGACTTGCCGGAAAAGCAACGCCTCGCCCTATTCTCGGGCCAGTCCCTGCGCGCCGCGCGGTCCTAGCCCCCGACGGAAATGATGTGGGGCTAACGCCGCCTTGGCATCGTCACTGAATATGCTGATATGGGGCGCTGATCGGCGCATCGCCGTGGACCACAGCGGCCAATCACAGGTGAGAACGCTGGTGAAACCGGGGAGAGACGTCAAATTTGGCTCACTCCTTCAATTCCGCCGCCCCCTGCGGGTTACATGCGCCTTCGCCGCACCCCGAAAACTAATTAAATATATGATTTTAGTAGATAAAAACGAGGTAACCCATGGGTTACCCCTATCTTTATAGCGGCTTTACACTTGGGCCGCCGCGCAGTTCATCCTCAAAAGCTTTGATCGCGCGTTCCAGCAAAGGCTTGGGAATGGCTGCGAAATCATCCTTGCTGACGATTCGGCATTCACCCCGCCGCGCTGTCACCTTGAGGGAGCCGACGTGAAACTCGAACTTCTCACGCGGCTCCAGCTTTTTCTTTTGGGCCTGCGGCATTCCCTTGGAAGCCTCCACAAATTCGGCCAGCACCTTGTTCTGTTCCTCAGGGGTTTGGCATTCTTGCAGCTTGGCGCGCAGCGCCTCGGCCGCGTCCTGTGTCTTGAACGCCCGTGCCACATCAACACCCAGGTTGCGTGAAATTGCCTTGGGGAAAGGTAGCACATCGCCCAGTTGCGACAGCAGGAAAATAAAGCTGCGGATGTAAGATTTTTTCATCTTGTGCAGCGATCCGTACAGCCGCGCCACCAGCGCATCGGGGTCCGGCTCCCCCACCCCGCCATCCTGCGCGGCGGTGATTACAACCTGTGCCATCTCGGCAAAGGTGAGATCTTCGCGCACGACGTTTTCTTCGACCATGTCGATATAGCGCGCCAACCGCCCATCATCACCGCGTTCAATCCGCGCGGTGATGGTGCCAAAACGAGCATCGCCGGTTTCCGCCATCAGTTGCGACAGCGCGGTAAAACGACGCCACCCTTTCTTGAGCTGGTAACTGCCGTCCGGCCCCGGGTAGACTTCGATGGGTTCCTTCTGGCCCCGCTCGCGGATCGAGGCCTTGAGTTCCTCCATCTCGTCCGAGGATGCCACAGCATCCAGATCCATCCGGTCACGCGGCAGATCGTCGGCTGAGATCTGCGACAACTCCAGCGCGATCAACACGCGGCCTTCGTCCTGCGCGGCGCGGAACGCTTCGGCGTCTTTGGCATTCTGGCGGCGCTTTTCGACTTTGGCGTCGGTGGCGTCTGTCAGGCTTTCCGCGGCTTCGCGCACCGCGGCACCCATCGGCCCGACCGACCGTTCGCGGCGTCTCGGGGCGTCGGGCTCCACCGGGGCAAAGCCGAATTTGTTGCTCTTGGCCATGTCACATCTCTCCTGTTTCTATGGCGCGGTCCCAGGCATTCAGCATGGTTGCCCTGAATTCCTCATAAGACCGGTCAAAACTTTGCCGCGCGCGTTTCCAAGTTTCGCGGGTCATCTGGCGGTAGTCCTGTTCGTAAACCGACATCTGAAACCGCCCCGATTGTTCGACCGCGCGGGTCATTTCAATCGGGTTCTGGCAAACGTCAGCGCCAAAGACATTGCGAAAAGCATCCATCATCGCGGTATGCAAAGGGTTGTTGGTTTCAAAGCGGGTCATAAGGATACGAATGTCCATAAACCGTTTAGGAAGCGTTATACCTGCGTCCGCTGCCAGCTTACCAAACCCGTCCGAGATATCCTCCATCGCGTCACCCAACTGGCCCAGATAGCTGGTGGTGGAATCGTATTCCCAGTAACCGGGACCGGAGGGAATATAGAGAATATCAGCCGCAAAAGCGGCGTTTAGAGACTGGTAGCCGATGGCGGGCGGGCAGTCGAAAATGATGACGTCATATTGATCGTCGGGCAGTTCATCGAGATACCGCGCCACACATCCAAAGAACGACCATGCCTTGTGCAAGGCCCGGTATTGCGCGCTGGCAAATTCGACAAAGGCCGCGTTGGCGCAGCTGGGGATGATGTCGATGGTGGGCCAGCAGGTGGGCTGGATGAAATCCTGCGTCCGCTGCGCGCCAATGCTTTGCACATCTTCGGGCAGTTCATCGGAGGCGGGGTAGGGGCATTCTTCGGGCAGGTCATAGCTGTTCATGATCCGGTCCGCCTCGTGGCACAGATCGCGGCACATGATGCCCCAGACGGTGTTGCCTTCCTTCACCTCGACCAGACCCATGGAGTGGGTGAGCGTGGCCTGCGGATCAAAGTCAATGCACAGCACGCGATAGCCATCAAGCGCGGCGGCATTTGCCAGGTGCTGCGCCACGACAGTCTTGCCCACGCCGCCCTTGAAGTTGGACACGGCAACGCGGATGGCGCGGCCATCGGGGCGGCGGGGCAGCAGTGTTTTACCCCGGAACCGCAAGCGGCGGCGCAGTTCGTTGATTTCCTTAAGCGAGAACCAGCGCTGGCGGCCATCATCCTGGGTTTCGCCCTGGGGCAGGGCGGGGTCTTCGGCCAGTTTCTTGCGCAGGGTATCGGGGGGGATGTCGAACATGAACTGGCTGATTTCCCAGATTGAGAAGGGGCGCAGTGCCTTGACGATGCCGGGATCGAATGTTGCGCGCCGAACAGATGCCTGTTGTGCGAGACTGCGCGCGTTCATGTCCTGAAGGTCTGAATGGTCTCTCATGGTGCTGCTCTTGCTATTTTCATATTCTTCTTCATTAACGGGATATGGTCAAATTGGCAAAAGCAAACTTTCGGCTTTTGAAATCCTGTAAATCGGTCACGCCATCTGAATCGCAGGACAAATCAACTATATTTGGTGACAGATAAAGAAGTTTCCATCCAGTATTGGTGACACGAAGGCTTCGATAGGGTGACATACTAGTGTCACCCTATACCTGATATACCTGATTTAAATATTATATTGGAAATTCGTGTATTTCGGCAAGCATTGACAGAAAGCGGGATTTCATGCACTTATCAACCTCAATCAGAATCGACCCAATGAAGGTCGGCGTTGTGAGGTGAGACAGTGAGATTATCATGGAACCAAAGCGGCTAACCGGACCCGGTGCAGGGTCTATGAAATATGATGTCCTGACAGCACTAAGCGTTTCGGGGCTGCATGGCACGCCAGCCCAACAGATTTCGATGACACGACTTTGTACCCTGATCACGGCACGGTACAATTGGAAACTGGACCATTTCTGCGTGGGCCAGCCAGAAATGGCGCGGATATGGCATGTAACGGAACGTACCGTGAAACGCGAGATCAAACGCTGGGTGGATGACCGGCTGTTGATCTGTGTGCGCAAGGGGGTACGGGGCAGGGTCGGGGCCTATCGGCTGAACATTCTGCGGGTGTTTGAAATATCGCGCGCGACCTGGACCGCCGTTGGTAAGGATTATGCCGAACGGATGGAGAGCATGGACCCTGCCCAAAGTTCTTCGGTGGTGAAGGTCGATTTTGCCAAGGCGGTGCAAGATGTCCCGCCCGTGAACGATGGTACGTCGTGGTCGGCGGTGTCAGAGAGGCTGCGCGCGCTTTATCCTGACAAGCATCGCAATTGGTTCGCGCCCCTGCGTTTTGTGTCGGACGAGGGCGGGCGGTACACGCTGGCCGCCCGCAGCGGGTTTGTTGTGCGCTATCTTGAGACCCATTTCAGCACTGTCATGGCAGAGGCGGTTCAGGCCGAAGTCGGGCTTGGCAGGCGCATCGTTCTGATCGCAGATGTCTAG
>NZ_CP084954.1 GCF_022788655.1 Sulfitobacter indolifex | reverse complement strand
ATCTGCCCTCGCTCTCAGTAACGCTATTATTCGGTAGCGCTTTTGTTTCCGTTACTTAATGCCATTCAAGCTTTGCGTGCAACAGATTCTTGTGAGAACCGCGTGTGCGGACGCAACAATAGTTGCTGTTATTTTCATGAAGGAAATTCGAGCTCCTTAATAAGACACTGAAATAATGAGGAAAACTATACTTGATGCTGATCTAATCTTGTAGGTACTCCAGTGACAATAGGCACAGCAATTTCCCTTTATCAGAGCCTCATTACCCTTGCTCAGCAGAATCACGCAGGGGTCAATCTGTCCTGATTGGCCCGAGGCCATCAAAAATGTTCGGCTGTCCTGTCTCACCTGCACTTTTCAAAGCCTCTCCCACTGGCGTCCCCGCGATAGTCCTGACAGGGTGCGCTAAGATGGGGCCTACGCCCTAATATGGGGGAGGCCACCACGCGATGGTCGATATCTGGAGCGGGATCGTGCAAGCCTTTTGGCTTGTGGCTACACTTGACGCTGAACTGGTTGAAATCGCCGGTCGGTCGTTGCGTGTCACGCTCTCAGCTTTGGTTGTGGCCTGCCTTATTGCCCTCCCATTGGCGGCCTTGGTCGCCGTAAAGCGCTTTCGGGCGCGTCGGTTGGTGATTGCGGTTCTGAACGCCCTTATGGGGCTGCCGCCCGTTGTGGTGGGTCTTGTCGTTTATGTGGTTCTCTCACGCTCGGGGCCGCTTGGCGTGCTGGGCCTTTTGTTCACGCCATCCGCGATGATTATCGCGCAGGTTATCATCATTGTGCCCCTCATCGCCTCGATTGCACATCAGTCGATCCGCGAACTTTGGCAAGAATACCATGACCTCTTGATCTCGATGAATGTCACCCAAACGCAGAAAATACGGACCCTATTGTGGGACTCGCGCCGCGCATTGCTGACTGCGGCCTTGGCTGGCTTTGGCCGTGCCATCGGCGAGGTGGGGGCGATCATGATCGTCGGTGGGAACATCGATCACGCCACGCGGGTGCTGACCACAGCGATTGCGCTCGAGACGGGTAAGGGTGAATTTGCCTTGGCCCTTGCACTTGGCTTTGTGCTGATCGGGCTTGCGGTGGCCGTAAATCTCGCGATCCACTGGTTGGGTCGGACCGAACGGGAGGGGAGTTGGTGACACAGCTTTTTCCCATGCATGCGATTGCGATTGAAAGCCGTCGGCGCGGGCAACGGTTGGTCGGGCCCATCGATCTCACCCTTGGAGGGCAGGGGGCCACGGTGGTCATCGGGCCCAACGGCGCAGGAAAAACGACACTGCTACAGCTTCTACACGGCACCGCACGGCTGTCGGCTGGGCAGATTGACTGGGCCTGCACAACCGAAGAGGCACGGCATCATCAAGGGTTCGTCTTTCAGCGCCCGATAATGCTGCGGCGGACGGTCTTAGAGAATCTAATTTACCCTTTGCGTCTACGCGGAGCTCCTAAAGACAAGGCGCGAAAGGCGGCACGTGAATGGGCTGTACGTGTAGGATTAGAGCCGCTTTTGGGCCGTGCCGCGCCTGTGCTGTCGGGCGGCGAGCAGCAGAAGCTGGCACTCGCCCGGGCCTTGATATGCAAACCAAAGCTACTGTTTCTTGATGAACCCTGCGCCGCTTTAGACGGTCGTGCCACGCGAGAAATCGAGATGATTTTGCAAACTGCCAAGGCAGACGGCACCCGGCTGATCCTGTCGACCCATGACCTTGGACAAGCGCGGCGTTTGGCTGACGACGTTTTGTTTCTGGTCGGCGGGCGAATTCATGAGGCCGGGCGCGCAGATACGTTTTTTAACCAACCTGAGACCGAAGAGGCTCAGGCATTTTTAAGAGGAGATATCGTAGAATGAAACATTGGTTCATAGGCGCAATTTCGGCGCTGGCCCTAGGCAGTGCCGCGCAGGCAGCAGACGTGATGAAAATGGCGGTCACCACCTCCTTCAACAACTCTGGTCTTGCCGATGTGCTTTTGCCCGAGATCGCGGCGGATCTTGATATTGATGTGCAGCTGCTGGTCGTGGGCACTGGACAGGCAATCAAACTTGGAGAGGCGGGCGACGTTGATGCGATACTTGTGCATTCGCGCAGCGCCGAAGAGGCTTTCGTTGAAGGCGGGTTTGGCAGCCACCGGACCGAGATCATGTACAATGATTTCGTCTTTATTGGCCCGAAAGAAGACCCTGCGGGAATTGCCACGTCTGATGCTGCTGCTGGTGCGCTGACCGCGATCGCTGAGACCGAGGCGAATTTCGTAAGCCGGGGAGACGATAGTGGCACGCATAAAAAGGAACTGTCACTCTGGGCCGAAGCGGGGTTAGACCCGGCGACTTTCGGCGATTGGTATAATGCCGTTGGTGCAGGCATGGGGGCGGCGCTGAATACCGCATCGGGGATGCCCGCCTATGTCATGTCGGACCGCGCAAGCTGGCTGAACTTTGGCAATAAAGGAGAGCTGGCATTGCTCTATGCAGGCGATCCGGTGCTGTTTAATCAATACGCCTATCTGCCAGTGAACGCTGAGCTGCACGATCATGTGAAAAATGACTTGGCACTGCGGTTGGAGGAATGGCTTGTTTCCGACCGTGCGAAATCCTTGATCAATGACTACAAAATCAACGGCGAAACGCTGTTTGTCTTCAATGCCAAACCGGCTGAATAGCCTGTGTTAGAGACCATCCTCGCCCTAAACTGGGCGCGGATGGTCTATTCGGGCAGGTCGCCATGGATTGCAAATTGCTCGAGCCCGGCATCTTGCGGTTGGATCATACGAAAGCTTTCGCGCACACCTGCATCTGTTAATTCGCGCGCCACTGTCAGTAGGCAGTTTGGCGCGTGATCGGCGCATAGCTCAATCATCTGGGCGAGTTCTTCCGCAGCAACCGGACGCGCGGCCTCAACAGAAGGTGCGCCGTAGTAGGTAACGAAATGCTGTGCCAGCATGTCCGTGAGCGTGGTGATTTCGGCATCTTCGATCTGGGTGACGGCCACGAATGTGACCCGACCAAAGGTTTCCAAACCCAGCCATCCGTTTGCAAACGCCTGACGTGCCTTGCCGGTCAGATCTCCTTCGGTCCAGTCTGAAAACTCGAACCCGCCAGAGATACACCATTCGCCAGTTCGCGCAGGCGAGGCAAAAACATTCCGGTCGCTTTCGTCGAAATGGATCGCGCGGGCGAGTTTCAAGGTCATGGGGCAGGCTCCAATAAGGTGGTAAGCGGGATTAGCTGCGTGTTTGTATCGCTGCGCAGTAGCATACCAAAATTCTCATCAACACCGATGAATGTACCGCTTTGACCGCGCACCGTCACATCGCCGTCAATTCCGAAAACCAACCCGCGCCATTCGCCGTGCAGACCCGGCGGGCCAAGGTCTTCCCATCGGTTGATCCAATGCAGCGTATGCCGGGCCCAGGATTCAATGAGGGCAGGGGGATGCACATCGGCGCAGCCCTCGGCAAAGAGTGCCGTCTGGTCCGGGTTATGGCCAGTTTCCGCCATGTCAGGGTCTTCGGCCGGGTAGAGCGGTAGAGTAAAGCCCACGACCAGCCAGTCGGGGATGGCGTCGGGATCGGTGGTTGATGCGACCATGCGGAAGGCACCGCAAGAGGCACCATTCAGGCGAATGCCCCCGTCCCACTCCAATTGCACAGCCACTTCGGGCGGGGACAGTGCGCCGAGGGCGTTCTGAAATCCGACCCCGCAGAGCGGGAGCATGGCCACCGCCTGCGCCAGTGGTACTTCGGGCGCAAAGACCAATGCGCCCTGCATCTCGGCCCCGTCCAGCCGGTACGTGATGAGACCTGCATCACAGCCACGTGCGGCGCGCGTGCAGGCGACGCGGAGGGCGTCATCGGACACGGCCTCGCCCGACATCAGAGGAGGGAATGAAAGCCCTTCGCTCATGCTGCGCCGGCGTCGATCAGCTGTTTCGCAATCGCGTGGAAGGCCGCGGCCTGTTTGCTGTCAGGCTGGCTGACCGTGATCGGCGCACCGCCATCGGAGGCGAGACGGATCTGCAGATCAAGCGGCACTTCGGCAAGCAAGGGCACACCCCACTTTTCAGCCTCAGACGCGACACCGCCGTGGCCAAAGACATGCTCTTCGTGGCCACAGTTGGTGCAGATGTGCGTCGACATATTTTCGATCATCCCAAGGATCGGCACCTTAAGTTGGTTAAACATGTCGATCCCCTTGCGGGCGTCGATTAGAGCCACATCCTGCGGTGTAGAGACGATAACCGCCCCGTCCACATGGGCCTTTTGCGCCAGGGTCATCTGCACGTCGCCGGTGCCCGGTGGCAGGTCAACGATCAGCACGTCAAGCGCACCCCATTGCACCTGGGTCATCATCTGCTGCAACGCGCCCATCAGCATCGGACCACGCCAGACGACGGCTTGGTCTTCGTTGGTCATCAAGCCAATCGACATCATGGTAACGCCATGGTTGCGCATCGGCAGGATGGTCTTGCCGTCGGGGGAGGCGGGACGGCCCGAGACACCGAGCATGCGCGGCTGGCTGGGTCCGTAGACATCGGCATCCAGCAGCCCAACGCGGCGGCCTTGAGCGGCGAGCGCGCAGGCGAGGTTTGCCGATACGGTGGATTTACCGACGCCGCCCTTGCCTGAAGCGATGGCGATGATCCGGTCAACACCGGGGATCTTCTGCGGGCCTGAGGGTTCGGCGGCGCGTTGCGGTTTGAGGTCGGGCGGCGGGGCCTTCTCGCTGTGCCCGGTCAATACGATGGAGACTTTGCTCACGCCATCGACCTGCGCCAATGCCGCTTCGGCCAGTGCTTTGGCTTCCTCATAGGCTTTGGCCTGCGCGGGCGGGATTTCCATGACAAAACGCACCGCGCCCGCGTCGTCCACATTCAACGCGCGCATCACGCCGCTGGCCACAATATCGGTGCCCGTGGCCGGATCGGTCACGGTTTTAAGCGCGGTTAGAACCGCTTCTCTGCTGGCTGTCACGTCGCTTATGCCTCGCCCTTATCCGCGCCGGCAATGGTGCCGTCGATCTCATGCTCCAGCCCCAGTTCGGGGATTGAAATCACAGCCTTAACCGCGAATGTCTTACCGGCAGTGTCACCGTCGCGCATGGCCTTTTCGATGGCCTGCTGCGAGGTCACGCCGACCTGTTTGAGAAACTTGCGCATCGACATGTTGAAGTCTTCGCTCATGGGGGTGCTCCTATTCTGAAAAGGCGGCCTAGTGGTCGCGCCGTTTGGAGAGGTAATCGTCGGTGGTGCGAGGGCGGGGGCGTTCGTTGCCTGTCATCGGGTTGTTGGTGCTGTGATACTGCGCATTGATCCGGCAGTCATCGCACATCTGGATCATCCGCAGTTTGGATTCATCTGCGAACATAGAATGACTGCGCAGCTTGTCGGTGATTTTCTCTACGGTGGATTTCACGCCGAACAAGCTGCCACATTCGACGCAGGGAAAAGGTTCTTCTTCGTTTAGGATCCGCTGGCTTAGTGCCGCATCGGTCAGATCAAGCTGCGGCGCGAGGGTGATCGCGTCTTCAGGGCAGATATGCTCGCAGAGACCGCATTGCAGGCAAGCGTCCTCCTGAAAGCGCAGCTGAGGCAGGTCCGGGTTGTCGCCAAGCGCACCCGACGGGCAGAGCGAGACACAAGACAGACACAGCGTGCAGGCGTCCTTATCCACCAAAACCGCGCCATAGGGCGCACCTTGGGGCAGGGGAAGCACCTGCGCGTCGGGTTGCAATGCGCGGGCCGCTTGCCGAGCGATCTGCCGCCGACTGCCCATAGGACGCACCGGCTGGGTGACGGGGGCAGGGGCGGTGCCGTCATAGAGCAGGTCTGTCAGCGCCTCAGGATCAGGCGTGTCGATGAGCGTCATACGGGCCTCGCCCGCAATGGCGCGCGCAAGAGCAGTCTGGGTTTCAATCGCATCGCGGTCGGCTTTGGGGCCAAACAGAAGTGAGACATGGGCAAAACCAGCGGCCAGCGCGGCCAAAGCCTCGGCATGGCCGAAGGCCGCGAGTGCGGGCAGGTGCATCGGGATCACATCGGCAGGCAAGCCGCGCCCGTGACGCGCAGCAAGGCGGATCATCTCGGCGCCGTGGTCGTCATGCACCAACAGGCGGGGCGCATCGACTCCGGCCTCAAGATAGGCGCGGGCAAGGGTCTGCACCCGGCGCATGGTGAAATCGACAGGCGGCGCGTCATAGCTGATCGCACCGGACGGGCAGGCCGATGAACACGCACCGCAGCCCGCGCAGATCATCGGGTCAACGGTCACATGATCACCGTCCGGTACAATCGCACCTGTGGGGCATAGATCAAGGCAGGCAGTACAGCCGGTTTGTCCTGCCCGACTGTGCGCACAAAGAAGGGGTTCGGTGCGCACATAAAGCGGCTGCTCGAAGGTGCCCACCACATGCGACGCGGCCAACACGGCGGCGGCGACAGCGGGCGGATGCGCCGGATCAGCGCGCAGATAGCCTTCGCGCTTTTCATGGGCCGGGAACAGAGGTGTGTCGCCCCGCAGGTCGATGATCACGTCACACTGACTTTTCGCCCCGTCGCGCGGCTCGGTCCAGGTCAGCGGGCCACGGCCCCGCGGGTCAACCTGCCGCAACGCGTCGATCACGACTTCGAACTGGCCAAGTGCTCCTTTGGCGCGACGCAGCTTGCCGGAGATGAGATCAAAGTCGCGGACTTCGGGCAGATTGTCCTCGGCCTGCGTGACCGCGTCGTCCATCAGCAGCGTGACGCTGAGGTGGTCCTTGAGTTGCGCCGCCGCCTCAAGTGCTGCCGGTCCACGCCCAAGGATCAAACACAACCCTTCGGAGGCGACGTCGATGGTTTTTTCTGCCGGGGCGTCCAAAAGCGCCTCTGCCGCTAGGGCGGACATTTTGGGCATTTTATCGCGGGGGTCATCGGACCATCCGGCCCGGTCGCGCAGGTCGAGGAGGGGGGCAGGGGGTAGTTCCAATTCCTCCGCCAACTCGGTAAATATGCGCTCCTCTTGGGTGCAGCATAAAATCGCATCGCCAGTGGTCAGTGCCTTGGCCGCGCGGTCGATCTGGGTGGTACAAAGGGCCGAACAGGGCGGTGCGACGGTCAAACCGGTGCTCTCGGCCAGCGCATCAGAATCGATACGCTGCGACCCTGCGCAATCGCATGTTATCAATGTCTTGGCCATGAATTTTTCCTTGTTACGCGCGCCAAACCGCCGCCCTCTTGGGCGCAGTTGAGACCCCAAGCTAGACGGGATTTAGCACCGCCCACAACCGGAAACAGAAAGGCGAGAGCCATCGTCCACCAACCCAACACCGCCGTTTAAGCGTCAGGGTTGGTATGGTGATTCGAAATGTGAAAAATTCTGATATTCCTAGCAAAATACTCAAGTTAGACAAAACGTCCGAAGCGTCATTGACGGTACGGGGTCGCGGGTCATCTTGTCTGGAAAGTCGGGTTTTTAGCGACATCACGCGGATTTATGCTTCCCCCCAGTGGGGGTTTGAGGTGAAGGTCATAGCAACGGAGGAGCCAGTTGATTCACAACCCGAAAATGTATCGGACGATGCCCTTGGGTATCGTACTGCAGCGCGCGCCGGGTGTGACCCGGTGGGCCAAGTGGAGCTGGAAAGCGACCGCTGTGCTGCCCGGTGCCGGGGATGCGGAGTGGCGTGAGCTGCGCCGCGAGGGCGATATCGTGGAGTACCACGCCGCCACGCTTCAGATTGAATTACACGGTGCCGAAACGGAAGCCTATGTTCACGGGCTGGGGGCCGACGTGCCCTGCGTCTATGTGGTGATGCGCCCCATTCCCGGTGCGACCGAGCGGCCTTTCAAATTGGCGCTGGTCACCGCCTCTCCTTATGAGGCGCAGGATTATTGCGACAGCGCCGAAGAAGTGGTTGAGAAAATCGCGATGACGCCCGGTTTGCTGGCCTGGGTGCAAGAGTTTGTCGAAGAGTTCCACCAAGAAGAAGAGTTCGTGAAGCGGCGGCGTGATCGCCTGCGGACGGACCGCCAGCAAGACGGCATCGGCGACCCACGCATTGAGAAGCCCGCAGACATCTACGCCTCGCCGACGTTGAAACGAAAACGTCTGGCATGAGCAGCTTTTGGCAAAAACGCCGCGCCGCAGTGGCAGCAGAGGCTGAAGCCGAAGTGCGCGTCCAAGAGGCCCGCGTGGCCGAGGCCGAAGAGGCAACACTGGCCGAACGGAGCGATGATGACTTGCTGGCCGAGTTTGATCTGCCCGCACCCGAAGAACTGGTCAGCGGCGAACAGCTCCGCGCTTTTCTCAAGGCGCAGTTGCCGCAACGCCTCAAAACCCGCGCGCTGCGCAGCTTCTGGCGGACCAATCCGGTGCTCGCCTGTCTTGACGGCTTGAATGATTACGACGACGATTACACAGCTGCCGCGACCGCCGGAAAGCCTGTGAACACGATCTATCAAGTGGGCCGCGGCATGGTGGCAAAGATCGAAGAGGTCCTGACCGCCGAAGGAGATACGCCCGAAGTGGCTGAGGAAAACGCGCCCGAATTGGCACCGACCCATGATGTCGTTGTGCCAGCGCCTCGGCGCACCGAAACCGCATTGGCAGAGCGTGCGCCTTCTCAGGTGTACACCGCGCCAGTAGAAGAAGAGGCCGAGCAATCCGCACCGACCCACCGTCGGATGCGTTTTCAATTCGCCGGCGATCCGGCCGCCGACATGGAAGGTAGCAGCGCATGAACCAACTGGCCGCGACACCCCTGCCCGAAGAGGACCGCATGCGCGCGGACCTTTATAACTTCATGGGGCTTATTCTTTCCGGTCCACCCGATCAGATGCTGCTTGATCAATGTGCGGCATTGAGCGGTGATGAATCTGACTTGGGGCAGGGGTTTGCGACTTTGTCAAAGCTGGCGTCCAAGACCAGACCGTCCGGAGCAGAGAGCGAATTCAACCGGCTCTTTATCGGACTGGGCCGGGGCGAATTGCTGCCCTATGCAAGTTTTTACCTCACCGGGTTCCTGAACGAAAAACCGCTTGCTGCCCTGCGCCAAGACATGGTGGCACGCGGGCTTGAGCGGGCGCCAAATGTGTTTGAGCCTGAGGACAACATCGCCTCGCTCATGGAAATGATGGGCGCGATGATCGCGGGCCGTTTTTCGGCACCGGCGATGCTGACCCAGCAAAAGACATTCTTTAATAGGCATGTCGCCCCATGGGCCGGGCATTTCTTTGCAGACCTCGAAGGGGCTAAGAATTCGGTTTTCTACGCCCCTGTGGGCAAAATAGGCCGCGCCTTTATGCAGATCGAAGCTGAGGCGTTTCGCCTGAGCAAAGACAATTAAGACATAACGAGACAGCTGGGGCGCCCCGCCCTTGAACAAAAGACGTAACAGGAGAGACAACATGACACGCAAGCCAGAGGGTTCCACCAATGCACCCGTTCGCAAAGACCGGCGCGATTTCCTGAAGTTCGCCGGCACCGCCGCCCCATTGGCCGCCGTTGCCGTGGCCACCACCGGGACAGAGGCTCAAGCGGCCCAAGCCCCCGACCTGTCGTCGGATCGCATCCAAGACACCGAACACACGCGCGCCTACTACGCCGCTGCTCGGTTCTAATCAGATACCAAGAGGCGCTGCCTCTTAAATTTGGCAGGGCGGGAAACGCCCGCCGTTTAATAGCCACCTCAGGCGGGAACCAGCCCGCGCACAGGGAGTGAAGATATGTTGAGGAAAAAGACCAATGGGGTCGCGCGGTCTGCGCAGCAGACAGGCATCATGTCCGATGTGGCACGCAGCGGTATGGACCGGCGCGCGTTTCTGCGCGGCTCAGGCCTCGCCATCGGTGGGCTGAGCGCCATCGCCGCGACCGCAGGCAGCGTGCAGCAGGCATCAGCCGCCACGGCAGCCGTCAGCGGCAAGATGGAAGTCAAGAAATCCGTTTGCACCCATTGCTCGGTCGGCTGTACGGTCATTGCCGAAGTGTCGGACGGTGTTTGGCTGGGGCAGGAACCCGGCTGGGACAGCCCCTTCAACCTTGGTGCCCATTGCGCCAAAGGGGCGTCGGTGCGTGAACACGCCCATGGTGAGCGCCGACTGAAATACCCGATGAAGAAAGTCGGTGGCGAATGGCAGCGGATTTCCTGGGAGCAGGCGGTCAACGAGATCGGCGACCAGATGACCACCATCCGTGACACCAGCGGCCCGGATTCAGTCTACTGGCTTGGCTCGGCGAAACACTCCAACGAACAGGCCTATCTGTTCCGCAAGTTCGCCGCCTATTGGGGCACCAACAACGTCGATCACCAGGCGCGGATTTGTCACTCCACCACCGTGGCGGGCGTGGCGAACACATGGGGCTACGGCGCCATGACCAACAGCTACAACGACATCCACAAGTCCAAGGCGATCTTCATCATCGGTGGCAACCCCGCCGAGGCGCATCCGGTCTCATTACAGCACGTGTTGAAGGCCAAGGAAGAAAACAACGCGCCGCTGATCGTCTGCGACCCACGCTTCACGCGCACCGCGGCCCATGCCGACGAATATGTACGCTTCCGTCCGGGGTCGGACGTGGCGCTGGTTTGGGGCATCCTCTACCACATCTTCGAGAATGGTTGGGAGGACAAGGAGTTCATCCGCACCCGTGTTTGGGGCATGGATGAGATCCGCAAGGAAGTCGCCAATTGGACACCTGACGAAGTTGAGCGCGTCACCGGCGTGCCGGGCGAACAGCTTCAGCGCGTCGCGCGTACGCTGGCCAACCACCGCCCCGGCACCGTGATCTGGTGCATGGGCGGCACGCAGCACACCAACGGCAACAACAACACCCGTGCTTACTGCATCTTGCAGCTGGCCTTGGGGAACATGGGCACCGCCGGTGGCGGCACCAACATCTTCCGCGGCCACGACAACGTGCAAGGCGCGACCGATCTTGGCGTTCTCGCTGATACGCTGCCGGGCTACTATGGCCTGTCCGACGGGTCATGGGCGCATTGGGCACGGGTCTGGGGTGAGGATCTGGAATGGATCCAGAGCCGTTTCGCCTCGTGGACCGATGGCGCGGGGGAAGAGCAGAAGATGATCAACCTTACCGGCATTCCGGTGTCGCGTTGGATTGATGGCGTGCTGGAAGCACGCGAGAACCTTGAGCAGCCCGACAACACCAAGGCGATGGTGCTTTGGGGCCACGCACCGAACTCGCAGACACGTCAAAAGGAAATGAAGACGGCGATGGAAAAGCTCGACCTGTTGGTCGTGGTTGATCCTTATCCCACCGTTTCCGCCGTTCTGCATGACCGGACAGACAACACCTATCTGCTGCCGGCCTGTACGCAGTTCGAGACCTCCGGCTCTGTCACCGCCTCGAACCGGTCGCTCCAGTGGCGCGAAAAGGTTGTCGAGCCGCTGTTTGAAAGCCTGCCGGACCACACGATCCTTTATAAGTTCGCCAAGAAGTTCGGCTTTGAAGATCGCATGTTCCGCAATATTGAGGTGAACGGTGAAGAGCCGCTGATCGAAGACCTGACACGCGAGTTCAACAAAGGCATGTGGACCATCGGCTATACTGGGCAGTCGCCCGAGCGGATGAAAATGCACATGCAGAACCAGCATACTTTCGACAAAACCACCCTGCGCGCCAATGGCGGCCCAGCAGATGGCGATACATATGGCCTGCCGTGGCCCTGCTGGGGCACGCCCGAGATGAACCACCCCGGCACGGCGAACCTATACGACATGTCGTTGCCGGTAGCCGAAGGCGGCCTGACTTTCCGTGCTCGTTTCGGGGTTGAGCGTGATGGTGAGAACTTGCTCGCCGAGGGCGTCTATTCCAAAGGCTCCGAGATCAAAGACGGCTATCCTGAGTTCACGATGCAAATGCTGACGGATTTGGGTTGGGACAGCGATCTGACGGCGGAAGAGCGCGCTATCATCGAGGCGGTCGCAGGCTATGAGAAGCCTGAGAATGCGGATGACGGCCAAGAAGAGGTCGGTGAAACCTCGCAGCAGGGCGAGATGGAATCGGATTACGTAGCCCAAGTCGGCGGCATCAACTGGAAGACCGACCTTTCGGGCGGCATCCAGCGGGTCGCGATCGAGCATGGCTGCGCCCCCTTCGGCAACGCCAAGGCCCGCTGTGTGGTCTGGACCTTCCCCGATCCGGTGCCAAAACACCGCGAGCCGCTTTATTCCAACCGGCGTGATCTGGTGGCGGATTATCCGACCTATGAAGACAAGACCTTCTGGCGGGTGCCGACGCTTTATGCGTCGATCCAAAAGAACGACTTCTCGGAGGAATTCCCGATCATCCTCACTTCGGGCCGCTTGGTCGAATATGAGGGCGGCGGCGACGAGACCCGGTCGAACCCATGGCTGGCCGAGTTGCAGCAGAACATGTTCATCGAGATCAACACCCGTGACGCCAACAACTTGGGCGTACGCGACGGGGCTGACGTTTGGGTCGAAGGCCCAGAGGGCGGCAAGATCAAGGTGATGGCCATGGTCACAGAACGGGTGGGCGAAGGCGTGGCCTTCATGCCTTTCCACTTCGGCGGTCACATGGAGGGCGTCAGCCTTCGGGACAAATACCCGGATGGCGCTGATCCGATCGTGCTGGGCGAAAGCACCAACACGGTTCAGACCTACGGCTACGATTCAGTCACACAAATGCAGGAGACGAAATGTACTCTCTGCAAGATTATCCCAGCGTAAGGAGACAAGAGAATGGCAAGAGCAAAGTTTCTCTGCGATGCCGAGCGCTGCATTGAATGCAACGCATGTGTAACGGCTTGTAAGAACGAACACGAAGTACCCTGGGGCATCAACCGCCGCCGCGTGGTGACAATTCAGGACGGCCAGCCGGGCGAACGCTCGATCTCGGTCGCCTGTATGCACTGCTCGGACGCGCCTTGTATGGCAGTGTGTCCGGTGGATTGTTTCTACCAGACAGATGACGGCATTGTCCTGCACTCCAAAGACCTCTGCATTGGTTGCGGTTACTGCTTCTACGCCTGCCCGTTTGGCGCGCCGCAGTATCCGCAGGCTGGCAACTTCGGGTCGCGCGGCAAGATGGACAAATGCACCTTTTGCGCCGGTGGCCCCGAAGAGAACCACAGCCAGGCAGAGTTCCAGAAGTACGGCCGCAACCGGATCGCGGAAGGCAAATTGCCGATCTGTGCCGAGATGTGTTCGACCAAGGCGCTTCTGGCCGGTGACGGTGACATGGTCTCCGACATCTACCGCGAGCGCGTGGTCGCACGTGGCTTTGGCTCCGGCGCTTGGGGCTGGGGCACGGCTTACGAGCAAAAGGGCCAGTAAAGGCTTTCGGGGTGGCCCTGCCGGGGCCGCCCCTTTTCTCCATATCTGTCTAGCCGGGGGATTTCCCATGCTGCGCCACCTAATGGCTCTTTTCATTCTCGCGCTGGTCGCGCTGCCGCTTGGCGCCACGGCGCAGGACGTCCGCCTGCCCGAAAACGCGACCCCTTCGGCCATTGACCGCAATAGCACCGGGGGGGCACAGAACCTCGCGGATATTGAACGGCGTCAGAACGGCGCTGAGATCGACGATGGGTTCCGCCGCAACAACCTTGGCGGCGATGCGTCTACCGTACCGGGGCTTGGGCCGCTCGGTGGCCGCTCGGATCCTGATCTATGGCGGGGCATCCGATACAATGAATTGCCGGTGCGCGTCAGCACGATGAACAAGACTGGCCGCGTCTTGGTGCAAGACAATGGCATGTGGTGGCTGAACTTCCGCGAAGGGCCGCTGGCGACCTATGGCATCTGGCTCTTGGCTGGGATGCTGGTTTTGTTGGCGGCGTTTTACCTGCTGCGCGGGCGCATTCGCATCGAAGGCGGTAAGGTGGGCCGTACCGTCACACGGTTCAAGGCGATCGAACGCTTTGCCCATTGGATGCTGGCAGGGTCTTTCATCTTGCTGGCACTTACCGGGCTGGCCACGCTGTTTGGCCGCAAGGTTGTGATCCCTTTGCTGGGACATGAGTTCAACTCGGTCCTGCTGACCGGATCGAAGTTCATCCACAACAACGTGTCTTGGGCCTTTATGATCGCGCTGGTCATGGTTTTTGTCATGTGGGTCTATCACAACCTGCCTGACCGAACGGACTGGACTTGGATCAAGCAGGCTGGCGGTTTTATCGGCAACAACCACCCCCCCGCCAAGAAGTTCAACTTCGGCCAAAAGATCGTTTTCTGGGGCGTCATCCTTTTGGGCTTCTCGGTATCGCTGTCTGGTCTGTCACTGCTGTTTCCCTTCGAAGTTCAACTCTTTGGGCATACCTTTGGGATCATCAATGACATCGGGATGGCCGAAGCGGCAGGGCTGGGCCCATTGCAGAGCGATCTAACACCCCATGCAGAGATGCAATATGCTCAGCTATGGCATGCGATCATCGGCTTTTTGATGATGGCGTTGATCCTCGGCCACATCTATATCGGCACGCTCGGCATGGAAGGCGCTTATGACGCTATGGGCAGTGGCGAAGTGGATGAACGCTGGGCTGAACAGCACCACTCCATCTGGCTTGATGAGGTCAAGCAAGACAATCGCCAGACCCCCGCTGAATGATGGGCAAGGTCGTACAGGTAAAAGGATTCGCGCAATGAAAGCCATGTTGGCAGGGTTTCTGGGCGTCGCAGTGATTGGCGTTGTGGCTTATTTCGGACTGCATGAGATAGGCTTTTCTTCGCAAGAGGTCTATTCGAGTGACAACGTCCGGGTGGACTGACACGCGAGTAGGCAACATATGGCAAGCGATGAATATGGCGGCACGCTGGAAGGCGCGTCGGTTCTTGTGATTGATGACGAACCGGGGATGCGTCATTTCCTCACCAAGATCCTTGAGCCGCGGGTTAAGCGCGTCGCACAGGCGGCGTCACCTGCAGAGGCGACTAAGCTGTTGGATGAGGCGCATTTCGATGTGGTCGTGCTTGATAATGTGATGCCCGGAAAAACCGGTCTGGAATGGGTGGTCGAGCAGCGCCGCAAAGGGTTCTACGCCGACACGATCCTCATCACCGCCTATGCTGATCTGGAAACCGCCATTGCTGCGTTGCGGGCCGGGATTAGCGATTTCGTCCTGAAACCCTTCCGGGCGAACCAAATCCTTGGGGCCGTTTCCCGCACGCTCGACCGTAAAAACCTGCGCCGCGATAATACCCTGCTCAGGCGCGAGTTGCAGGGCGGTTCGGCGGTGCAGATGCTTGGCAAATCCGAGGCGCTGGCCAAAGTGCGCGGAATGCTGAGCCGTCTGGCCTCCGTGCCGACCCCGGTGCTTTTCACGGGCGCCAGCGGCACGGGCAAGGAGCTGGCAGCGCGACAATTGCACCAGATGTCAGACCGTGCCGACCATCCCTTCGTTGCTGTAAACTGCGCCGCAATTACTCAAGATCGGATCGTGCCCGAACTCTTTGGCGCGGTAGAGGGGAACGAAACCCTGCAACCGGGACTGTTCCTCTTAGCCGATGGCGGGACGCTGTTCCTCGATGAAGTGGCCCAAATGCCCGAGCCGTTGCAGGCCGCCCTTTTGCGGGTGCTCGAAGATCAGCGTATCCGGCCAGAAGGGGCCGAACGGGAAATTCCGCTGAACCTGCGCTTTCTCTTTGCCACCAATGCCGATCTGCCCAAGGCCGTCGAAGAGGGGCGATTTCGCGCAGACCTCTATCACCGCATGAACGTGGTCGAAGTCGCGATGCCACCGCTCAAGGATCGCTCGGAAGATATCGTCGAACTGGCGGCGATGTTCATGCAGCAATTTTCGACCGCGCTTGGCATGCCCGCGCTTCGCTTGGACGCAGAAACTTTGCTTAAGCTGCGGCGCTACGACTGGCCCGGCAATGTCCGCGAGTTGCGAAACCTGATCGAACGTTCGGTGATCCTCGGTAGCCTGCCCGAAGCCTTTGCGGGTCACGGCACGGTGGATGGGCCGAGGGCGATTGAGGATCTCGAACTCGTCACGCAGCGCCATATGCTGCATATTCTTGACCTGTGCAAAGGCAATCGGGCAGAGGCCGCGCGGCGTTTGGGTGTGTCGCGCAAGACGGTTGATCGGAAACTGGCCGCTTGGGCGGCTGAGGGGCTCGATATCAGCGTGATCTGACGACCTAGGGACCTGCGTATCTCGCTGATTTGCCCCCCGTTCGCTCATTTTCCCTACTCGGGGCGGGATATAGTTCTTTCCAACGGTAGATTTTTAGAACGATTTTCGCCGCCGCCTCGCAATCCAAGACACCATTCCATCTGAACCAACCCGGCCCGGCAAACGTTCCTGTTTTAGCGACGGTGTTGAAGCGGGCGGCCTCCGATGACATCTGATGCTCAAGCGTTACAGGAGTAAATTCAATGCTGAAACAGATTGTTACCGCCACCGTCCTCGCTGCAGTATCCGGCACCGCAGCCTTTGCCCAAGACAATGACACGCTTCGCGTTGGTATGTCGGGCGGCTATTTCCCCTTCACTTTCGTTAAGCTGGACGAACTGCAGGGCTTTGAAGTCGACGTGATGAACGCCGTTGGCAAAGAAACCGGGCTTGAGGTTGAGTTTGAAACGATGGCCTTTTCAGGCCTGATTGGCGCGTTGGACGCTGGCCGCATCGACACGATTGCCAACCAGATCACCATAACGCCAGAGCGCGAAGAAAAGTTTGCCTTCACTGCTCCGTACGTCTTTGACGGTGCACAGGTTGTCACCAAGATTGGAAACGAAGAGATCGGCGGCGTCGAAGACCTGCGCGGCAAGACCGTTGCGGTGAACCTTGGTTCCAACTTCGAGCAGCTGCTGAATGGTTTGGATTTCGCTGACGAGATTGAGATTAAGACCTACGAATCCAACATTGCCCAAGACACAGCGCTTGGCCGGGTGGATGCATTCGTGATGGACCGGGTGTCCTCCGCGCAGCTTATTCAGGAAAGCCCGCTACCGTTGCAATTGGCCGGCAAACCCTTTTCTGAAATTCGCAACGCTTTGCCGTTCCAAGACAATGACGAAGGCCGTGCCTTGCGGGACCGTGTCGATACGGCGCTCGCCTCTCTGCGCGAAGACGGTACACTTGCCGAGATTTCGGACAAGTGGTTCGGCACTGACATCACGAAAGCGGAGTAACCCATGCGGGCGCTAGACCTCGACTATATGCTGGGGCTGGTGCCCGTTATTCTGGGCTATGTGCCGCTAACACTTTTTATGGCGGTGGCGGGGATGGTGTTTGCGCTGATCCTCGCCTCACTACTGGCGGTAGAGCGCGTGGCCAAAGTGCCTGTGCTCGATTGGTCCGTGGTGCTGTTCATCAGTTTCTTTCGCGGCACGCCGCTGCTGGTGCAACTGTTCCTCTTTTACTTCGGCCTGCCGCAGGTGTTGTCGTTCCTCACCCAGATTGACGGGGTGACGGCGGCGATCATGGGGCTGACGCTGCATTTTTCGGCCTATATGGCCGAGAGTATTCGCGCTGCAATTATGGGTGTGGACCGCAGCCAGTGGGAGGCAGCGCAATCGATCGGCATGACCCAAGGCCAGTTAATGTGGCGGATCATCCTGCCCCAAGCGGCACGGATCGCCGCACCGACCTTGGTGAACTACTTTATCGACATGATCAAAGGCACTTCGCTGGCCTTTACTCTCGGTGTGACCGAGATGATGGGCGCGGCGCAGAAAGAAGCGGCGGGAAGCTTCCTTTACTTCGAAGCCTTCCTTGTGGTGGCGGTGATGTATTGGGTCATCGTCGAAGTCCTGAGCCAAGGCCAGAAGCGGCTTGAAACCCATCTCAACAAGGCGTTTGTGCGATGATAAATATTTCGGGCCTCACCAAACATTTCGGCGGCACGCCTGTGCTGGATGGGATCGACCTGCAGATTGCCGATGGTGAGCGCATGGTTGTGATTGGCCCGTCAGGCACAGGTAAATCGACCTTGTTGCGCTGCCTTAATTTTCTGGATGTGCCGCAGGCCGGGCAGATTACCGTTGGTGACGTGACCGTTGATGCCGCCAAAGCGCGCAAGGCTGACGTGCTGGCACTGCGCCAGCGCACGGCGATGGTGTTCCAGAACTACGCGCTTTTTGCCAATAAAACTGCGAAGCAAAACATCATGGAAGCGCTTGTGACGGTGCAAAAACGCCCGAAAGCTGAGGCCGAGGAACGCGCGCTGTCGGTGCTGGCTGAGACTGGGCTCGCCGATAAGGCCGACAGCTACCCGGCGGCGCTTTCGGGTGGGCAGCAGCAGCGTGTTGGTATCGGCCGGGCCATGGCGCTTGGGGCCGAGTTGATGCTGTTCGATGAGCCGACTTCGGCGCTAGACCCGGAATGGGTGGGCGAGGTTTTGGACTTGATGCGCGCAGTGGCTGAACGCAAACAGACCATGCTGATCGTCACCCATGAGATGCAATTCGCCCGCGAGATCGCGGATCGGGTGATCTTTATGGATGGTGGCAAGATCGTGGAGAGCGGCCCACCGTCGCAGATATTTTCTTCGCCGCAGGATGCACGTCTGCAAAAATTCCTGAAACGTGTAGAAGGCTAGCAGCCTCCAAGTCTCTCGCAGAAGGATTATATCGCTTTTTCGGTTCTCAAGCGGTATGCTGCGGTGCAGAGAACCCATTGAAGGCTTGGTAAATGAACGCCCGAATTATCTGTGTGGCCCAGCAAAAGGGCGGGGCCGGTAAGACAACACTCGTTTCTAATTTGGCAATTGCCTATCTCGCGGAAGGCAAAAGCGTTGCGCTGTTAGATACCGACCCTCAAGGCAGTCTTGGCAAATGGCTTGATGTCCGTGAAGAGTTGCTGGGGGTAGACCCGAACCTCCGATTTGCGACTGCGACCGCCTATGGAATTTCCCGCGCGATCAGGTCGGTGAGCGGCGAGGCCGATGTCATTCTTGTCGACACGCCCCCGAAAGCGGACAGTGATGTGCGATGGGTTTTACGTGAGTCTGATCTGGTGCTCGTGCCTGTCTCAGCCAGTCAGGCTGATGTCTGGGCAACCCACGATGTTCTTGATTTGGCGGACCGGGCGCAAAAGCCCACCCATATTGTGATGAACCGCACGCGTTCGGGCACCCGTGTCGGTGACGACGTTGCGCGGTCCGTGGCAGAGCTTGGCGTCGGGCGACTGGACACATCTTTGGCAAACAGAGTGATTTATGCTGATGCACTTGGGCGCGGTTTGGGAGCGGTAGAGGCCAAAAAATCCGGCCCCGCAGCGGATGAGGTTCGCGCCCTTGCGCAAGAGGTCGCTGCCATTCTGGCGTTGTGACCCGGCGGAGAGCTACTTCCTCTCTTAGCACGCAAAAAGGCCCGCCATTGGCGGGCCTTCTCATTATAGCCTAATGCTCAGATTATTCTGCGCAGGCGCGGATTTTTTCGATGTCCGGGCCGTTAGGTGTGCGGCCCAGGTTGAAGGGGGCCGAAGCATCACGCCATTTGGCGTAGTCTGCCAGATACTCAAGCTGGCTCAGGTAAACCTTGGCGGAATCTGGGTTCTCGCAAGCGGTCTCCTCGATGGTTTCGTTCGCCATTTCCTGAACAGTAGCCAGCATTTCGTCGTCGTAGCGGTTGATCTCGATGCCCGCGTCGATGAACTGCTGGTAGGCTTCGGTTGCACGTTTTTCGGTGAAGGACAGCGACCAGATCAGGTTGGCCTGCGCCGCGACTTCAAGCGACTCGCGGGTTTCTTCCGACAACGCATCCCATGCGCCCTTGTTGATCATCACACCGAAAATCGATGCCGACTGGTGCCAGCCCGGTGTCGCCCAATATTTGGTAACCTGCTGGAAGCCGCCCGAGAAGTCGACGTTAGGTGTTGAGAATTCGGCACCGTCAATCACGCCGCGCTCAAGCGACTGATAGATTTCACCACCAGCCATGGAGACCTGCGACCCGCCCAGTTTTTCCAACAGACGACCCTGCTCAAGACCCGACAGACGCAGACGTTTGCCCTTAAGATCTTCCAGCGTGACGATCTGCTCATTCGTGCGGAAACCGGATTCGTTGTTGGTCACGCCATAGGGCAGATAGACCATGCCGAACTTGCCATAGATCTCGTTATAGAGCTCTTTGCCGCCCCACTGTTCGATCCAGTTGACGTAGTCGACCGCGTTGAACAGGCTTGCCGTGGTTGCCAGGGGCGAAAATGCCGAGTTGCGGCCTGCCCAGTAACCGGGCCAGTCAGCGCCGGCCTGCACGGTGTTGGATTCAACCGCGCCGAACACTTCGCCTGCGGGCACGAGCGAGCCGCCTTCGAAGAATTCGATGGTCAGGTCATCGCCAGTCAGCTTGTTGGCCAGTTCGACGAAGTGTTTGTCGATCTCGATCAGTTCAAGCGATGTGGGCCATGTGGTTGTCATGGTCCAGTTGTCCTGGGCTGCCGCCTGCGTGGCAAAGCCCGCGCAGAGTGCCAGACCGGCAAGGGTTGATTTCATTTTCATTATTATACTCCTCCGTTGGTTTACTTGGTATAAAGCGTTTCCGGCAGCCAGGTGACCAGCTGTGGGAACAGGGCGATGGCCACGCACATCATCAGGATCAACCCGATGAACGGCAGCACACCGACGATGATATGCGACGTCTTGACCTCGCGCGGCGCAATGGCGCGCAGGTAGAACAGCGCATATCCAAAGGGCGGCGTTAAGAAGGACGTCTGCAGGACCACCGACATCAGGACGACGAACCACAAAAGGCTCACGTCCATTTCCTGCACGATCGGCAGGAAGATCGGGAAGGACAGCAGCACGATGCCGGTCCAATCAAGGAAGGCGCCGAGGATAAAGACGATGAACATCATCATCGCGATCAGGAGCCAAGGCGCCATGTCGAGGTTGCGGATGATCTCTTGCGTGGCACGCAGGCCACCGGTGATGTTGAACACGCCGGTAAATGCGGTGGCACCGATGACGATGAAGAGGATCATTGCCGAAGTGCGGGCCGTCTCTAGCATCGCACCATAAAAACTGGCCCAAGTGAACTTGCGGCGCATGATTACGATCAGCAGGGCAAGCGCCGCGCCAATGGCCGAGGCTTCGGTCGCCGTGGCGATACCAGCAAGCAACGAGCCGAGGATGCCAAGGATCAGCACCAGGGGCGGCACCGCTTCGATCAGCAGCATCCGCACCAGAGCGGGTTTCGAGATTTTCTCGTCGGGTTCCACGGCGGGGGCCATGTCGGGCCGCACCACGGCAACGATAAAGACCCAAACCGCGTAGAGCAGGCCTAGCACAACGCCCGGCACCATCGCCCCAGCGAAAAGCTCACCCACCGAAAGTGGTGAGTAGGATGCCATAAGGATCAACATGATCGACGGTGGGATCAAAATACCAAGGCAGCCAGAAGCCGCGATGACGCCGGTCGTCAACGTCGGGCTATAGCCATATTGCAGCATTGGACGCAGCGCCATCACACCCATAACAGTGATCGACGCGCCGATGATGCCGGTGGTCGCCGCCAGCAGGATCGAGATAAAGACCACCGCCAGCGCCAGACCACCGCGGATATTCGACATCAAAAGCCGCAACGATTCGAACATCTTATCGGTCACGCCCGAATCAGACAGGAACCTTGCCATTAGGATGAACAACGGAATGGCGATCAGGGTAAAGTTATCCAACACATCGCCGAAGATGCGGTTGATAACGATGCCAAGCACCATCGGTTTGCCCGCGATGATAGCGCCCAGAACAGCGGTGCCGCCCAGAACAAAGGCCAGCGGGTGACCCATGAAAAGGCCCAGCAAAAGCAGGCCAAACATGGCGAGTGCGATAAGTTCAGGCGTCACGTGGCAGTTCCTGACGGTTAAGTACGAGTTTCAAAAATTCCGACACGCCTTGCAGCAACAGCAGGCCCGCGGCGAGGGCCATGGCCATCTTAAGCGGATAGACCGGGAGCTGCACAGAGCCGTAGGTCGTCTCACCCTGAGCATAAGAACGCATGGCGAATTCATAAGACCGCGTGGTGAAGATCCACGCGAAGGGGAAGAAGAAGATCACATAGCCCGCCGCCTCGACCCAACGTCTGACGTTGTGGGACAGGGTTTCTGTAATCAGGTCGACGCGCACATGGGCCTGATGGCGCAGCGCGTAGCCGCCCAACATGACGAAATAAAAGCCGTAAAGCTGTTTTGTGACGTCAAACGCCCAGCGGGTCGGATCATTCAGCGCGTAGCGCATGAACACGTCATAGATGATGATCGCGGCAAAAATGACGGCAACCACCGACACAATGCGCCCGACGATTTCGTTCATCTGGTCGATGAATTTTATCAAGATCTGAGCCCTCCCTGGCAGCTCGCACATTATTGGCCTTTCAGCCGAAAACAAGGCAAAAGACCATTAATAATGCCGCTTTAAGTAGCACTACGTATCCGCCGAATGGGGAGATTGTCCAGTCAGAGGAAGCTTCTATTCGCGTAGGCCATGGACATTCTCGAAAAGCGACGATTATCTGTTTCGCACAGCTCTCTGCGCAAATGGCGGAGGATGCTTAACAATTATCCGTTTGGGAGGAAAAACATGGATCGTCGTTCATTTATTCGCAAAGCCGGTGTGCTGGGGGCGGGCGCTGCTGCCACGACCCTCGCGGCCCCAGCTGTCGCGCAAGGCAATATCACTTGGCGCATGGTGACCACATGGCCCAAGAACTTCCCCGGTCTGGGTGTTGGCGCGCAGCGTCTGGCCGACCGTATCACCGCCGCTTCCGGTGGCGAACTGACGATCCAAGTCTTCTCTGCCGGTGAGATGGTTCCGCCGCTGCAGTCGCTGGATGCTGTGATCGACGGCACCGCCGAAATGAGCCACGGCGCCGCCTATTATTGGCAGAACAAATCTCCCGCGCTGTCCTTCTTTACCGGTGTGCCCTACGGCATGACCACGCCTGAGCTGACCGCATGGGTCCGCTATATGGGCGGTCAGGAAATCTGGGACGAAATCTATGACCAGTTCGGCGTTCAGGGCTTCTTGTCGGGCAACACCGGCACACAGACCGGCGGTTGGTTCCGCGATGAGCTGAAAAGCCTTGATGACGTCAAGGGCGTGCGCTTCCGGACGCCCGGCCTTGGTGGCCGGGTTTGGGAAAAACTTGGCGCGACCGTGACCAACATGGCAGCGGGCGAGATCTTCCAAGCGCTGCAGTCGGGTACGCTTGACGCGGCTGAATTCGTTGGCCCTTACAACGATCTGGCACTCGGCTTCCATCAGGTTGCCAAGAACTACTACATGCCGTCCTTCGTGGAATCGGGTCTGGCGACCGAGCTTGTCGTCGACAAGAAGAAGTATCAGGAGCTTCCTGAGAACCTTCAGGCCATCGTGCGGGATGTCTGTCAGGCGGAATACGATCAGGTCGCGGCGGACTTCTATGCCAACGACCCGCGCGCGCTGAAGACGCTGGTCGAAGAGCATGGCGTGACTGTGCGCAACTTCCCCGACGACATCATGGAAGCGGGCGCGAAGGCGTCGGTCGAAGTGGTCGAAGAACTGCGCAACAGCGACGATCCACTGGTCAAGAAGACCGCCGAAAGCTTTGTCGAGGCGCTGAACCTTGTCCGCACCCGAACCGAGAACATCGACAGCCCCTATGTTCAGGCGCGTCAGAAGTTCCTGAAGTACTAAGCTTTGCGCTAAGTGATGTAGAAAGGCCCGGTGGAAACGCCGGGCCTTTTGCGTTTTTGCGCTAAGGGTGTCGCCCTCCCTGGTGGGCGATCATCTCCTCAGGATTTGGCAACAAGACCGCAGGAACCTCTGGCCGAGCCGCCTTTCGTGACATCGCAAAATCGCCCTCCGGGGGGAGGGAGGGCGATGCCCGGTGTGCCACGGGGCGGGACATAAGTGATACGCTTTGCCTAATAGAAAAAGGCCCAGCGTTGCCACCGGGCCTTCTATCAGTTTCGCATCACACTCAGCCCGAAATGACCTTTGGCAACCAGGTCACGATCTGCGGGAAAGCGAACAGGATCGCAATCGCCACAACCTGCAACAACACAAACGGCAGGATGCCCTTGTAGATCGCACTGGTCGGCAGGTCTGCTGGGGCCACCCCACGCAGATAGAACAGCGCAAAGCCAAAGGGCGGCGTGAGGAAGGAGGTCTGCAGGTTCACCCCAACCAAAACACCCAGCCAGATCGGATCAATATCCAGCATCAAAAGCACGGGCGCTGTAATCGGGATCACAATGAAAATGATCTCGAATGTATCAAGGATGAACCCAAGGAAGAACATGATGACCATTACAACTGCCACCGCCGCCAAGGGGCCGCCGGGCAGGTTGCTGAGGAACTCATGCACCAGATTGTCGCCACCCATCATGCGGAACACGATGGAAAAGACCGATGCGCCCAGCAGGATGATAAAGACCATGCTGGTGATCGTCGCTGTCGCAATCATCGTCTCGCGCAGGATGCGGAAGGACAGGCGCCAGCGCAATGCTGCCAACACCATCGCGCCCACGGCCCCGACCGAAGCCGCCTCTGTCGGGGTGGCAATACCGCCAAGGATTGAGCCCAACACAGCAAGGATCAGTAAAAGTGGCGGCACCAAAGCGACGAAAAAGTCACGAAGCAACTGGCCCTTTTCGTCTGCGGGCACCGGCGTCGCGGGGCACGAAGCTGGCGCTGTGACGGCTTTGAACAGGACATAGCCCATGTAAAGCGACACCAGCAGAATGCCCGGCAATAGCGCCCCGGCAAAGAGATCGCCGACGGAAACGGGGGAGGGCGCAAAGTTGCCCTTGGCCATCTGTACCTGAGAGTTGATGCCCGCCAGCATATCGCCCATGAAAATCAAGACTGTGGACGGTGGAATGATCTGGCCCAATGTCCCGCTTGCACAGATCACGCCGGTCGCAAGTTTGGGGTCATAGCCCGCCCGCAACATGGCAGGCAGTGAGATCAGCCCCATCGTCACAACAGTCGCGCCCACCACACCGGTCGAGGCGGCAAGCATCGCGCCCACGATCACCACCGAAAAGCCAAGTCCGCCGCGCATATTGCCAAAGAGTTTGCCCATGGTCATCAGCAGTTGCTCAGCAATCTGACTGCGTTCCAGCATCACCCCCATGAAGATAAATAGCGGTACGGCCACCAAGACTTCGTTGGTCATAAAGCCGATATAGCGGTTTGGTAGGGAACCGAAGTTAGATGGATCGAAAACCCCAAAGCCGATTCCGACCAAGCCAAAGAGCAGCGACACACCGGCAAGCGTGAAGGCGACCGGAAAGCCCAACAGCAAAAAGCCAATCACGCCAAAGAACATAAGCGCGGCGAGCATCTCGCCGATTAAAATCGGGTCCATCAAACGGCTCCCTGCGGATGGTCTGCGGGGATTTGATCCCGGCTGTATTGCATGGATTTGGGCACAAGCTCAGAATTGCCGCTGAGCACCAGAATGGAGCGGATGATCCAAGCAATGCCCTGAAGGGCGATAAGAACGGCAAAGCCGATAATGAAGGCTTTGAGAATATAGAGGCCCGGCATCCCACCCACGTTGGCCGATCCTTCTTGGTAGCCCCAAGCGCGCTGCACGAAGGGCATCGAATAGGCATAAACCACCCAGCAGAAGGGCAGTAGAAAGACGACGACGCCGATCAGATCAATCAGCGCGCGGCGCGCCATGGTGGCGGGGCGGTAAAAAATATCTACCCGCACATGGTCATCGCGCAACAGGGCGAAGCCCGCCACAGCGGTAAACATTGCGCCGTTAAGCCAGATATAGAGGTCTTGCATCCAGACGAAGCTGACAGCGAAAACATAGCGCTGCACGACCACGGTGAAACAAACCAACACGATGCCGAGTGAGAGCCAAGAAAACAGATTGCCGATGATTAAATTCACCGCGCAAATGACTTTGGCAATTCCTGCTAAAAAACGCACCCTGTCCCCTCTTCCCGTCAAGTTCGTTTGCACGTCAATCAGAGGGAGGGGGCAAAATGTCAAGATTTAGATGTTAAGCGGCCCTCAAGAGCTGCATTTGTAAACGCGCAGTGGCAGGGGGGCCACCGTGTAAAACTGCGCATTTGCCCAGCGTATATGGGGGGCATTCGAACATCGCGCAGAGCATGGCGCTTTTATTGCCGTCCCGGCCCAGAGTGCGGGCAGGGGCGAATTTGTGCGCTGCACAGACAAGCTGGCGGTCTTGTCTGGCAGTAGGCAGGGGGGTGCAGCCGTGCGACCATCCTTGATTGCAGCGTGGCCAAAGCCTATAGCCAGAGTGCCTATCCCGCCTATCTGGGATGCAAGCGCCGCGCATCGTTAGGGACGGGGGCCGCAGCGGACGCCCTTTATACTTCAGCCGACCACTCGGTGCAGAATCCGCCGCCCCGGTGTCAGCCCCGCGACCTTTTCGACAATCGACCGCGCGTCGATGCCGAAATGTTGGTAAAGGTCTGCGATGGTGCCGGTCTGGCCAAAATGCTCTACCCCGAGGGGCACCGTCTGGTGCCCGACAACTGAACCCAGCCAGGAAAGCGTTGCGGGGTGTCCGTCGATCACCGTCACCAATTTACAGTCGCGCGGCAGATCGGCCAACAGGCTCTCAATATGGCTTTCCGCCTCTGCATTGCCCCGCGCCCGCGCGCGCTGTGCCGCTGTCCAACCCGCGTTGAGACGATCCGCGGATGTGACCGCCAGCACGCCCACATCACGCCGGCCTTCGGCGATCATCCCTACCGCCTTGATCGCCTCGGGCGCCACGGCACCTTGGTAGGCAATCACCACATCGCAATTCGGCCCCGGCTTGCGCAACCAATAGGCACCATCGATGGCGCCTTGACGGAAGTCTTCGTCGACCCGTTTGCCGGGTTGTTCGATGGGGTTGGTGGTCAGCCGTAGATAGACCGAGCCGCCCGTCTCATCGCGCAGCCATGTGCGCTCATCCGGGTCGCCTTCTCCGTCCTTCTGCAGGTAGTCGAAAGCCCACTGCATGATCACCGCCAACTCGTCAGCAAAGGCGGGCTCAAAGCTCGCCAGCCCGTCTTGGCTCATGCCGATAAGCGGCGTGCCAATGGACTGATGCGCTCCGCCTTCGGGGGCCAATGTCACGCCCGATGGCGTGCCTACAATCATAAATCGCGCGTCCTGATAACAGGCGTAGTTCAGCGCGTCCAAGCCACGGGCCACGAAGGGATCATAAACCGTGCCGATGGGAATGACCCGCTTGCCGAAAAGCGAATGCGAGAGGCCCGCAGCGCCCAGAAGCAGGAAAAGGTTCATCTCGGCGATGCCCAGCTCGATATGCTGGCCCTTTGGTGTGAACTCCCATTTCGCGGTGGAGGGGATTTTCTCATTGATGAAGGTATCGGCCTGTTCGCTGCGCGCGAACAATTTGCGCCGGTTCACCCATGGCCCGAGGTTGGTCGTGCCGGTGACATCGGGTGACATGGTCACGATGCGCTCGGCCAGATCGCTGTCGCCTTTTGACAGATCATCCAAAATTTTGCCAAAGGCCATCTGCGTCGAAATCTCGCGGTCGCTGGAGAGTTCAATCTGCGGCACCGGCAGGGTCGCGTCATCGTAACGCCGGCGGCCCTTGGCGAAAAACGGCACCTTATCAAGCGCGGATTGCAGGGCTTGCGCGTCACTGACGGTGGCAAACTTCTCCCACTCTTCGCCTTCGGCCACGCCCATATGGTTCTGCCACTCGGCCATCTGGCTTTTGTTCATCAGCCCGCCGTGGTTGTCTTTGTGCCCCGCAATCGGCGTGCCCCAGCCTTTGATCGTATAGGCAAGGAAACAAACCGGTCGGTCGTGGTCGATGGCGGCGAAGGTCTCGGCCATGGTCTGCACGCAGTTGCCGCCAAGGTTCTCCATCAAGTCGGCCAGCTCGTCGTCTTTGCGCTTCTCGATCAGCGCGGTCACATCGCCCTGATCGCCAAGTGCGTCCATCAAACGTTGCCGCCAGACAGCACCGCCCATGAAGGTCAGCGCCGAGTAAAGCTGGTTCGGACAGTTGTCGATCCAGTCGCGCAGCTTCTCGCCGCCCGGCTCGTCGAAGGCGGCGCGTTGCAGGGCGCCGTATTTCACCTTCACCACGTCCCAGCCGAAGGCGTCGAAAATCTGCTCGATCCGCTTGAACAAGCCCTCGCGGACGACCCCGTCAAGCGACTGGCGGTTATAGTCGATGATCCACCACGTGTTGCGAAGGTCGTTCTTCCAGCCCTCTTGCAAGGCCTCGTAGATGTTGCCTTCGTCCAGCTCGGCATCGCCAACGAGCGCCACCATGCGACCTAGGTTCACATCCTGACCCCACGCCTTCGCGGTGATGTAGTCCTGCACCAGCGAAGCGAAGGAGGTCACGGCCACGCCTAGACCCACGGACCCGGTAGAGAAATCCACATCATCGAGATCTTTGGTCCGGCTCGGGTAGCTCTGCACACCGTGGAAACCACGGAAGTTCTCCATCTTTTCACGCGTCTGATTGCCCATCAGGTACTGCATCGCGTGGAAAATCGGCGAAGCATGAGGTTTCACCGCAACCCGGTCCTCAGGCCGCAGCGCACTGAAATAGAGCGCTGTCATGATCGACACCATGGAGGCCGAAGACGCCTGATGCCCGCCCACCTTGATCCCGTCCACCTTTGGGCGGATGTGGTTGGCGTTGTGGATCATCCAATGCGACAGCCACAAAAGACGCTGTTCGATGGTCTTGAGCTGGTCTGGGGCGAGAGCGGTCATGGCAGGTCTTTCAGATTGGTGACACAGATTGGTGACATCGCGGGCGCGCGGCATGGCGCACCCGTTGGAGGGGCCGGATTAGGCCGCCTGCATGTTATGCGCCCCAAGCGCGGCGTAAAGGTCATCAATGATGTCATCGGCACTTTCCAACCCGACCGATAGGCGCACCAGTCCCTCGGCGATGCCATGCTCGGCGCGTTCCTCTTGGGAATAGGTCGAATGGGTCATGCTGGCCGGGTGCTGGATCAGGCTTTCCGCATCGCCAAGGCTCACGGCGCGCTGGATCAGGTTGAGCCGGTTCATAAAGGCAATGCCGCCCGGTTTGCCGCCCTTGACCTCAAAGGGGATCATGCCGCCGAAATCCGACATCTGGCGCCGCGCAAGATCGGCCTGCGGGAAGCTGCTCAAACCCGGGTAGGCGACATGCAGCACTGCCGGATGCGCTTCCAGCGCCTCGGCGACTTTGCGCGCGGTGGCGCAGTGGCGCTCCATCCGCAGTTCCAACGTCTTGACCCCGCGCAACAGCAACATGGCGGTCAGCGGCGACATCACAGCACCCGTCATGTCCTTAAGGCCGACAAGCCGCACCTGCGTCATATCTTCTTTGCTGCCAACAATGAGGCCCGCAACCACATCACCGTGACCGGAAATGAACTTTGTCGCCGAATGCACCACGATGTCTGCGCCGTGTTCAATCGGGCGGGTGAGGACAGGTGTGGCATAGGTGTTGTCGACCACCACCTTGGCCCCGGCGCGATGCGCGATGCGGGAGACGGCAGCGATGTCGACCAGACGGTTGTTCGGGTTCGCCGGGGTTTCAAAATAGACGATTTTGGTTTGCGCGCTGATCGCCGCTTCGAGGTTCGCAGGCTCAGTCATGTCAACCAGCGTCACCTTCACGCCAAAGCGCGGCAGGCCGTGGGTCATGAATGCAAAGGTGCAGCCATAGAGCGTTTTGTCGATGATGATCTCATCCCCCGCCTCAAGGAAAGACCACAGCGTCGAGGTGATCGCCCCCATGCCAGATGCCGTGGCAAGGCCCGCTTCGGCCCCTTCGAGGTTGGCAATCCGCTTTTCCAGATGGTCGAGCGTGGGGTTTGAAATGCGGGTATAGAAATGTCCCTCGCGTTCACCGGCAAACATGTCGCCGCCTGCCTCTGCCGTCTCAAAGGTGAAGGTCGAGCTCATGTAAATCGGCGGGTTCAACGCGCCCTGTTCGCTTTGCGCGTCATAGCCGTGATGGATCGCGCGTGTGGCAAAGGATTTCTGCGAATTGTTCATGGGGTGCCCCTCAAAGTTGTTGGGGCATTATCTAATGGTCGTATTGGCATTAGGTTGCTATTATATCCACTAGAATTAGGAGGTTTGGCATATTATGCCCCAGATACCCCAATTAGACGCCACAGATCGCAAGATCATTCGCGCCCTCCAGCGCAATGGTCGGATGACCAACCTCGACCTCGCGGAGGAGGTGCACCTCTCGCCCTCGCCCTGCCTTCGGCGCTTGCGCGCTTTGGAAAAGAGCGGGGCGATCCGAGGCTATAGTGTGGAGGTCGACGCTAAGGCCTACGGGCTGCCGGTCACAGTGATGGTGCGTGTCACGCTTGACGGCCATGACGAGGCGACGGTGCAGCGCTTCGAGAGCCAAATCAAAGCGATCCCCGAGGTGTTGGAATGCTTCGTGATGAGTGGGTTGTCGGATTATCTGCTGCGGGTCGTGGTCAGCGATCTTGAGGATTACGAACGCTTCGTCCGTGCAAGGTTGCATCCCATCGGCGGGATTGGCTCGATCGACACCAGCTTTGTCTATGGCATCGTCAAACGCAGTCAGGTCTTTCCCGTTATAACCAGGTAAACCCATGAAAGAAGAGGTCTTTGCGGTTTACAATCCCCGCCCCCTTGGAAAGAGTTCGCCTCAACCCGAGGAGAGCCAAATGACCTTCGCCGCCACCCCCGCCTTGCAGGCCGCTGTTGATCACGCCCTCGCCCATGAGACCGCATGGCCGCGCGAGATGTACTACCCCGATGGTGCCTATGTCGGGAACCGAGAGTGGAATGAGAGCGGCCCTTGGACCGAGATCGTCGGCCCCGTCGCACCGCGCGGCGGGCCTGCGGGGGTGATCCTGCACCGCGGCGAACGGGTGGCCAATTGGGGCGATACCACGCGAACCGACATGACGTTCTCGATTGCCAAAAGCTATCTTTCGGTGCTGGCCGGATTGGCCGTGAAGGACGGGTTGATTGATGACCTCGACGCGCCGGTGGGGGAAAGCCTTTCGGGCCCACATTTCGCGGGCGATCACAACGGGCGCATCACGTGGCGGCACATGCTGCAGATGAACAGCGAATGGCGCGGTGAGATTTTTGGCAAGGACGATCAGGTCGACCACTATCGCCAAATTGGCGTTGGCGCAGACAACAGCCGCAAGGGGCAGTTGCGCGACGTCGGCGCGCCGGGGAGCTATTACGAATACAACGACGTGCGGGTGAACGCGCTGGCCTATGCACTGCTGTGCCGTTTTGGCCGCCCCTTGCCTGAGGTGCTGCGCGAACGGATCATGGATCCGATTGGCGCGTCCGGCGACTGGCGGTGGGAGGGGTACTCGACCTCTTGGGTCGAGATTGACGGCACGCGGATGCAGTCGGTCACCGGCGGCGGGCACTGGGGTGGCGGGCTTTTCATCGGTGCGGATGATCATGCGAAGTTCGGCCAGTTCATCAGTCAGAATGGCAGATGGGGCGACGAACAGATTCTGCCCCAAGATTGGATGCAGCAGTCCCTGACGCCCACGCCGACCCTCGACAACTACGGCTTTCTATGGTGGCTGAACCGGGGGCAGGATGCCAACCCGGCGCTGCCTGCGACTGCCTTTAGCGCACAGGGCGCGGGCGGGCATACGATCTGGATCGCACCGGAGCAAGAGATCGTGGCCGTCATGCGCTGGCTCGCTCCGCCGCAGGCGCCCAAGTTTCTGGAGCTGCTGATGGCGGCATTAAGCGGCCCGGCCCGCAGCTGATAATCGAGAGGACTACACGATGGACATCAAAACCTTCGGCGTTGAAATGTGGATGAACGAATTAGAGAACCACTGCCGCTACAACCTTGCCGAAACCTGCGTGGAGTCGATCACGCTGGGCGACTTGATCGACATCGCGGGCGTCGACAATAGCGTTTTGGGCGAGCTGCGCGAGATGCGGATGGGATACGGCGCGATTGAGGGGTCCGACCGGCTGCGCGACGCGGTGGCGGGGCTTTACGAGGCTCAGGCCCGCGACAATGTGCTGACGACCCATGGTACCATCGGGGCGAATTCGCTGGTGCATCAGACGCTTGTTGGCCGTGGCGACCATATCATCGCCATCGTGCCGACCTATCAGCAGCATTACTCCATCCCCGAAAGCATTGGCGCCGAGGTTGAGCTGTTGCACCTGCGCGAAGAGAACGGCTTCCTCCCCGATCTTAACGAATTGCGCGCCATGATGCGCCCCGATACGCGGATGATCGCGACCAACAACCCCAATAACCCAACCGGCGCGTTGATGAACCGCGAGATGCTCTCTGAGATCGCGGAGATTGCGCGCGGCAGTGATGCTTGGGTGCTGTGCGATGAGGTTTATCGCGGGACGGATCAGGCGGGCGACGGCTATACCGCGTCGATCTGCGACCTCTACGATAAGGGCATCAGCACGGCAGGCATGTCCAAAGCCTATTCACTTGCCGGGCTGCGGGTCGGCTGGGTTGTCGGGCCGCGCGACTTGCTGGAGCGCATCATGATCCACCGCGATTATAACACCATTTCGGTGGGCCGGATTGATGAGTATTTCTCGGCCCTCGCGCTGGAGAACCGCGGGCAAATCCTTGAGCGTGCACATCGCATCACCCGCGAGAACCTCGCGATCCTGTCTGACTGGGTCGAGGCTGAGCCGCTGATTTCTTGGGTCAGGCCCAAGTCCGGCACGACCGCGCTGGTAAAATACGACCTGCCGCTGCCCTCGCGCGATTTCTGCACCCGGTTGCTGGAGGAGGAGGGCGTGCTCTTTACCCCCGGCAGCGCGATGGACATGGAGGGCTGGCTGCGCATCGGCTATGCCAACCCCACGGCGGATCTGTGCGCCGGATTGGAACGCGTCTCGGCCTTCCTTGCGCGGCAAGGCGTCAGCTTAGCAGAGACTGTCGATCAGCTTTGACAGAAAATCGGCCCCACGGCGCAGCTCATCGGCGGTGATATATTCATCCGCTTGATGGGCCTGCGTGATGCTGCCCGGTCCGCAGACCACAGTGGCATAGCCCGCGCCCTGAAAATGCCCGGCCTCGGTCTGATAGGCGACGAGGGTGTCGGAGTTGTCGCCGGTCAGCCGCCGTGCCAATTGTTCGGCGGCATTGCCGGGTTCGGGGGCCAGTGCGGGGGCGATGTCGATATCGCTCAGCGTTACGCTGGCCTCAGGGTGGCGGGCCTGCATCGCAGCTTCGACCTTGGCAGCCTCGGCCCGGTAGGCAGCGATCCAATCGTCAGCGGTCTGGGGCGGCACATAGCGGATGTCGCTCTCAAAGACGCACGCGTCGGGCACTGTATTTAGTGCCGTTCCGCCGTGCAGAGTGCCCACCTGAAGCGTTGTAAAGGCGGGGTCGAAACCGCTCGGCCTCGCGCTCGCCGCCTGCTGCATCATCTGCCGTTCATGCCAGTCGATCAGCGGCAGCGCATGAGCAATGGCCGAGACCCCTTGCCCGGGGTTCGAGCTATGCGCCGCCAACCCGCGCAGGGTGGTTTTGATGCCGATCCCGCCCTTATGACCGGTCACCACTTTCATCTGCGTCGGCTCGCCCACGATCACGCTTTCAGCGCGCGGGAACTGCCGTGCCAACGCGTCGATCAAGGGTAGGGTGCCGAGGCAGCCGGGTTCCTCATCATAGGAAAACGCCAATTGGATGGGGCGGACCAAGGGCTGCGCCAGCATTTGTGGGACGGCAGCCAGAACCAACGCGACGAAGCCTTTCATGTCACAGGTGCCGCGCCCGTAAAAACGCCCGTCCTCCAGCGTCAGCGTCCACGGATCGTGCCGCCAAGATTGACCCTCGGTCGGCACGACATCGGTATGGCCCGATAGGATCACCGCGCCTTCCACCTGCGGCCCAATATGTGCGATCAGCCCCTCTTTCTCACCCGTCTCGTCGGGAAAAATATGATGCGCCACCCCCAGCCTGCTTAGGTAGTCTGAGACGAAAGCAACCAGTGAACGGTTAGAGCGGTGCGACACCGTGGGGAAGGCGATCAACTTCTCCAATAGTACAAGCGCCTGTGAGATATTGGTCATTCCGCGTCTCCGTCTTGGCGCGCCTTCAGGTCGTTATAGATCGTCGCCCGGCTCACCCCCACCATCCGCGCCACATAGGCGGCGGCATGGCGTTCGGCCAAGGCGCCGGAGGCCGACAGATCACCGATCAACGCGCGCCGATCATCACGCCCGAGGGCGTCAATCCGCACCCCCCGGTCGCGGCACCATGCGCTGGCATAACTGTTGAGCCGATCGTGCCAGTCATTGCGCAGCAGCACCTGCGGCTCAACGTTTTCCAGAGGCGCGGGGCCAAGTGCATCAGCCACTCGGCGCAGCGCCAGCAGATCGGCCTGATCGTGGTTGATGCAGATCACATAGGCCGCCGTGCCATCCGCGCGCCGTTGCAGAATGCTGATCGAGCGTAAGGTAGAGCCGTCCCAGTTCACCTTCTCATAGGGGCCGATCACCGGGGCTTCGCCAAGGTCAATCTCATGCATGTTCGACGGATCGCCAATACTGCGTTGCGACATCGGATTGGCGATATGTGCAATACGCTCGGCCGTCAGGTCATGGACCACAACCTCAACCCGCGGGCCGAAGAGACAGGCGATGGCATCTGCCGTGGCACAGGCATTGTCGAAGGTCGGCTCGGGCATCGGCGGGGCGTTCCAATGATTGACAGGAAATTATAAATTAGATAATTCGATCCAGAAATCGGGTCAACCGATATTGGCAGAGATCCAAAGGGAGCCGCGTATGATCGACCTCAACAAAAGCCAAATCAAAGCGCGTTTCGATCTGACGGCGGCGGCGCAGGCCATTGAAATCGCCTATATCGCCTCTGCTGAGGGCCGGGTGCAGGCGCCGCCAGTGACCTATCTGGGCTTTGACGCGGCCAATGGGGATTGCCACGTAAAAACGGGCCATGTGCTCGGGACCGAAGGGTTTGTCATCAAGGTCGCCACCGGCTTTTACGACAATCCCGCTAAGGGGCTGCCTAGTTCAAACGGCCTTAACCTGATGTTCTCAGCCACCACTGGCGCGCCGCTGGCGATCCTGCGGGATGAAGGCTGGCTGACCGATATGCGCACTGGGCTGGGCGGGGCGCTTGCCAGTCGTGCGCTTGGCGTTGACGGGTTTGAGCGGGTGCTGATCGTCGGCACCGGGCTGCAATGCCGTTTCCAAGCGCGGTGCCTGCAGGCGCTGCTGCCCGAGCGGAAGCTGACCTTTACCACCTGGGGGCGCGATGCGGCCAAGGCAGAGGCGGCCGCAGGAGACCTCGGAGCCGAGGGTCTAAACGCCACCGTCGCCCCCGACCTCGAAACCGCCTGCCGCGCGGCGCAGGTTATCATCACCACAACACCTGCGAAGACCCCGCTCATCGCACGCAACTGGATCGCGCCCGGCACCCATATCACTGCCGTCGGAGCGGACAGTCCCGGCAAGCAAGAACTGGCGACGGACCTTGTGACTTCGGCTGACCTGTTGGTTTGTGACCTGGCTGCGCAGTCGCTGCATCATGGTGAATTCGCCACGGCGGAGGCTGAAGCCGGGATCGCGGAGGATGTGGCGGCGCTAGGATCAGTCCTATCTGGCGCGCATCCAGGCCGGGCCGATGAGGCGCAGATCACCATCGCCGACCTCACGGGCCTTGCGGTTCAGGATGCCGCGATTTCGCTCGCTGTGCTTCACGCCGCCCACCCCGATCTCACTTAATCTGATGGAAACTGCCATGTCCCCTGTCTCTGACCTGATCTCCCAATCCGCCGCGCGTTCCTGCGCGGTTCACCGCAAGATCGCAGGCGCAATCTACCGCACGCCGGTCATCGCCTCGCGCTTGCCGCTGGCAGAGGGGGCGCGGCTTTTCTACAAAACTGAGAACTTCCAGCACACCGGATCCTTCAAACTGCGCGGGGCCAGTGCCAAGCTGACCACTGTGCCGTTCGACCGTCCGGTCATCACCGCATCGTCGGGCAACCACGGTATCGCCTGCTCGCTTGCCGCGCAGACAACGGGGCATGAGTTGATCGTCGTGCTGCCTGAAACGGTGGTCGCCAAGAAACGCAAAACCATCGAAGGTTTTGGCACTAAGGTCGTGATCCACGGTGCTGATGCGTCTATCTCGGAACTGCACGCACAGCAGTTGGCCGAGGCCGAAGGCTATACCTACATCTCGCCATATAACGACGCCGAAGTGATTGCCGGACAAGGCACTGCCGCGCTGGAACTGCTTGATCAGATTGATGGGGTCGACAACGTCTTTATCTCGATGGGCGGTGGCGGTCTGATCTCGGGCATGGGGTCGGTAATCAAAGAATTTTCGCCCCAGACCCGCGTCATCGGTGTCAGTGCGACGAACAGCTGCGCATTAGCGGCCTCAATCAAAGCGGGCAAAATTGTCGAGACAGAGCATCTTGATACATTGGCCGATGGCGTGGCAGGCGGGGTCGACGCAGACTCGCTTACCCTGCCGATGGCGAGCGAGGTGATCGACGAGATCGTGCATTGCGACGAAGATCAAATCGCCGCTGCGCTAAAAGTACTGGCTTGGGATGAAAATATGCTGGTCGAAGGCGCCGCTGCCTTAGCACTGGCCGCCTATTTGGCGGACCCCGAGAAATACGCGGGCCAGACCTCTGCCGTTTTGCTTTGCGGGGGAAACTATGAGGTCAATCAGTTGCGTGGGATTATCTAAACGTTTCCCGGCCCGCTGAGCTTGCAGCGGGCCGGGGGCACGCGATCAGCGCGTGGGCATGCCAAAGCGCAAATCGACCCAGCGGCCTTCGGGGATGTCACAAGGCTCACCGGCGGCCCAACTGTCCTGCCAAATCACCTTGCTGGTCCGAACATGCAGCGCGCCGTTCGCCGCGTCATAGGTGCAGTCGACATAGACCAACCGATTGCCATTCGCATCCTGCGGCACCTCAATCTGCCACCCCTTCGAGGCGAGGGGCGGCACATTCGTTAGGGTATATTGCCCAAGCGCTTGTCGCTCAAACTGCGCGTTTAGGGGCACCGCTGGCTCCTCGCAGGTACCGCAAAACAGCCGCACGATCGGACTCGCTTCTTTGACGAAGCCGTTGGCATCGACGGTCGTGTTTGCCCCGGACCACAGCCTTTGCCAACTGCCCCATGCCCCACTTGCCCGCACGCGAAACGCCAACCCCGGCGTGTCGAGGCCAATCGCAATCTGCCAAATATACGCGTTTTGGTCCCCCAGGGTGCTGTTACCGCAGAGAAGGCCAAAGACCCCATCCAGCGTGGAAAAGGGATTGGCGCCCGCGGGTGCCTGCGCATGGGCGCCGCCATAGCTTGAATAGCTGCCCGACAGCAGATGCGCGTCGAGGTCGGTCACGACCGGCCCCGCATCCGCCCCGATGCCGAAATCGCCCACGCGAAGCAATCGGCCCACCGTCGTATCTTCGGTGCTTTGGGTAAGCGCCATGCCCGAGGCCATCCCCGTCGCCGCATCAAAGGCAAGCGCCGTGGTCCATGTGCTGCCATCTGCACTTACTTTGATTGAGAAATCATCCGCCCCCGCTGTGCCCATTTCGGCCCGGCCTGACCAATCGGTCTGGAACAGCAGACTTGCGGTATCGCCCGTGCCAGCCTTGTTAAGCTTTAGCTGATGCCCCGCCCCCTCATGGTTCAGCAATGTTGCCGGAGAGGAGACTGTCAGGCGGTTGCCGCTGTTGTGGCCCGCGTTGATCCCCACGCCGGGCAGGTCAGTCAGATCGGGGACTGAAACCTCAACCCAGGCATCTGCCGCACGCCGCCGCAAAGCGCCGCTAGATTTATCGAGCGCCTGCCATCCCTCCTGTGGCACGACGAAGTGCCAGTTCCCCTCAATCCAAGCGGCGAGTTCGTCTGCATGGCCTGCCCAAGCCGCCGTCGGCGAACTGCCAAGCGCATGGACCTCCCCCGCCTGTGGCAATGACGGCGGGGTGTTGGCGTCAAAGCTCTCAACCGCAAGCTGCACCAAAAGGTCGAGCCGTTGCAGTGCCTCGTTATGGGTTACGTGTTTCTGCGCCTGTGCTGGCATCAAATAGGGAAGAGACAAGCGTTCAGAGGTGTCAGCCATGGGGGTTCTCCGCGTTATGGGTGCCTGTGACTGTGGAAAGTAAGTCTTGCCAGTCTCACAACAGGGCGCACGGACAGCGGGCAACGGGTGCCCCCGAAACCGGCGATCTTCTGTCGGGAGGATACCCAAACTGTTGCAACGACACGGTGCACCGGATCGAGGTATAAATCCCAATGGTGGATATCTATCGAAGTTAGTCAGCCACAGCGGAGTAACGCAGGCCAAGTTCCAACCCGCCGACCTGTGCCAGATGCCCCAGCACATCGTCGATCCCCTCACCGGATTTCAACGCGCAGAAAACCGTTGGCAAGTTTGGCCGCATCCGCGCGCTATCACGCTGCATAACGTCAAGCGACGCGCCAACGTGAGGGGCGAGGTCGGTCTTGTTAATCACTAGGATATCGGACTTCGTTATTGCTGGCCCCCCCTTGCGAGGTATCTCCTCGCCTGCGGCGACATCGATCACATACAGGGTCACATCTGCCAGTTCGGGACTAAAGGTGGCTGACAAATTGTCGCCGCCGCTTTCGATAAGCACGATTTCAACCTCCGGGTGCCGTGCCACCATTTCAGCCACAGCGGCAAGGTTGATCGACGCATCCTCGCGGATTGCCGTATGGGGGCAACCGCCGGTTTCGACGCCGATAATCCGGTCTTGCGGCAGCACCTGCATCCGCATCAGGGCTTCGGCGTCTTCTTGGGTGTAGATGTCATTGGTGATGACGCCCACCGAAAGCCTGTCCCGCAGAGCGCGGCAAAGCGCGGCGGTCAGGGTGGTTTTACCCGCGCCCACGGGGCCACCGATGCCGACGCGTAGGGGGCCGTTGTTGCGTTTCATGTGCGGAAAATCCTCGAATACTGGGTTTCGTGCTTCATGGCGGCGATGTCGCTTAAAAAGGCGGTAGAGGTGAGATCGTCGAGCGTGCCATTTTCTGCGGTCTCGGCAATCTCAAGGCAAAGCGGTGCAAGGGTGCGAATGATGATCTGCCCCTCGGTCTGCCCCAATGGAATAAGCCGCATTCCGGCTGTGGCGAGGTTGGCCGCGAAAGCGTGGAGAAACATCTCGAGCGTTTGACGCAGGGGGAGCCCTTGCAGCGCGGCGGCCCGACCAACCGCGACAGGATAGCATAGCGAAGGCAGGTCGATCTGCCAAATTTCCGCACTGGCACGGGCAAAGGCTTCGCCTTGCAACACGGTTTCCTTGAGCCGTTCGGCCGAGGCCGCAAAGGCGCGGGCCTCGGCGTCAATCTCCGACGGGGCATCTGCACGGTAGGCGGCCGCGAGAAACAGGGCGTCGGCCAATCCAGCCCCGTGCCGCAACACCGTACCTAGCCAATCGTTAAGACTATCCCGGTCAGTCACGGCCCCGTCCTGCACGGCCCATTCCAGCCCGTGGCTATAGGCAAATGCCCCTACCGGATAGGAGGGGGAGAACATCTGCACCAGCGTCAGGAGCTGCTCAGCCTGGTTGGTGTTAGGCATGAGTGTGGTCGTGATCTTGGGGGGCGTGGTGGGCATGGCTGTGGTCATGCCCGTGGGTGCGCCCGTGTCCATAAGCACCGCCTTCGGGGCGGAAGGGGCCGGTGATCTCGCGGGTTTCTGCGCCGATCTGGGCCAGCATTTTGACCATCACATGATCGCGTTGGATGACAAGGCGGTCGGCCTCTATCTGGCAAGGGCTGTGTCGATTGCCAATATGCCACGCAATGCGCGGCAGGTCAGAACCGGTTACTTCCAACAGGACTTCGTCGGCCGCCACGACCTCAACCACACGCCCATCGGACAAGACAAAAGCATCGCCATGATCAAGCGAGGCAGTCTGCGCGAGATCGACCAAGAACGACAGTCCGCCCGTGGTCGTGAGCACGCGACGGCGCAGAAAACGCCCATCATAGGTCAGCTCCACTTGATCACTCGCATCGGTCCAATCGGGTGCGCGGCGGATATCTTGGCAAAGGATTGGGGTCATAATAGATCCTTCAAAACAGAAAATAGCGTTGCGCCATCGGCAGCACAGAGGCGGGCTCACAGGTCAGCAATTCTCCGTCGGCGCGGACCTCATAGGTTTCGGGGTTCACCTCAACCTTGGGCAACGCGTCGTTCAGTTTCAGATCGCGCTTGCCGATGTCACGGGTGTTGCGCACGGGAATGGTTTGCTTTGCAAGTCCAAGCTCTTTGCCAACCCCCGCAGCCTGTGCCGCTTCGCTGACAAACACCACGGCGGAATTTTCCACCGCGCGGCCATACGCCCCGAACATGGGTCGCGAATAGACCGGCTGTGGCGTGGGGATGGACGCATTGGGGTCGCCCATCTGCGCGCAGACGATACTGCCGCCTAATAGCACCATCTCAGGTTTGACACCGAAAAACGCAGGATTCCACAGCACCAGATCCGCGCGTTTGCCCTCTTCAATACTGCCGATATGCGTTGAGACTCCATGCGCGATGGCCGGGTTAATCGTGTATTTGGCGATGTAGCGACGCACGCGAAAATTGTCGTTCTCGCCGGTTTCTTCGGCCAAGCGTCCGCGCTGCTTTTTCATTTTGTCTGCAGTTTGCCACGTGCGGATCAACACTTCCCCAACGCGGCCCATGGCCTGACTATCGCTCGCGATGATCGAAAACGCGCCCATGTCGTGCAGGATATCTTCGGCGGCGATGGTCTCGCGCCGAATGCGGCTTTCGGCAAAGGCGACATCTTCGGGGATGGATTTATCTAGGTGGTGGCAGACCATGAGCATGTCGAGATGCTCTTCCAGCGTGTTCACGGTAAAGGGCCGCGTCGGGTTGGTCGACGACGGCAGCACATGTTCTTCGCCACAGATTTTGATGATGTCGGGCGCATGGCCCCCACCTGCGCCTTCGGTATGAAAGGCGTGGATCGTGCGGCCCTTCATGGCCCTGACGGTATGCTCGACGAAGCCGCTTTCGTTCAGCGTGTCGGTGTGGATCATCACCTGTACATCCATCGCATCGGCCACGCTGAGGCAGCAGTCGATGGCGGCGGGGGTGGTGCCCCAATCTTCGTGCAGTTTTAGCGCACAGGCGCCTGCATTGATCTGTTCCTCAAGGGCGGCGGGCTGGGATGCGTTGCCTTTGCCCGCGAAAGCAAGGTTCATCGGAAAGGCGTCGGCAGATTGCATCATGCGCCCAATATGCCAGCCACCCGGCGTGCAGGTGGTGGCCAGCGTCCCATGCGCGGGGCCGGTGCCGCCGCCGAGCATGGTGGTCAGCCCCGAGTGCAACGCGTCTTCGATCTGTTGCGGGCAGATGAAGTGGATATGGCTGTCAAACCCGCCTGCGGTCAGAATGCGCCCTTCGCCCGCGATCACTTCGGTTCCCGGCCCGATAATGATGGTCACGCCCGGTTGCGTGTCAGGGTTGCCGGCCTTGCCGATCTTGGCGATGCGCCCGTCTTTCAGCCCGACATCGGCTTTGAAGATGCCAGTATAGTCGACGATCAGCGCATTGGTGATGACCGTATCAACGGCTCCGCCTGCGCGGGTCACCTGGGACTGGCCCATGCCGTCGCGGATCACCTTGCCACCACCGAATTTGACTTCTTCGCCATAAGCGGCGGCGTTTTGACCGCTGCGTTCGGTGGTCAGGTCGCGCTCGACCTCGATGATAAGGTCGGTATCCGCCAACCGCACCCGGTCGCCTACCGTGGGGCCGAACATAGCTGCGTAGTCACCACGTTTGATCAGTGCAGGCATCACAGGTCTCCCATCACCGCGCTATTGAAACCAAAGATGCGCCGATCGCCGCTGAACGGGATAAGGGGTACCTCGCGACGCTGGCCGGGCTCAAACCGCACGGCGGTGCCCGCAGCGATGTCGAGGCGATACCCCCGCGCCGTCGTGCGATCAAACGCCAGCGCCGGATTGCTTTCGGCGAAATGGTAATGACTGCCGACCTGCACCGGGCGGTCTCCGGTATTGGCCACCATCAGCGTGATCGCTTTGCTGTCAGCGTTAAGGGTAAGCGTGTCCTCTGCCGGAATGATCTCGCCGGGGATCATGCTTTGGCAGATTTCAAACGGCGCTTAACGGCAATCAGTCCTGACAGCGCAAAAGCCAAACCCGCGACGATATACATCGTCAATGAGCCTCCCGCTTCGCCACCATGACCGTGTGGGATTGGCGCTGTATGGGCAAAGGCGGTCGTGGCAAGCGACGTGAGCGGGAGGGCAAGAAGAGGGGCAAAGCGTGGCATGGAATATCCTTATCTAATAGGGTTGTGAACGGTGACGAGCTTGGTCCCGTCGGGGAAAGTCGCTTCGACCTGCACCTCGGGGATCATCTCTGAGACCCCCTCCATACAGTCGTCGCGGGTGATCACATGGGCACCCGCCTGCATCATATCGGCCACGCTGCGCCCATCCCGCGCGCCTTCGACCACCATGTCGGTGATCAAGGCAATCGCTTCCGGATGGTTCAGCTTGACCCCCCGCGCAAGGCGTTTGCGCGCCACCTCGGCGGCCATTGAGATCAGCAGTTTGTCTTTTTCTCGCGGGGTTAATTGCACGTCAGGTCATCCATGATCGGGGAAGGGTGTCACCACTCAATTCGCGCAGGATCGGCACGAGCGATTGGCGAAGATCGAAACTATCCGGCGCAAGAATGCGCGCGGCAAGAAGGTCAGGGCCGATCAGACTGGCGCCACCGCTTTTGGGCAACTGCGCACGCAGGGGCGCAAGCCGCGCTTCGGCGTCGGGGGCGACATAGATCAGCGTCGCCAAAGCACCGGCGCCTGCGGCGACATGCGGCGCGGCCAGATGGGCAGTCACATCGCCGCGCAGCGTCATGGCGTCTAAATAAAGCGGTCGGCCTGCACGGCTGACCCTATTCGTGTCGCGGAAATTCACGTGGCGTAGCGCTTCGCCCATGGCCGCGCGGCCAAAGACCAGCGGCTCTACCAGTAGAAGTGACGCGTCGTCGGCAAGGTCCACCGAAAGGCTCCGCCGCAGCGCGCATCCCTCATAAAGGATCGTTTCCTGTGGCAGCCAATGCAGCGTTGCCCCGGGTTTCGCAGTGATTGTATTTCGCACCGAGGCCACTTCCCCCGGCTGCGCCCGATAGGCCCGCTCGGCGGCCTGTGTGGTGAGACTGAGTGCCGCGCCCTCTTCGGCGCAAGCGGTGAGGGTGAAAGCATCACCACCCGTGAGACCACCAGCGGTATTGATAGCAATCACTTGCAGCGCGGCTCCGTCGGGACGGGGGAAAAGCAGTTTCATTGCACCAGATTGGCGCAGGTCACCGAGCGTCGAGCGACCCCGCGCCGCTTTGGCCGAAACCATTGCAGCGCCGATAGCGCGCGGCTGCACCGGGATCGCGCTCGGGCTGCTTATGCTAGTCTCAAGGAGAATGGTGACGGCTCCACCCACAAAATTCCGATGATTTTTTAATCACCATAGAGATGGGTAAGAGTCATCTCTGAGGCATCAAATGGGCGCCTGACAGCGGGTGTTGCCCAAATATCGGGCGGAAATTTCTGGACGCGTCTTGTTTTTAGGCGCCGCGAGAATTCAGGATTGCTTGACTGCAGCGGCCCCATTCTAAGGCCGCTGCAGAATTTAGATGTCGATCAGGGGCGCAGCATAACCTTCCCGCCACGGCCTGTGGTCAGCGCGGCTTTCATCGCTTCGGTCACCTCGGCCAGTGGGTAGATGCCACCCGTGTCGAGCGGAAGCTGACCCTTGGCCGCCAGTTGCACCAGTTCGCCGATTAAACGAACGCGAGTCTCAGGTGCCATCTCGCCGCTAACCCGCGACCCCCAGAAGCCTTTGACGGTGATGTGCTTCATGATCAGTTCGCCAGAGGACATGGTGAGCGGCTGACCTGTCGCCGTGCCGAAAACGATCAGCTCGCCATCTTTGCCCAAAAGCTCAACCAGCTGACCACCTAACTCGCCGCCGACAGAGTCGATTGCCGAAACTGCACCGGCCTTGCCGATCAGCGCGCGCGCTTTGCTCTGCCAATCTGCGTCATCGGTGGAAAGCACGTTCTCGGCGCCCGTTTCGCGCAGTTCCTCGGCGGCTCCCTCGCGGCGCACGAGGTTCAGCAAATTTACGCCCCGCGCTTTGGCCAAACCGACCATGATCTTGCCCACGGCACCATTGGCAGCGGTCTGAATCAGCCAGTCGCCTTCGCCGACTTTCAGTGTCTCCAGCAGCGACAGGGCGCTGAATGGCATGGCGATCAGCTGCGCGCCCGCCTCGTCCGAGATCGCTTCGGGCAGGGGCAGCAGACCTGCGGCGGGGGCGGTGAAATATTCGGCCCATGCGCCGTGGAAGCCAGCCGCCGTGACGCGTTTGCCGATCAGCGTATCATCAACACCTTCACCGACGGCTTCAACGATGCCGAGCGCTTCAGACCCGCCAATGGCGCCGGGCAGTTCGGGCTTGTAGCCATAGTTACCGCGCACGGTCCAAAGATCGTGGTTGTGGATGGGCGACAGCACCATGCGGATCAGCGCTTCGCCAGCGGCGGGCGCGGGCGTGTCGGTTTCGCGGGTGGTCAGAACATCGGCGGGTTCGCCAAAGGTGTCGTGGATGGCAGCAAACATGCTGTTTCCTTTCAGGTTGGGAGTTGGTCCCGGATGGGGGAGAGTTGGACAGAGGTTTCAGCCCGGGCCATGCGCAGAGGCGCATCGCTACGGGCAAGTTTGGCGAGCACCGCAGCACCTAGCCATTTGGCATAGAGCATACGGGCGGTGGTTTCAGGATCGTCCACCGCGCGCACGGAGCCATCTTGCGCACCGTGCCGCAACAATTGCGCAATACGGTTTACCAAAGCGTCAACACCTTGATCTAATGTATCGCGCATCGGATCAGACAGATCAGCGACTTCGGAGCCAAGCTTGACCACCAAACAGGCGCTGGCGATCCCCGGCGCGCTGGATTGGCTCAGCCATGCGTCCCAGAAACTATCAAGCTTATCACCCGCTTGGCCTGGGCCAGCTATGAGCGCGTCAACACGGGTAAGGTAACCCTCTACATAGTCGGCAAGCATCGCCGTGCCGAAGGCTTCTTTCGATGCAAAGTAATAGTAGAAAGAGCCCTTGGGCACTCCGCTCTCGCTCAGGATGCGCGATAGGCCAACGCCCGAGAACCCGTGCCGCAGCACGAGGCTACGTCCGGTGTCCAAGATGCGTTGCCGCGTTTGGTCTGATTTCTTTGCCTCGGTCATAGGGGGTATTTATGCAGTAATAGACCGGTCGTCTATACCCCTCTTGGAAATGTGAGGCGATAGGTTTTGGGCTGGGGGCGTTGGTAAAAGACCAGTGGAAAACCCTATCCTCTGCGGATCATATATATTAGATTTTCAGGCAATACCCTTATGAATGGAATAATGCGATGGACCGAAAAATTGCGTTGATCACGGGTGCCGGCAGCGGCGTTGGCTTAGCCTGTGCGCAGCAGCTAGCGCGGGATGGGTTCACCGTGGTTCTGACAGGACGGCGGCAAGACAAGATTGACGAGGGACGCGCAACGCTTGCGGGAGAGGGGCATCTGGCCGTCGCCGCCGACGTGGGTGTCGAGGCGGATGTTGCCGTGCTGTTTGAAAAGATTGAAACCACCTTTGGGCGGTTGGACCTTCTATTCAACAATGCCGGGCGCAACGGCCCTGCGGTAGAGTTGGACGCGCTGAGCGTCGCGGATTGGAATGACATCGTGGCCACCAATCTCACCGGGTCGTTCCTTTGCGCCCGCGCGGCCTTTGCGCTGATGAAACGGCAAGAACCTAAAGGTGGGCGGATCATTAACAACGGCTCGATCAGCGCGCATGTGCCGCGGCCCTTATCCGTGCCCTATACGGCCACAAAACATGCGATCACCGGACTTACCCGCGCGTTATCACTTGATGGGCGACCCCATGACATTGCTTGCGGACAGATAGACATCGGCAATGCGGCGAGTGAGATGACAGAGCGTATGAAAGCGGGCATCTTGCAGCCCAACGGCAGCCGCATGTCAGAGCCGCGCATGGATGTGAACGACGTTGCAGCGACGCTGTCTTACATGGCGAAACTGTCACTGGATGCAAACGCGATGTTCGTCACCGTTATGGCCACCAAGATGCCCTTCGCCGGGCGCGGATAGGCCATTAGAGTATTTTGCCCGGGTTCATTAAGTGGCCCGGGTCAAGTGTTGCTTTAATCTGCTCCATCAACTCCAGCGCAACCGGATCTTTATAGCGGCGGAGCTCAGCGCGTTTGAAGGTGCCGATGCCGTGTTCCGCCGAAAAAGAACCGCCCATTTGGTGCACGATATCATGCACGATGCGGTTGAAGGCTCCGTATTCCGCCAAAAAGTCGGCATCTGCCATATCCACAGGGCGTGACAGGTTGAAATGCAAGTTCCCGTCGCCGAAATGGCCAAACGGGCAGGGCCGCAGGCCGGGCATGTGATCCATGCAAGCTTGGGTCGCCTCGCGGATGAAATCGGCCACGCGGGAGACCGGGACCGATACGTCATGTTTGATCGACGCACCTTCAGGCTTTTGCGCTTCTGAGAGGTTTTCCCGCAATGCCCAAAGCGCGTCTTTTTGCGCCTCAGATGCGCCGATCACCGCGTCGGTGATCTCCTCCGCCTCAAACGCTGCTTCCAACGCGCTTTCGAGCCGCGTATCGAGGGCAGCCTGCGCGCCATTGCCAGTGAGTTCGATCAGACAATAAGCGGGATGCGCCTCTGTCATCGGATCATTACACCCCGGCGCGTGGTCGATCACCATTTGCAGGCCAAGCCGGTCGATATATTCAAAAGTAGAGAGTGTATCAGCAGCTTGCCCGCGCATCCGGGCGTAGAGAGCAAGCGCAGGCTCGGGACCGGTGCAGGCCACCAATGTCGTGGCGCGGGCGGTCGGTTTGGGGAAGAGTTTGATGACTGCCGCAGTGATAATCCCAAGCGTACCTTCGGCCCCGATAAAGAGGTGCTTAAGATCAAAGCCAGTGTTGTTTTTCCGCAAGCCGCTAAGGTCATTCAGCACACGGCCATCGGGCAATACCACTTCGACACCCAAGACCAGATCGCGGGTATTGCCGTAACGCAGCACCGCCGTTCCGCCCGCGTTGGTCGACAGGTTGCCGCCGATTTGGCAGGAGCCTTCGGAGGCTAAAGACAGCGGAAACAGCGCATCGACCCCATCAGCAGCGGCTTGAATGTTTGCCAGAATGCAGCCCGCTTCGACCGTCATGGTCGCATTGGTCGGGTCGACTTGACGAATTTGGTTCAGACGCTCAGTCGTCAGGATTACCCCCCCATTCGGCACGCCGCCGCCTGCAAGTCCGGTGTTGCCACCCTGCGGAGTCACCGGCACCTGTGCTGCGTGGCACAGGCGCATGCAGGTGGCGACCTCGTCGGTTGAACCGGGGCGCAGCAGGGCCAGCGCCGTGCCGCGCCGCAGTCCGCGGTCTTCGATCAGCCTTGCGTCAAAGTCTTTTGCGTTGGTCACGACATATGTGTCACCGATGGCTTGGCGCAGGTCGTCAAGCAGAGCGCTATGGTCGCGCGCGTCTGTTTGAGGCAGGTCGCGCGGCGCGGTCAGAGTAGTCATTGGGTCAATCCTTCAACGCTGGTCGGCTTCGGCCTTCTTGCGCGCGGCGTCCCGCAGTTTGCTGATGGTGGTTCGGGTTGAGATTTGCTCAGGGTCGGTCACCAGTTCGATCAATGCGGGGCGGCCACTCTCGCGGGCACGTGTGAAGGCGGCGGCGAAATCCTCTGTCTTGGTCACTCGTTCGGCATGGGCACCGAGCCCTTCGGCCATTTTGACGAAATCTTGGTTTTGCAAAGTGGTGCCCGAGATACGCTCAGGGTGGTCGCGTTCTTGGTGCATGCGGATCGTGCCATAGATGCCGTTGTTGAACAGCAGCACGATGGGCCGCCCGCCATATTGCGCGGCGGTAGCCAGTTCATTGCCGCTCATCATAAAGCCGCCATCACCGACGAAGGACAGCGTCAGCCGTTCGGGGTCTGCAATGGACGCCGCGACGGCGGCGGGAACGGAGTAACCCATCGCGCCACAGGTCGACCCGACAATTCGCCCCGGTCGGCCAAAGCGCAAAAAGCGTTGCGCCCAGCCGGTGTGGTTGCCCGCGTCGAGCGTGACCACCACATCATCGGGCAACTCATCGCGCAGCTGCGCAAGTGCGACCCCCATGTCGAGATCCCATTCGCCGCCGTTGGGCGCTTCGGTATCGGTCAGGTAATCGGCGTGCAGCTTCTCGCACCAAGCGCCCCATGTCTCAGCGCGGCCCAGATCGACACCGTCCAATGCAGCAGCGACAGAGACCGGAGCCGCGGCGATGCCCAGATCCGGCGAATAGACACGCCCGATCTCATCCGCGTCGGGATAGACATGGACCAGACGGGTGTCCGGATTGGGCGATTGCATGCTGGTGTAGGTTTTGGTCGTCATCTCACCCAAACGCGCGCCGATCACCACAAGGAGATCAGCATCCCGTTGATGCGCATAGAGGCTGGGCGCGGTGGAGGTGCCGAAATCGCCCGCATAGACGGGCGAGAGGTTGTTCACGATGTCCTGACGCCGGAACGAGGTGGTGACGGGGATTTTGTTGGCTTCGGCAAAGCGGGTGATGGCCGCGGCACTTTCATCCGACCAGCCAGAGCCGCCAAGCAGCAGCAAAGGCCGCTCTGCCTGCGCGATCTCGGTCTTGAGCATGTCGAGGTCGTCGGCAGACAGTCTCGCATGAGTGGCCGTATAGGGCCGCGCGTCGGCGACCGAAACCACCTCGGTCAGCATGTCTTCGGGCAGGGAAATCACCACTGGACCGGGACGGCCCGAGGTCGCCACTCGGAAGGCGCGGGCCATATATTCCGGCACGCGCGCCGGGTCGTCGATTTGGGTGGCCCATTTGGCGATCGGGCCGAACATGGCGCGGTAGTCGACTTCTTGAAACGCCTCACGGTCAGTCGTGTCGCGGGCGATCTGGCCCACCAGTAGGATCATCGGCGTGCTGTCTTGTTGCGCGATATGCACCCCGATTGCCGCGTGGCAAGCACCGGGGCCACGGGTTACCATGCAGATGCCGGGCTTGCCGGTGAGCTTGCCATAGGTTTCGGCCATGTTGGCGGCCCCGGCCTCGTGGCGCGCATTAATTAGGCTGAAACGGTCCTGCACATCATGCAGCGCATCGAGCACCTCAAGATAGCTTTCGCCCGGAACGCAATAGGCGGTGTCAGCGCCGTGGATCAGCAGTTGATCCACAAGGACCTGTCCGCCGGTCCGCGCCTTGAGGGAAGTTTTTTGCAACATGGAGAAGGTTCCGTTTCGTTCGTTCTAAGATTTAAGTATGGGTGGCCGGTTGGCTTTTTGGATTGGGGTTTCTAGACCTTTGGAAGGCCAGAATAATGCCCGCGATGACCAGCCCCGAAGCGGTGAGCCGTAGATCAGGGTAGATCAGCAGCAGCGACGCACCGAAAAGCACCACCGACAACACGTTGGACAGCCTGCCGAAGTAGTAGCGCTGCAAGGCGGCGGCCAGCAGGATGACCCCGGTGGTGGCCTGCAACAGGACCAGTGTGATCTGGGTGACCGAGCCCTGCATCAGGATCGCCGGTTCATAGACGAACATGAAGGGCACGATAAAGCCGGTCGCACCGAGTTTCACGGCAGCCCAGCTCGCCTCAACGATCTTGGCATGCGACAGGGTGTTGGCCGCATAGACCGCCATGGCGACGGGGGGTGTGATGGCCGACAGGATCGCGAAGTAGAACACGAAGAGGTGCGCCGCTTCGACCTGAACGCCCAGTTTCACCAATGCCGGCACCAGCAGGGCGACCTGCACGATATAGGCGGGTGTCGTCGGCATCCCCATACCAAGGATGATGCCCGCGATCATCGACAGGAACAGCGCGATAACCAGCGTATCTTGGGCCGCTTCAATTACGAAGTTCGAGAAGGTGAGGCCAAGGCCGGTAATGTCGATGACGCCAACCACGATGCCCGCACAGGCACAGGCGGCCGCAATCGCCAGCACGTTGCGCGCGCCACCCTCAAGCGCGTCAAGGATGTTGTCCACGGTGACGTAATGCCGTGTCGTCTTGCGCAGCGCGGCGACCGGCACGACCGAGATGATCCCACAAAGCGCCGCATAAGGGGCCGAGTAGCCCATCATCAGCACGCCGACGATGATCGCCAACGGCAAGAATAGGTGGCCACGTTCGAGCAAGACAATTTTAAGCGGTACTTGGTCTTCTTTGGGGACCGAACCAATGCCCTTACGCTTGGCCTCAAAATGGACCGCAGCAAAGAGCGCGACATAGAACAGGATCGCCGGGGCCAGCGCATACTTCGCCACTGTCAGGTAGCCCACGCCGAGGTATTCCGCCATGACAAAGGCCGCAGCCCCCATAACGGGCGGCATGATCTGACCGCCCGTAGAAGCCACAGCCTCAACCGCGCCCGCGAATGCAGGTTTAAAGCCCATGCGTTTCATCAGCGGGATGGAGAAAGTGCCGGTCGTCATCACGTTCGCCACGGCAGAGCCGGAGACCGAGCCGAACAGACCGGAGGTCACGCAGGCCACCTTGGCGGGGCCGCCCACCTGACGGCCGGTGAGGGCCACAGCGAAATCCATAAAGAGTTGGCCCACGCCCATCCGCTCAACCAATGAGCCAAACAGGATGAACAGCACCATATAAGTCGCTGAAACTGCAATTGGGATGCCGAAAATGCCTTCGGGCGTCATGAACAGCTGCTCAAGGATGACCGAGGGGAGGGTCGAGGTGAAGGCCAGACCGTAGCCGAGGAACAGAAGGGCGGTGATCGGCAGCATGGGCCCAAGCATCCGTCGGGTTGCCTCAAGCAGCAGAACCACAAGGGTGATCCCCACCACGATGTCCATCGGCATCAACGGATCGACGTAGAGGAACCGCTGTGTGATGTAATTCAGGTTGAAGGACGGGTAGAGTGCAGCGCTCGCCGCGACCAGACCGATCACCACATCATACCAACTGGGCACGTCGTTGCGCAGCCCTTTGCGGTCAACGGTCAGGAAGATCAGCAGAAGCGCGAGCGCGACGTGCACGCCCCGCATGATATAAGGGTTGGGCGGGCCAACAAAGGCGACGTAGAGATGCCACACAGCCATACCGACCAGGATCAGCCTTGCTATACGGGTAATCAGGGGCATCTTGTCCAGTAAGATCGACAGTTGCATGGGGGTTCTCGCGTCTAGAGTGGAAGGTGGCCGGAAGCACTGCTGCGCTAAGAGCGCGCGGCGGGGGCCAGTATGGGATTGGGTCGGGCGGAGCGTGCTGCCCCGGCCGACCCGTTTTTCGTCAGGGGTAAATTACATCCCCGAGACGCCACGCTCGGCGTAGAACTCTTTCGCGGCGGGGTGGAAGGGCACGCCAATGTCGGTGGCCATTTCCTCAACCGTCAGGTTCGCCATGGACTTGCTGATCGCGGCAAAGCTGTCGTTGTTGTCGGCAATTGCGCCCAGAACAGATTTGATGATCTCGCCGTCATAGTCGCAAGGTGCGACCATATGGGTGTCATAGCTGATGGCGTGTACGGTCTCATCAAAACCGGGGTAGGCGCCTGCTTTGACTTCGCGACGCTGGAAAGCGGCGTTCTGACCTTTAAAGTAGGCGAAGGTCTCTTCATCCACGTCGATCAGGCGGATTTTACGCGAAGAGGCGAGGTCCATAACCGAACCTGTCGGCAGGGACGAACCCAGCGTGAAGAAATCGGCCTGACCGTCTTTCATCTGCGAGGCAGAGTCAGAATAGGACGTGTTGGCGACGCTATCGAGATCATCAAAGGTCAAATTTGCGGTCGACAAAAGCTCGCGCGTCAGGAACTCACCCGTATTGCCAAGCTGTTGTGTGGTTAGGCGCTTGCCCTTCATGTCGGCGATGGTCTTGATGCCAGAATCTTCCAATGCGACGATCTGGAAATACTGCGGATAGAGAATGCCAAGGTTGCAGACATTGGTAGTCGCCTTGCGGAAAGGCTCTTTGCCCGACAGGCTGTCCACGGTCGAAATCGAGTTGGCGAATGCGATGCCAAAGCGGCCCCCGTCCACACCGACCACGTTCGACACACCAGCACCCGGCGTCACCGTGATGTCCATGCCGGGGTTCTCACGCTCGACGATCGCCTTGATCGCGCCGCCCACTGGATACCAAGAGCCGCCCTGCTGGCCGGTCGCCATAACAAAGCTTTGCGCATGTGCGGCAACACCTGCGACTGCGAAAAGGATGGTGGCCGCGGTGGTGCGGCGTAACGATTTGAACATAGGTGACATAGAAACTCCTCCCGAGTTTTAACTGTGTGTCGGCAGTAACTGGATGGGTTCCGGGCTCCCCCCTGATACCCTCTTGCCGTAGGTCTGCAGACTGGGGGGGAATCGTATGCCTGTCAATTAAAAATACAAATCGGGGCATATTCCCTCTTACTTGTAATGTTGTATTCTGGTTGTAATGGTTCAAACGGCCCTATCTCCTCTTTATTGACAGCTTGTCATACAGGTGGTCCAATCGGCGAAAGGAAGTTGTTATTATGGCAGGAAATCTTCAGGCGACAGCACCCCTAGTCGATGGTGCCACGCTCAGCGATCAAGTAACTGAGGTGCTTCGGCATAATGTTGTGAATGGTATCTGGAGCGTGGGCGATGTGCTGCCGTCCGAAACCACTTTGGCGAGTGACTTTGACGTTAGCCGCACGGTGATCCGTGAAGCGGTATCGCGTCTTAAAGCGGAGGGGATGCTTTCAAGTCGGCAAGGGCGCGGCGCGTTTGTTGCCAGTGATCGGCCCCGACAAGGGTTTGCGATTCATGAGCAGGATGTGGAAAGCCAACGCAAACTTGAGCAAATTCTAGAATTACGCATGGGTCTAGAGATTGAGGCCGCCGCCATCGCCGCTGCCCGCGCGACGCCGGAGGCCCGTAATGAAATCCAGCGCGCCGCTGCGGACTACGACCAAAGCAACAAGATTGGCGGTCCTGCCGTTGCCAGCGGGGTCAGTGCCGACCTCGCTTTTCACCGCGCGGTCTGTGAGGCCACCGGGAACAGCTATTACCTAGGTCTGTTTAACTATCTCGTCGCCAGTCTGCGAGAGACGATGCTGGCCGGGCGGCTTCAAGCGTTGAAGCGCGGGGGCGAAAGCCGGGATGCCATTCAGGAACATTACGACATCGCCACGTCCATTGCCCAAGGCGATGCGGAAAGTGCCCGTCAGCGGATGCGAGACCACCTACAGATGTCGAGCGCGCGTCTCTTGGCGCAGCTTAAGACAGAAGACGGGTTGGACGAATGACGATACCTGCTGCACTTCATGATGCACTTGCCACGCCTGCGTCCCTTACGATTGCATTGAGCGGTGGGATTGACAGCCTGACCCTTTCTGCCGCGGCAGCCAAAGTACGTGGAGCGGCGGGGCTCACGCTGTGCCATGCGGTGTCGGCAGCGGTTCCCTCAGCGGCAACGGCGCGGGTAAAAGAATTCGCAGCCGCTTGGGGTGCGCCGTTGAGGCTGGTGGATGCGGGCGAATTTGCCGATCCGTCCTACCGCGCCAACCCAGTGAACCGCTGTTATTTTTGCAAGTCGAACCTTTACGGCACATTGGCACGCATGGGGCCGCTGGTGGCGGCGGGCACCAATACCGATGATCTGACAGACTACCGCCCCGGTTTGCAGGCGGCGGCAGAGCATGGCGTGCTGCATCCTTTTGTCGATGCGCAGATGTCAAAAGCAGATGTGCGCGCGCTGGCGCGGGTGCTTGGGCTGGGGGAACTGGCGGAATTGCCAGCGGCTCCCTGTCTGGCCAGCCGGATTGAGACCGGCCTGCGGGTGGAGCCTGCGGACTTGGCGGTGATTGATCGGATCGAGACGTTACTACGCGCGGAGCTGGGCAATATCACCTTGCGTTGCCGCCTGCTGCGCGGGGGCTGGGTCGTTGAGGTAGACCAGCTGGTGCACAACGGCCTTTCCGCCTCTCAGCGTGCAATGGTTTTAGCGCAGGTCCGGCAGGAAACAGATGACGGGCGCGCGGTTGACCTGCGCCCCTATTCAAGAGGAAGTGCATTTGTCCATCAATGAGAGAGGCCCCGACGGGCACCCAGACGTGACCTTTGACCGCGGGCGTGGGGGGCGCATCGGCATCGAAGAAGCGGTGCTTTGTGAGCATAAATCAGTGCCGCAAATCGCCGCGATCATCGGCGACGCGGCGGCAGAGGGGCGCAGGCTTCTCTTGACCCGGCTAACGGCAGAGCAGTTCGGCGACATGGCGGAAAATATGCGTCAGTTGGTTGATTACTGCGCCGCCTCTCGCACCGCCATTCTCGGAGAGATTGGCCCCTTGGCCAGCACCCCACGCATCGGTTTGGTCAGCGCGGGTACGTCAGACTATGCCCCGATGGCAGAGGCGAAGCGTACGTTGGCTTACGGTGGAATGGACGCGACCGAAGTGTCGGACGTGGGCGTGGCCGGGCTTTGGCGTCTGCTCGCGCGGGAGGAGCTGCTGCGCGAAATGGATGTGGTGATCGTCTTCGCCGGGATGGACGCGGCCCTGCCGTCGGTCGTGGCCGGGCTGGTGCCGGGGGTGGTCATTGGTGTGCCGACCTCCGTGGGCTATGGTGTGGCCCGCGGCGGGAGGGTCGCGCTCGATTCGATACTTGCCAGCTGCGCGCCGGGGGTGACGGTGGTGAACATCGACAACGGCTATGGTGCGGCGACCTCGGCGTTGCGATTGGCCAATATGATGCGTCGCGCCGCGGCGGGGGAGTGACCGGTGACAGCACCGAAACTGAAGATTAAGAAACGCCAGACACTGGCCGATCAGCTATACGGGCAGGTGCTAGAGCAGATCGTGTCGAACAAACTGGTACAGGGCGAAAAACTGCCTTCGGAAAACCAGATTGCCACGGCCTTTGGCGTGTCCCGCCCCGTGGTGCGCGAAGCGCTGCGCAAGTTGCAAGAGGACGGGCTGGTTGAGGCGCGGCGCGGCGTCGGCACCTTTGTGCGGCGGCGGCCTTCGGAAAAGCTGATTGAATATGCGACGGCCGGGTCTGTCGCCGGTCTGATGCGGGCGATGGAGGCGCGGATCACGGTTGAAAAAGCAACCGCCCGCATGGCCGCGCAACGGGCCAACCCGAAAGACATCGCACGGATTGAGGCGGCGTTGCAGACGCTAGAGGCGTCTATGCAAGCACGCACCCCGTCCTTTGACGCAGATTACCAGTTCCACCGCGCCATTGCGGCGGCTTCGGGCAATGAGGTCTTCATTCGGATGCTCGATTGCGCGCGGGAGTCCATTGAGCAAGGGATCGACGTCGCGCAAAAGCTGACCCGCGAAGGCTCCCAAGCGCGGATCGATGTGGTGATCAGCGAGCATCGCCAAATACTCGAAGCGATCCGCGCAGGTGACAGCGAAGTCGCGGGTGTGTCGATGGCCTATCACCTTTTGCAGGCGCGGACCCGGATCACCGACCACGCCGGAATTGCATAAAGCTAACAGCCCGAAAGGCCATTTTATGATTTACGACCACCGTACCTATTGCTGCCGCCCCGGTACGATCAAGAAGCACCTCGCGCTTTATGCTGAGTTCGGTTTTCCGGCCCAAAAGCGCATTCTTGGCGCGCCAGTGATCTATGCGCAGGTTGAGACGGGCGACGTAAATTCCTTCGTCCATATCTGGGCCTATGAAGATGCCGCCGACCGCGCTGCGCGCCGCGCGCAGATGGCGGCGGACCCTGAATGGCAGGCTTATCTGAAGAAGAGCGCAGAGGCGGGGTATCTGGTGAGCCAGACCAATAAGATCCTCATGCCCGTACCGCTGGAAGGTTAAGCGGTACGCCTCCGGTCTGAGGGTTCAGGCCGGAGGCGTAATTTAAGTGACGATACAGCTTTCGTCGATCCCACGCCCTTCGTGAAAGGCGCGGATGTTGCTGGCCCAATGGCCGACCATGCGCTTGAGGTTATCCTCGCTATGGCCACCTATATGCGGCAGGGGCAGGACGTTATCGAGGCGCAGAAGTGGGTTGTCCGGCTGAACCGGCTCTTCGGTGAAGACATCCAAGGCCGCACCCGCGATGCGTTTGTTCGTCAACGTATCGATCAGGGCCGCCTCATCAATCAGTCCGCCGCGCCCGGTGTTGACCAGCAGGGCATCCGCCTTCATCCGCGCCAATTCCGCCGCGCCGATGGTGTGGTGTGACGCCTCGGTCAGCGGCATATGTAGGCTGACAATGTCACAGGTCTCGAGGATTTCGTCGCGCTCGGCATAGCGCGCGCTGGTGCCTTCGGCCTCCCCTGAGCGGCGGTAATAGAGCACCTCGCAGTCAAAGCCCGTCAGCCGTTTTGCCACAAGCTGCCCGATGGCACCAAAGCCAATCAGCCCGACCTTTTGGCTGCTGAGGTCCCGGGCACCGGGGACGATCTCTGGCACGATCCATTTGCCGGCGCGGGTGTTGTTATAGTGCAGCGGGATGCGGCGTAGGGCGGCGATCATCATGCCGATGGTCAGGTCCGCGATGGTGGGTGCATTAACGCCCGGACTGCGCGCCACGGTCACACCCATTTCTTTCGCCACATCAACGGGGATCTTGTCATAGCCCGTGCCCCATTGATGGACGAGGCGCACACTATCGGCCCCGCGCAGCACCGAGGCCGGAAGGCCGCGTCCGCGGGGAACGATATAGGCCGCCCCCTTCACCGTTTTGGCGAAATCTTCTTCAGAGAAAGAGTCGGCAAAGCGCAGGTCCAGCCCTTCGGCATAGCCGCGCACCTTATCCTGCATATCCTGTGGCATCGCGTCGAGCACGGCGACGGGGCCGATCAGCGCGCCGCTCATACCGATGCCCCGCGCAGGTCTTCGGGCAGTAACGCCTCAGGCAAGTTCTGGTAGGAAACCGGACGGAGGAAGCGGCGGATCGCCATGGTGCCCACGGACGTCGCGCCAAAGTTGGTGGACGCCGGGTAGGGGCCGCCGTGTACCATGGCATCGCAAACCTCGACCCCGGTGGGGAAGCCGTTCACCAGCACCCGCCCAGCCTTGCGTTCAAGGATGGGCATGAGCGCCTTGGCGGCTTCGGTGTCGCCGTCGTCCATCTGGATCGTCGCGGTCAACTGACCTTCGAACCCTTTGGCGAGCTCTTGCATCTCATCGCCCGACGACACCCGCAGCACCAGACCCAAGGGGCCAAAGACCTCTTCACCAAGCGCGTGGTCTTGCAGGTAGGTATCGGCGTCGGTTTCAAAGAGGTTCGGCTGGGCGCTGCGCCCCTCGCTGTCAGTGCTCACCAGCGCGCGTACCGCGTTGCGCCCGGTGAAACGCTCTTTTCCGTTGCGGTAGGCCTTGGCGATGCCATCGGTCAACATGAGTTGTGGGCCGACCTGCTCTAGCGCTTCTTTAGCGGCGGCGACAAAGGCATCGCCCTCGGCCCCTTTTGCCACGACCGCAATGCCGGGGTTGGTGCAGAATTGCCCGGCGCCCATGGTCAGCGATCCGGCCCAGCCCGCGCCGATTTCGGCGCCCCGGTTTCGGGTGGCCTCGGCCAGAACGAACATCGGATTGACTGAACCTAACTCCCCGAAAAACGGGATCGGCTCAGGGCGTTGTGCGCAGAGGTCGAAGAGCGCGCGGCCCCCACCGAGAGAGCCGGTAAAGCCCACGGCCTTGATCAGCGGATGCTGCACCAGCTTCTGACCCGCCTCGCGGCTGTTGGCATGGATAAGGGAAAAGACACCGGGGTGAATGCCGCATTTCTGGATTGCGGCATGGATCGCTTCGGCCACGATCTCCCCCGTGCCGGGGTGGGCGGAGTGGCCTTTGACGACCACCGGACAGCCCGCCGCCAGCGCCGCTGCGGTGTCACCGCCTGCGGTGGAAAACGCCAGCGGGAAGTTCGACGCGCCAAAGACCGCGACCGGCCCGATGGGGCGTTGGATCATGCGGATGTCGGGGCGGGGCATCGGCTGGCGATCTGGCAGGGCTTCGTCCACACGACGGTCCAGATGTGCGCCCTTGCGGATGTGATTGGCGAAGAGGCGGAGTTGTCCGGTTGTCCGCCCACGCTCGCCTTGAAGACGGGCTTCGGGCAGGCCGGATTCGCGGCTGCCGATTTCGGTGATGATCTCGGCGCGGGCCTCCATCTCATCAGCGATGGCGTCCAGGAAATTGGCGCGCGTCTCGCAGCTGGAAGAAGCGTAGGACCAAAAGGCGTCCTCGGCCGCTTCGCAGGCGCGATTCACATGGGCAGAGGTACCGCTTTGGAACTGGTCGCTTTCGCCTGTGGCGGGGGAGTTGGCAAAGGTTTCCCCGCCACCGACCCACGCGCCTGCGATCAGATGCTTGCCGTGGGGGTGAAATGTCTTGTTATCCGCGCTCATGATCAATCCTTGTCGGTTTGCTGTTTTGAGGTGAGGGAGGGCTGCGCCATGGTCTGGACCAGCGCATCCATCTGCCGCGTGAGCAGCCAAGCGTCGCCCGCGATGGCGACAAATTCGATACCGCCGTCAAAATAGCGGCGCGCCAGATCTGCGCCGTAGCCAAGGATCCCTGCGGGCAACCCGGCGGCGTGTATGGCATCGACCGCTTCGCGGATCTTGTCTTGAACATCTGGGTGCATCGGGTTGCCGGTATGGCCCATCGCCGAAGACAGATCGCCCGGCCCGATAAAGATCGCGTCTACGCCGGGCACAGCGGCAATAGCGGAGATTTCCGCGACCGCTTCGGGCGTTTCGACCTGCACGATGACACATTGCGCATCGGCATAGGTGTTCAGGTATTCCGTTTGCCGCGCGTAGTTATTAGCGCGGATCGTGGCCGAGATGCCGCGCAGCCCTTCGGGGGGGTAGCGGGTCCAAGCCATGGCGCGGCGGGCGTCTTCGGCGTTTTGGATCATCGGGAACATCAGATTGCGCACGCCGATATCTAAGAGCCGTTTGGTCATGGTTTGATCTGAAGACGGCATCCGCACGACCATCTGCGCATCGGGATTGGCACTGCCTGCGGCGCGCAGGTGGTCAATGATTTGGCTCAGGTCATTCGGCGCGTGCTCCATGTCGAGTAAGAGCCAATCGATCCCGCTGCCCGCGGCGATTTCCGTGACCGTAGGTGAGCAAAGTGAGAGCCAGAACCCAGACAGGCGGCTGCCTTGGCGAAGCGTTTGTTTGAGTGTTTTTCCCGACATTTTCGCGACGCGCCCCTCAAATGGTATCGACAATTGGGGTGATACGGTAATATATTAGTTGGAGCAAGATGTGATTTCCACCCGTTTTGCGATGATGTTTGAGCTGGCGAGGATCCCATGACCGAGACCAAGAAAACCGCAGATCAGTTGCGCAGCGCGCGCTGGTTTGCCCCCGACGATCTGCGCAGCTTTGGGCATCGGTCGCGGATGATGCAGATGGGTCTGGGCCCCGAGGATTGGGAGGGCCGTCCGGTGATCGGCATCCTGAACACTTGGTCTGAGATGAACCCCTGCCACCTCCACTTCCGCGATCGCGCGGAGGACGTGAAGAAAGGCATCGCTCAGGCCGGTGGCTTGGGGTTGGAGATTCCGACGATCTCGATCGACGAGAGTTTCACCAAGCCGACCTCGATGCTCTACCGCAATATGATCGCGATGGAGACGGAAGAGACGATCCGCTCGCATCCGCTTGACGGTGTGGTGCTGATGGGCGGCTGTGATAAATCCACGCCCGGCCTGACCATGGGCGCGATCAGCGCAGGCGTGCCGTTTATCTTCCTGCCTGCGGGGCCGATGCTGCGCGGCAATTATGCGGGTCGTTCGCTTGGCTCCGGCTCGGACGCGTGGAAGTTCTGGGATGAGCGCCGCGCAGGCACGATCTCGGCAGAGGAATGGGTCGGTGTCGAAGGCGGCATTGCGCGGTCTTACGGGCATTGCATGACCATGGGCACGGCCTCCACCATGACGGCGATTGCTGAGGCGATGGGGCTGACGCTGCCGGGGGCCACCTCGATCCCCGCCGCAGATGCGGGCCACAAACGGATGAGTGCCTCTTGCGGGCGGCGCATCGTCGATATGGTTTGGGAGGACCTGACGCCCGATAAAATCATCACCCCGGCTGCGGTGCAGAACGCGGCGACGGTGGCAATGGCGACGGGCTGTTCGACCAATGCGGTGGTGCATCTGCTGGCGATGGCACGCCGCGCAGGCGTGGCGCTGGAGCTGAATGATCTGGATGCCTTGGGCCGCACCACGCCGCTCATTGCTAACATTCGGCCCTTGGGCAGCAGCGAATACCTGATGGAGGATTTCTATTTCGCAGGCGGGCTGCGGGCGCTAATGGATCAGCTGGGGGATAAGCTGGACCGTACGGCGATCACCTGTACCGGCAAGCCTTTGGAAGAAGGGATCGCGGGCGCGCCTGTCTATAATGATGATGTGATCCGGCCCCTGTCGAACCCGGTCTATAAAGAAGGTTCGCTCGCCGTGCTCAAGGGCAATCTTTGCCCCAATGGCGCGGTCATCAAACCGGCGGCTTGCGATCCCAAATTTCACCGCCACGAAGGCCCGGCACTGGTCTTTGACAGCTACCCTGAAATGAAGGCCGCGATTGATGACGAGAGCCTCGACGTGACGCCGGACCATGTACTGGTGCTGCGCAACGCGGGGCCGCAGGGCGGGCCGGGGATGCCTGAATGGGGCATGTTGCCAATGCCGAAAGCGTTGTTGAAACAGGGGCACCGGGACATGCTGCGGATCTCGGATGCGCGGATGTCGGGCACGTCTTACGGCGCTTGTATCCTGCATGTCGCGCCGGAATCTTTCGTAGGTGGGCCACTGGCGCTGCTGAAGACAGGAGACATTGTGCGCATGGATCTAGAGGCGCGGACCCTCGACATGCTGGTGGGCGAGGGTGAACTCGCCACCCGCCGCGCCGCGTGGAAAGCCCCCGAGCCAAGGTTCGAGCGCGGCTGGGGCTATATGTTCCAGCGCCATGTGGGGCAGGCCGATCAGGGCTGTGACTTTGACTACCTCACCGCAGCCTTTGGGCAAGCGGCGGGTGAGCCGGATATTTTCTAAGGGGTACTCGCATGACACATGATCTATCAAAAGCGCTCACCGGCATCTCGGGCATCCTTGTGACGCCCTATGACACGAGTGGAGAGATTGCGCCGCGCAAGCTGGCCCCGATCATCGACCGCGCGCTCGCCGCCGGGGTGCATATCCCGGTCGTGAACGGCAACACCGGCGAATATTACGCGCTGACCAATGATGAAGCCTGCACGATGGTGCGCGAGGTGGCCCAGATGGTCGACGGGCGCGCGCCACTGCTGGCGGGTGTCGGGCGCGGCATTCGCGATGCTTGTGCGCTGGCCAAGGCGAGCGCCGACGCGGGCGCCGATGCGCTGATGATCCACCAGCCGCCCGATCCCTTCGTCTCCCCTCGTGGCACGGTCGATTATGTGCGCGCGGTGCGGGATGCTTCGGGCGGGTTGCCGGTGATGCTGTACCTGCGCAATGATGCGATGGGGCCCGAAGGCATCGCCCGGCTTTGTGAGGTCGAGGGGGTGAAGGGGGTCAAATGGGCCACGCCGAATCCTTTGAGCCTTGCCCGCGCGATTGAGGCAGCGCCGGATGATATCGTCTGGGTCGGCGGCTTGGCAGAGGTCTGGGCGCCGCCGCTCTACGCTGTGGGCGCGCGGGGGTTTACCTCAGGCCTTATCAACGTCTGGCCGGAGCGGTCGGTCGCCATTCACGCAGCGCTCGCCACAGGCAATTACGCAGAGGCGAACCAGTTGATCGCGGGCATGCGCGCCTTCGAGGACATCCGCGCCGAAGAGCATAACGGCACCAATGTCACTGGCGTCAAAGCGGCCCTGATGGCCATCGGACGGGATTGCGGCGCCACGCGCCCACCCTCCGCTTGGCCCCTGACAGAGCGTCAGCAGGCGGTGCTGGATCAATTCATTACAGACAACCGACTGAAGGGAGACAGGGCATGAACCCCGAATTGCGCGAGAAACTAAAGGCGGTTTCGGTCGCGACTTTGGCCACAGCACTTTATAAACGTGGGCTACGCAATCAGGTGGTGCAGGAGGTGGGTCCGGTCGCGGCCAAGGGTCGAAATATGGTCGGCCCCGCCTTTACCCTGCGCTATATGCCCGCACGCGAAGACCGCAACCAGCTGGTCGAATTCCGCAATCCCGAGCACCCGCAGCGCGTCGCGATTGAGACCTGCCCTGAGGGTCATGTGCTGGTGATGGACAGCCGCAAGGATGCGCGCGCCGCGAGTGCTGGGGATATCCTGATCACCCGGCTGATGATGCGCGGCGCGGCAGGGGTGGTGACCAATGGCGGGCTGCGCGATGCGGCGACGATTGGCGCGCTGGAGATGCCCGCCTATCACGCGCGGCCCTCTAGCCCCACGAACCTGACCCTGCATGAGGCGATTGAGATCAACTGCCCCGTCGGCTGCGGCGATGCGCCAGTTTTTCCTGGCGATATCGTGGTGGGTGACGATGACTGCGTGATCATCATTCCAGCAGGTATCGCCGAAGAGGTCGCGGATGAGGCCGTAGAGATGACCGCCTATGAGGATTTCGTCGTTGAAGAGGTCAAAGGCGGCGCGGGGATCATCGGGCTCTATCCCGGCACCAAGCAGGAAAACCTCGACAAGTTTACCGAGTGGCGCAAAGCCAACAACCGCTGAGTCAGGGCTTTTCCGGGGTGAAATACTCCGGGAAAGCCGCCCGCTTCTCGGTCATACGGTCGACAGTGCGCTGCAGGTGCTGCCGAAGCGCCTTCATCGCCGCATCAGCGTCGCCCGCCTCAATCCCGTCAAGGATTCGGCTGTGGCCGCCGATCACGTCTTTGTTGTTCAGAATGCGCCCTGCCTCGTCAATGTCATCCAGATGCAGGCGGCGCAGACGCTCCAAGTGGCCCGCGTGACTGCGCATGATGCGCTGGCTTTGCACATGCCCCGCCGCGACGAAAAGGGTCTGGTGGAACACTTCGTCCAGCTCCTGAAAGGTGGGCACATCGCCGGGCTGATCCGAGATGCTGCTTTGCAGGGCGACGATACTGCGCAGACGGGTCAGGGCTTCGGGCGCTATGTGGGCGGCCAAACGGCGCACGACCTCTGTCTCAAGCGCAATGCGCATGAACTGCGCTTCGCGGATCGCGGACATATCGATCGGCGTCACTAAAGTGCGCGACTGTGGGTAGATTTTGACCAGCCCCTCTTTGGCGAGTTGTTGCAGCGCGTCGCGCAGCGGCGTCAGGCTCACGCCATGGGTCTCGGCCAATTCCGCACGCAAGAGCGGGGTGCCGGGCGGCAGGTCGAGCCGGACAATCTGATCGCGCAGCGTGGCATAGACCCCGCGCCCCGTGGGGCCGCCTTCGAACAGACCCAGATCAGCCCCTCCGCCCAAGATACTTTTGGCGAGGGTCTGTGCGCTTTGCGCGGGGGGGGTGTTCGATGAGGTCATGTGGGCTCTTCCATAGCTGTTAAATCTAATATATCAGTTAATGACGTCTTACCGAAGCGGTTTTTTCGACACCCTGTGGGGGAGCATCCGATGGACAGCCAGACCATGCAAGTAGACCAAAGTGCAAGGGTGATGCTGCTGTCACCGACGGATAACGTGGTTGTGGCGACCTCGGCGGTGCCCCAAGGGGCGGTATTGCCGCAAGACGGGCTGCATGCCAACCACGATACGCCCCAAGGTCACAAGATCGCAATCCGGCCCATCCAGCAGGGCGCGCCGATCCTGAAATTTGACACGGTGATCGGCTATGCGGCGCAGGATATCGCGGCGGGGGACTGGCTACACAGCCATAACATCAAGTTCGATGCGGTCGACAAAGACTATGCTTTCGCCCGCGATTATACCCCAACCGACCTGCTGCCGCCCACAGAGCGCGCACAGTTTATGGGCATCCGGCGCGAGAATGGCCGGGTGGGCACGCGCAACTACATCGGGCTTTTCGTCACCGTGAATTGCTCAGCCACTGTGGCGCGCAAAATCGCCAACTATTTCGACGAAGAGCGGATGGAGGCCTGGGAGAATGTCGACGGCGTAATCCCTTTCATCCACGAATCCGGCTGCGGAATGGAGCTTACGGGCGAGCCGATGGACCTGCTGCGCCGCACGCTATCGGGCTACATCCGCCATCCCAATCTGGCCGGGGCCGTGGTCCTGTCACTGGGGTGCGAGCGCAACAATTTGGCGCAATTCTTCGAAGAAGAAGGGCTGGCGGAGGGCAAGATGCTGCGCACGATCACCATGCAGCACGTCGGCGGCACGGCCCGCGCGATTGCCGAAGGTAAGGACGCCGTGCGCGAAATGTTGGATCAAGCCAATGCCGTGCAGCGCGAACCCTGTTCGGCGGAACACATCACCATCGGCATGCAATGCGGCGGGTCGGACGGGCTTTCGGGTCTGTCGGCCAACCCCGGCCTTGGCGTGGCGGCGGATATTCTGGTCCGCAACGGCGGCACGGCCATCCTGTCGGAAACGCCCGAGATTTTTGGCGTCGAACACTTGCTCACCCGCCGCGCCCGCACCGAAGAGGTGGGCCGCAAATTGGTCGAGCGTATGGACTGGTGGCTTGAGCATACCAAGGGCCGCGACACGCAGATCAACGGCGTCGTAAGCCCCGGCAATCAGGCGGGCGGATTGGCGAATGTGTTAGAAAAATCCCTTGGCGGAGCCAAGAAAAGTGGCAGCACCGGCTTAATGGAAGTCTATCGTTATGCCGAAGCGGTGACCCAAAAAGGGCTGGTCTTCATGGACACGCCCGGCTTTGATCCAGTGTCGGCCACGGGGCAGATCGCGGGAGGGGCGAACCTGATTTGCTTCACCACCGGGCGCGGCTCTTGCTTTGGCTCTTACCCGTCACCGACGATCAAGCTGGCTTCCAACACGCCGATGTTCAACAAAATGCAGGACGATATGGACATCAACTGCGGTACCGTGATCGACGGTGAGTTGAGCCTAGAGGAATTGGGCCAAGCGATCTTTGAACGCATCATCGCCATCGCCTCGGGCGAGCAGAGCAAATCCGAAGCGCTTGGCGTGGGCGAAGAGGAATTCGCGCCTTGGCCGATTGGGGTCACGGGGTAACAGATGTCAGAGGGGACAGCGCAGATGAAACCGAACTATGTGAAACTGGTCGAGAATACGCCGCTGCCGCGCATGGCGCTGTGCCGTCAAACCTTTGCCGCGACGCAGATCGACGATCCGCGCGCTGCCGTGGCGGAGGCGATGCAGGCCGATTGCGCGGGCAAGATTAAGCCGGGCATGTCCATCGCCATCACCGCCGGCAGCCGGGGGCTGGCTAACCTGCCGGAACTGCTGGCCGCAATCGTGGCCGAGGTCCGCGCCCGCGGGGCCCATCCCTTTGTTGTGCCTGCAATGGGCAGCCACGGCGGGGCCACGGCAGAGGGGCAGACGGCGCTTTTAGCAAAACTGGGTGTGACCGAAGAAAGCCTCGGTTGCGAGATCCGCTCGTCGATGGAGACTGATGAGATCGGCGTGCTCGACAACGGCATGTCGGTGCGGATGGACCGCCATGCCAATGCCGCCGATGGGATCATCCTGTTCAACCGCATCAAACCGCATACGTCTTTCCGGGCACCGAACGAAAGCGGGCTGGCCAAGATGCTCTCGATCGGTCTGGGCAAGCAGTCGGGGGCCGAGACTTGCCATTCGCGCGGTATTGATAACGTCGGTATCTTCGTGGCCAAGATGGCGCGGATGAAATTGGAGCGCTGCAAGGTGCTTTTCGGCATCGGCACGATTGAGAACGCATACGATGGGCTGGCACAGGTCGTGGCACTCGACAGCGACGGGATGCTGGAGGCCGAAGCGCCCTATCTGCAAGAGGCCATGCGCAACATGCCACGCCTGCCGCTGGGGCCGCTTGATGCGCCGTCGGCCTCGGGCGATCTGGATGTGCTAGTGGTCGATGAGATTGGCAAGGAGTTTTCCGGTACCGGGATGGACCCGAATATCACCCATCGTTTCTCGAGTGAGAAGATGCAGGTCCACCTGCATATCTCGCGGTTGGTGGCGCTTGGCCTCTCGCCGCGCAGCAATGGCAACGGCAATGGCGCGGCGCGCGCGGATGTGATCACTGAACGGTTGGAACAGGATTTCGACCGCGAGGCGGTTTACGCCAATGCCATCACCTCGCAGGTGCTGAAACAATCGAAAATACCCATGGTCATGCCCTGCGACCGCACAGCGATTCAAACGGCGGTCAAGACCTGCGGGGCCGAGGATATCACCAAGGTCCGGCTGCTGCGGATCCCCAATACGCTGAAACTTGAGTATCTCTATGCCTCCGAGGCGATGCTGCCGGAACTGCGCGACCGTCCGGGGGTAGAGGTGGTCGGTGATTTGCAAGAGATGCAGTTTGACGGCGGCCTGTTGCGCAATCCCTGGCCGGAGGGGCATTGATGTTCGGGCAAGGGCTTCATCTGCACCTCGATCCGGTGGGCGGCGCGGCGGGCGATATGTTCATCGCGGCGATGCTGCATGCTTTCCCCGATCTGGCCGAGCGTGTGCTGGCCGATGTGGCCGCCGTATTGCCTGCCGAGGTGGGCCATGCGGAGCTGACCGAACATGTTGCCTCGGGCATCACCGCGCGGCGGTTTGAATTGGTGCTGGCAGCACCCGACGCAGGCGCGCGGCATGGGGCCGAGACGACCTACCGCGCCATGCGCACGCTTTTGGAAAACGCGCCGCTGTCAGATGGCACGGCAAAGTCCGCCTGCGCCATTCTGCACCGGATCGCAGAGGCCGAAGCGCAGGTGCACAACATCCCCATCGACCGGGTGCATTTTCATGAGATCGCCGATTGGGACGCGCTGATGGATGTGACCGCCGCAGGCAGCATCTGTGCGGCACTAGCGGGGGCTACAGTCTCGCTCGCGCCGCTCCCGCTTGGGGGCGGATTGGTTGAGACGGCGCATGGCAAGCTACCTGTGCCTGCCCCCGCGACCGCGCTGATCCTGCAAGGCTACGATTGGCACGACGACGGCGTGCCGGGCGAACGTGTAACCCCCACAGGTGCTGCGATCCTTGCGCATGTGACCGGTGGCAGTCCGTCGGCGAGCCGCCCTCCGGGTCGGCTGCGCTGCACCGGGTCAGGGGCCGGGACGCGGGTGATGAAGGGTTTGCCGAATATTTTGCGGGTCAGTGTTTTTGACACGGTGTCTGGGGGCATGCAGCAGGACAGCTTGGTGCAACTTGCCTGTGACATCGACGATATGACCGGCGAAGAACTGGGTGCGGCCGTGGACCGGCTGCGCGCGACGGCGGGCGTGGTTGACCTTCTGACACTCGCCGGGCAGGGCAAGAAATCACGGCCCGTAACACGTCTGGAGCTTTTGGTTTTACCGCAGGCGGCAGAAGAGATTGCGGCGCGGATGTTTGATCTGACCTCAACGCTTGGTCTGCGTCGGTCGGTGGTCGATCGGTTAATCCTGCCCCGTGAGAGTGAGGATGGCGCCACGCCGCGCCGCAAACGCGCGCAACGGCCGGGAGGGCATGAGACCATCAAAGTCGAGAGCGATGATCTGGCAGATGCCGACACCTTGCAGGAGCGTCGAAAACGCGCCCGCGCAGTAGAGGGGTAATATACCGGCGTCCAGTGATCTATCTTGCTTATCACCCGGCCCCATGTGAAAACGCCTAAAGCCGTTTCAGGGGGCCGTATGGAAAAGCAACTCACCGCCTCGCTGCGCCAGTATGAGGTCTTTGTCGCCATTGCAGAGACGCTGCATTTCGGCCAAGCGGCGGCGCATTTGGGCGTGGCGCAGCCTGCGCTGACCCAACAACTGAAACACCTCGAAACTGCTTTCGATGGCGCATTGCTTTTTGATCGGAACCGCCGCCGGGTCACGCTGACCGAGTTTGGCCGCGCGCTTTTGCCCGAAGCCCGCGCACTTTTGCAGCAGGCGCGGCGGGTCGAGGCCGTGGCCGAGGCGGCGCGCACGGGAGAGCGGGGGCGGATCGAACTGGCCTATGTCGGCTCGGCTTCCTATGCGGGGATCCTGGGGCGGCTATTGCGGGAACTGCGCGCAGGTGCGGCGGACGTGGATCTTATCCTGCGCGAGTTAGACATGGACTTGCAGATTGCTGAGATCGTGGCAGGCAGGCTTGACGCCGGTTTTGTGCGTTTGCCACTTTCCGGTGTCCCTGAAACATTGCTGACCCGCACCGTGCATACCGAGGATATCTTGCTGGCCGTGCCGCCGGATCACCGTCTTGCCGGGGTGCCATCGGTCGCCATGGCAACGCTGCGCGAAGAAAGCTTTATCTTTAGCCACCTTGGCCCCGATATGGGGTTCGCCGCCTGCGCTTATCAGCTCTGCGCCGACGCCGGTTTCGCGCCCCGTGTGGCGCATCGCGCGCCACAGTTTACGGCCATCGTGAATTTCGTTTCGGCGGGCCTCGGCGTCGCCTTTGTTCCCGCTTCCGCCGCGCGGATGAAGGACGCGGGCGTGTCGTTCCTCCCGATTAGAGACGCAAAGGTGCAAAGCCGGATCGGGCTGGCCTATCTGCGCGACCCGAGCAATCCTGTTCTGCGCAGGCTGCTCGACACCATAGAGCCCGAAAGCTGACTACCCGACCGCGGTGCCGCCGCAGACGAAAACCGTCTGCCCGGTAATAAAACCGCTCCGTGGATCGGCGAAAAAGGAAACCGCCTGCGCCACATCTTCGGGGGCGCCCATGCGGCCCACTGGTACCGCATCGACGATCGCGCGGGTTTCGGGGGCGTCTTTGGGGTTGTTCTCCCAAAATGCCGTCGTGGCGATGGGGCCGGGGGCGACGCAGTTGACGGTGATCCCATCACGCGCCAGTTCCAACGCCCAAGTGCGCGCCATGGATTGGATTGCACCCTTGCTGGCGGAATAGAGCGTCCGGTCAATTTTGCCCTTAGTGACGCGGCTGGTGTTCATCACGATGCGCCCCGCTCCGGCTGCGCGCATTCCCGGCACCAAAAGCTTTGCCGCCACTATGCTGGGGCGCAGGTTCAGGTGCATGATACGGTCAAAGTCATCAATCTCTACCGCGTCGAAAGATGCGGGCTTTACGATGCCAACGTTGTTGACCAAACAGGTGACCGGGCCGTTCTTAAGGACGATTTCCAAAGCCGCTGTTGTGGCTGCCGGGTCTGACAAGTCCACCTGCTGCGCATCCGCCCGCAGGGTGGGCTCCTCTGGCTCTGCGATGTCGAGCACAAAGACCCGCCAACCGTCCTCCTGCAATCTGCGCGCGATGCCAAGGCCGATGTTACGGGCGCCGCCAGTGACAACCGCGTGGCGCGAAGGCGAGGTTTGGGTCACGGGGGTCATCCTTTCGACGATCTACTGTTTACTTATCACCACCACCTAGTGATAAGTAAACAGCAGATATTTGGGAGGGGATAGCATGGCGGAACGCATCATCATCGTGGGCGCCGGAACGATGGGTCAATCCATCGGCAGGCTCTTTGCCAACCATGGCTGGGCGGTGCATGCGGTCGACCCTACCAAGGCCGCGCGAGAGATGTTTTTGGCCACGGTCACGGATGCGACTGCAAGCGCGGATCTGGAGGGGGCAGGGCGTGCGGATATTGCTTTGGAATGCGTGCCGGAAAACCTAGCCCTTAAACAGAAGGTCTTTGCAGCGTTAGAAAGCGTCGTACCCAAGGGCGCGCCGATCCTCTCCAATACCTCGGGTCTCACGCTAGAGGACATGTCCGCCCAAATGGTGCATCCCGACCGCGCCATAATCACGCATTTCTTTAACCCCGGCGACGTGATCCCAGCGGTTGAGGTCGTGGCCGCAAAGAATGCCCCCGCAGGGCTCTGCGATGATGTCATGAGCCTGCTGCGGAAGCTGGAGCGGCGGCCCGTGCGGCTTGACCATGCACCGCCCGGTTTTGTGGCCAACCGCATTCAACATGCGATCATGCGGGAATGTCTGCATCTGGTAGACGAAGGCGTCGCCAGCCCCGCTGAGATTGATGAGATTGTGCAGTGGTCTGTCGGTGTGCGTATGGCGCTTTCCGGGCCGTTTCGACAGCGCGATATGAATGGCTTGGGCACGCATCTCAGCATTGCCGAATACCTATATCCCGATCTTTGTGACCGCCACGATCCATCACCCACCCTCGCCGGCCTCGTCGCGCAGGGGCATCTTGGCAAACGCAGCGGCAAAGGGTTTTATGACTGGCCAACAGACGCGGGCAACGGGGCCACCGATGAGGCGCTGCAGCGTGTTATCGCTCTGGCGCGCGACAGCGCTGGTTAAGTACATTTTAAGTAATCGAGGACAACCATGACCGATAACCCAGCAATCATTTGCGTGGCCATCACCGGGTCGCTTCCCACAAAAGCCGACAATCCGGCAGTGCCGATTGACATCACCGAACAGATCGAAAGCACGCAGGCCGCGTTTGAGGCCGGAGCGACGATCTGCCATGCCCATGTGCGCACCGCCGATGGCACACCCACCGCAGACCCTGACCGCTTTGCGCGGCTGCAAGAAGGGCTGCGCAAACATTGCCCCGGCATGATCGTGCAATTCTCAACGGGCGGGCGTTCGGGCGCGGGCAAGAACCGGGGCGGGATGCTGCCGCTGCGCCCGGATATGGCCTCGCTTTCCGTGGGATCGAACAACTTTCCCAACCGCGTTTACGAGAACCCGCCCGAGCTTGTCGACTGGCTGGCAGGAGAAATGAAGACCTACAGCATTCTGCCCGAGATCGAAGTTTTCGATCTAAGCCACATTCTTCAGGCCAAGGCGATGGCGGACGCGGGCGCGATCCCGGCGCGGCCTTATATTCAGTTTGTCATGGGCGTGAAGAACGCCATGCCTGCGGATCGCGAGGTTTTTGATTTCTACATTCAGACGGTGAAACGGCTGTTTGGCGATATCCCGTGGTGCGCGGCAGGGATCGGACGCCATCAGGCGGAACTTAACGCGTGGTGTGCGGCGGCAGGTGGGCATCTGCGCACCGGGTTGGAGGATAATATCCGCATGGATAAAGACACGCTCGCGCCCTCAAATGCAGCGCTTGTCACCCGCGCGGCAGAGATCTGTGCTGAGGCGGGCCGCCCCGTCGCCACACCGCAGCAGGCGCGCGAGATTTTACGGTTGGGCTAGAGCTTAGGGGCTCTTCGCCGCCACCAATTTAATAGGGATATTATGATGAAGAAACTGACATTCACACTCGCCCTTTTCGCCAGCCCGCTCGCGGCGCATGAGGGCGCGCATGTGCATCCCCATGGCAATGATCCCTTTTGGTCGGTGGCGCTGTTGTCGCTGGCGATCGTGATCCTTGCCGCCGCGGTGCTGCGGCGCAAGTAACTGCAGCGGACGCCCCTTCGACTTCTCTTGCATCTTGTCTCTGTAGGACAGAGGTTGCATTCGACCTAGACCATTGCACTGCCAAAGGATCGTCGAATGATTGTCAGGGACCAGCCTAGCGCGCTGAAGCTGTTCTTTGTCCTACAGGGCTCTATCGTGCCGAATATTATCGGGCGGATCATCGGCGTGGCCGTGCTGACCGCTGTGGTTCTACTGGTGGATCAACATCTCGTCGAACTGCCCCATGTCTCTATCGCGGCGATGGGGATTTTCGGCGTCGCCCTGTCGCTGTTTTTGGGTTTTCGCAACAATGCCGCCTATGACCGCTGGTGGGAGGCGCGCAAGCTGTGGGGGGCAATGATTGCCGATCTACGTACCCTCGGGCGCGATCTGTCGATCTTTGTGGGGCGTGGTGAGGACCGGGCCGAGATCCTATCGCTTGGCGTGGCATTTGCCCATTTGCACCGTGGGTTTCTGCGCAGTGCCGATGTGCAAGCGCAGATCACCGACTGGGTTGGCGACAACCAAGCCAAAGCGCTGCTGGCCCGGACAAACCCCGCCGATGCTGCTCTGCGCGCCATGGCTGAGCGGATCAGCCATCTCGCAGCGCAGGATGGGCTGAGTGGTTTTGGACAGATGAGGCTTTCAGAAACGCTGGCCGCTCTTGCTGCCGCGCAGGCGGGGTGCGAACGCATTCTCACCACGCCTTTGCCCTTCGTCTATTCACTGATGGTGCGGCGCACGACCTATCTCTATTGCTGGCTGTTGCCCTTCGCGCTGATTGAAGCAACGAATTGGTTCGCGCCGATTTTCGCGGCGATTGTGGCCTATGTCTTTTTCGGCCTTCAGGCGGTCACCAACGAGCTGGAGCTGCCTTTTCGCAATGTGCAGAACGGCCTGCCGCTGGATGCCATGTGCAGGATCATCGAAGTCTCAGCCGCCGAGGCGTTGGACCGCGCGCCGCCGCCACTGCTGTCACCGCGCGATCATGTGCTGACCTAGCCCTCGCTTAGCCGCCAAAACCGCGCGATCCACCGGAACGGCCAAAGCCCCCCCGCGATGCGGCGGTGGCACGGGTCATCGGCGTCTTGCCAACCGTGGTTGTCGGCCGTGCGAACTGCGAAGTGCTGAGTTTTGCCGCACCGCGATTTGCCGAATAGGTGCTGGACCGCGCGGCATTGGTAAATCGGCCATCGGAGGTTTTATAAAGCGGCTGTGCTGCTGACATGCCCGCACGATTGCTCATCATATTGCCGATCAAATACCCAGCCAGCAGCGGCATGAAGATCCCGCCCGATCCGCCTTGGGTCGCCGCTTCTTCTGAACCACAGGCGTCAGCGCCATGCTGTTCTTCACAAACCTCAAGGCTGTCATAGCGCGGTGCGGACTCCACATGGAGGGTCTGGGCCTCATCAAAGGCGGTTTCGCATTGTTGCTGGGTGTACATCCCGCCGTTTGAGGCATCCGCGAGGCAGCTTTGTAGGTCGGGGAAGGCGGCGGCGTCGACCTTTTCTTCCTCGCATCCTGCAAGGGTAAAGGCGGCGGCACCGAGGATGGCGATGGAAACCCGTTTCGAGCGTTTGGTCATGATGGTCGTCTTTCTGCCAAGGGGCTGCGGGGCGAATGTTTATGCAAGAATGTAGTGCGGTTTGAAGCGGGACAAATCCTGAGTGATGCGCGAGCGGTCTTCGCGGATGCCGATGCCGACGCAGGTCTCGCCGACAATCCAAGACCCAATCACCGGGCGGAAGCCGTCGAATGTGGGCAGGGGCGCATAGGCTTGGACGATGCGCGGATGTTCGGCGTAGTCGGTGTTTTTCGACTGTTCGATCACCTTGCCCGATTGGTGAATCGCCACCGACGCCCCCTCGCGCGACAGGATCGGTTTACGCACATGCGCATCGGCTAATTCCGCGGCGGCGCGGTCAAAAGCCTCTGCGCAGCCGGGGGCAGCAGGGCCACGACCGGAAAGCGCCTCGGCCACATCCGCCTCGAAGAACGCAGGCAGCAGATTGGGATGGCCCTCAAACATCTGCCACAGCACGGGCAAGAGCCCCTTGTTCGACAGCAGCGCCTTCCAAGCGGGTTCCAAAAACAGGCAGCCCGACCCTTCGATATGCGCGGCATAGTCATCGCGCAGCAGGTCTTCCCATGGGTAGAGCTTGAACAACACCGCGATGCAGCGGTCTTGATCGTCGAGGAATTGACCGTCCTCGCTCAGCGCGATCTTGTCGAGGTCACAGTAATGCGCGCCAAGGGCCGCCTCTCGTGCGGCCCACCCCATGGCTTCGACAGTGCCGTAGTCTTCGGGGTTGTCGGCGATAGCGGTGAAATGCAGGTCGCTGTCCGGCTCAAAAACAGCGGCAAAACGGGCAACCAGCGCTTCGTGGATGCCGTTGAACTGGTCCGTACCCTCGGGCAGAACGCCTGCCTTCAATTGATCCTCAAGCCATTGCCACTGAAACGCAGCGCTTTCGTAAAGGGAGGTCGGGGTGTCGGCGTTATACTCCAACAGTTTGGCGGGGCGTTGACCATCATACGCCAGATCAAAGCGGCCGTAGATCTCAGGATCACCCCGGCGCCAACTCTCGGCCACGAGATCGCGATGCGCCTCCGGAATCGCAAGGCGCGTCATCAACTCTTCGCTGGCAATGATCTCAGCCACGGCTTCGCGGCACATACCGTGCAACTCGGTCGAGGGGTCTTCGATGTCGTTCTCGATCTGCTCAAGCGACAAGGCATAGGCCGAGGTTTCGTCCCAGTACGGCTCTCCGTGCATATCGGCAAAGGTAAAGCCAACCTCCTCGGCATGGGCGCGCCAATCGGGCCTTTCGGGCAATGTAATCTTTTGCAACGCTCTGTTCCCCCGGTTTTCAGTTTGCTTGTAATCGTCTTTGCAGGTGGCAGCCAGAGGGGGATCCGGTATCGCGCGCCCGGCCGAGACCGAGCCGCCTGTAATTCACATTATGTAATATAACCTCAGTCCATCGTGGTCTTCAAAAGGTCTCCTTCGCGAGGCGCGACACTTCCCTCCGCTTGCCGCCAACGTCCGCCGACCTACCTGCGATCTAGCCGATAACCGGGGGCCGCCTCCCGCTCTCATTTAGCCAAAGGAATTTGTCATGGAAACGAACCTGACCATTAATGGCACACAACAGCACCTGGACCTCGACCCTCGCACCACATTGCTGGATGCCTTGCGCCATCATCTTGGATTGACCGGCAGCAAAAAGGGCTGCGATCACGGGCAATGCGGCGCTTGTACAGTCATGGTAAACGGCCGCCGGATCAACGCCTGTCTGACGTTGGCCTGTATGCACGATGGGGATGAGGTGACCACCATCGAAGGCATCGGTCAGCCCGGAAACCTTAGCCCACTGCAAGAAGCCTTCGTCAGTGAAGACGGTTTTCAATGCGGCTATTGCACGCCCGGTCAAATCTGCTCGGCCACGGCGATGCTGGAAGAAATCTCCAACGGTTGGCCCAGCCATGTGACCGATGATCTGGACGGCAAAGCAAAGCTCACCCCGGAGGAAATTTCAGAACGGATGAGCGGCAACCTCTGCCGTTGTTCGGCCTATCCCAACATCGTTGAGGCGATCCGCAAAGCTGCGGGGGAAACTGCATGAGACATTTTGATTATACTCGGGCCGAAAGCGCTCAAGGCGCGGTACGTCAGGCGGCCAGCGGTGGCACCTTCATTGCTGGTGGCACAAATCTGTTGGACCTGATGAAGCTCGAAGTCATGGCGCCGGAAGCGCTAATTGACATCAACCGCTTGGACCTAAACGAGATCGAAGAGACGGATGACGGCGGGCTGCGCATTGGTGCATTGGTCACTAACAGTGATCTGGCCAATGATACCCGCATTCGCAAAGGTTGGCCTGTGCTCAGCCGGGCGCTGTTGGCGGGTGCGAGCGGACAGTTGCGCAACAAAGCCACAACGGGCGGTAACCTACTGCAACGCACACGCTGCCTATATTTCTATGACCGCGCTATGCCCTGCAACAAACGTGAGCCGGGCACGGGCTGTTCTGCGATAGATGGGGTCAACCGTATTCTTGCGGTCCTTGGCACATCGGAACACTGCATCGCCACGCATCCCAGCGATATGGCCGTTGCCATGCGCGCCCTCGGGGCCGAGGTGGAAACTCTGAAAGAAGACGGCAACACGCGCCGTCTGACGCTGGATGACCTCTATCTGTTGCCCGGCGACCGACCTGATCAAGAGACTGTGCTGGAACCGGGCGAGTTGATCACTTCCGTGGTGTTGCCTGCACCTGTTGATGCAAAACAAACCTACCGCAAGGTGCGCGATCGAGCGTCCTATGCCTTTGCCTTGGTTTCAGTTGCTGGTCTCGTCAAAGTGGAGAACGGTCAAATCGCCCGCGCTGATCTGGCCTTTGGTGGGCTTGCCCCGAAACCTTGGCGAAATGCCGAGGTCGAGGACCTGCTGACCGGAGCGGCCCCTTCTGAAGACCTGTTCAACACAGCCGCTGACCTGCTTCTTGCTGAGGCCAAAGGCTTTGGTGGGAACGATTTCAAAATCCCCCTTGCCCGCCGCACGCTAGTGTCGGTGCTGAACGAACTCACTGAGGAGGCACAGCAATGACCGAGCAATTTAAGATGGACGCCCCTGCTACCGCTCGCAGATTGGATAACATGGCGCAGGGTCTTGTCGGTGCGCCGCTCGACCGCCCCGAGGGGCCGTTGAAAGTGACCGGCACTGCGACCTATGCCAACGAATGGCAAGTCGAGGGCATGGTGCATGGCGTCATGGTTCGCGCGCCGGGCAACAGCGGGCGCGTGGTATTGGCGAACCGCGATGCCGTAGCAAAGATGCCGGGCGTGCTCTGCGTGATCCAAGACGACCGTCTTCTGCGCAACCCCGCGCAGGGCACCGCAAACAAAGCCCCTATTCAGGGGCCGCATCATGCCACCTACTTCGGCCAGTTGATCGCTGTCGTGGTCGCCGAAGGGTTTGAACAGGCCCGTCACGCGGCGCAATCGCTTAAGGTGCAGCTTGAGAATGGGGAGGTCATGCCCGTTGATCCTGACACCGCAGCGGTCGAACCGCAGAAGGGAAAAGCGCTGGATCAGGGCGATCTGGATGGCGCGATGAAAGAGGCGGCATTCACGGTGGATGTGACCTATACCACCCCCTCGCATTCCAGTTCACCGATGGAGCCACATGCCTCTATCGCGTCGTGGGACGGTGATGACCTGACCCTGCGCGGCAGCTACCAAATGTTGAAATACAACCGAAATGAGCTTTCGGATGCGCTTGGCATTCACCCAGATCGGCTGCGCATACTGTCGCCCTATGTTGGTGGTGGGTTCGGCTCAAAACTCGGGATCACACCCGAAGCGGTTGCGGCAGCTATCGCCGCCAAAGAGGTGGGCCGGCCCGTCTCGGTCGCGTTGCAGCGCCCGCAGGTCTATGAGGCAACGATGCGCCGGTCGGAAACCACACAGCGGGTGCGCCTTGCCGCCGATGCCGAAGGGCGCCTGATGGGCCTTGGTCATGACGCGCGCGTGTCGAACCTGCCCGGAGAAACATTCGCCGAGCCGGTGCTTCAAGCGTCCCATTTCCTCTATTCAGGGGCCAACCGGAAAATGTCGATGGAACTGGCACGGGTGCACCGCCTCTGCGCGGGTTCCGTCCGCGCCCCGGGCGAGGCGGTCGGTGTGACCGTGTTCGAAGGGGCAATGGATGAGCTTGCAGATAAAATCGGCATGGACCCGGTTGAGCTGCGCCGTCGCAACATCCCCGAGAAAGACCCTGAAAGCGGCAAAGAATTCTCCTCCCGCCGCTTCCGCGAAGCGCTCGACAGTGGGGCAGAGACCTTTGGCTGGGCCGAGCGCCCCGGCGTCAAGGAACGGCGCGAGGGGGAATGGCTGATCGGCTACGGTATGGCTTCGGCGGCACGGATCAATGTGCTGATGGAAAGCAAAGCGCGCGTGACACTGACACCCGAGGGGGGCGCACGGGTCGAAACTGATATGACCGACATCGGGACTGGGACCTATTCGATCCTCGGCCAAATCGCGGGGGACATGTTGGGTCTGCCGCGCGATGCCGTGGATGTGGTGCTGGGCGATACCACCCTGCCCCCGGCCTCTGGCTCAGGCGGGTCTTGGGGAGCGTCTTCGAGCGGCACCTCGGTCTATCTGGCATGCGAAGCGATCCGGCGGCAGTTGGCCGAGCGGCTGGAGGTCGACGAAAACGACCTTACTCTGAAAGATGGCATGGCTACTTTCGACAATCAAACCCGCCCCTTGAGTGAGATCCTAAACGGAGATGAGATTGCCAAACTTGGTCACGTGGTGCCGGGTGATACCTCCGAAGCAGTCCGGCAAGCAACCTTTGGCGCCTACTTCGCCGAGGTCGCGGTTCACGCCGCCTCGGGCGAGACACGGGTGCGGCGGATGCATGGCACCTTCGCTGCCGGGCGGATCTTGAACCCTAAAACGGCACGCTCTCAATGTCTGGGCGGGATGACCTTTGGGATTGGCATCGCCCTGACCGAAGAGCTGTCGTTCGACCCACGCGACGGGCATGTGGCGAACCACAATCTTGCGGAATACCACATTCCGGTGAACGCCGATGTGCCGCAATTGACCGTCAATCTGCTGGAAGAGCGGGACGATTGGGCCAATCCGCTACAGGCGAAAGGGATTGGCGAGCTGGGCATTTGCGGCGCGGCTGCTGCAATCACCAACGCGATTTACAACGCCACCGGCGTGCGGGTGCGCGACTATCCTGCGACTTTGGATAAGGTGATTGCCGGGATGTGATCGATGAGGGGCGGCTTTCCCCGCCTCCCTTTATTCAAATTAGCAGACGCGGAAGGCTGTGTGACGGCTTTCGGAAGGCACGCCTGCAGCAGCAGAGTTCCACATACGGCGGGTAAAGTCGGCCAGCTCTTCGCTGGGCTCATCCGAAGGAACCAGCGGTTCCAACGCCATGCCGCAGATCGGGCAGGCACCGGGCGCGTCTCGGATGATCTCAGGATGCATCGGGCAGGTAAATTGGACGTCCGCAGGCGCTGCCTTTGGACGCTTAGCGCTTCGGCCAGTTGCATAAAGCCACCGGTCTTCTTAGAATTTCGTCAGGCATTTTTCTGAGCAGAAATGGAAGGTCTCGCCTCCGGTGACAGGAATCTCAAGTTAATTTTGATGGTGGTTTGCAGCGTGTGCCCTGACAGGATGATGCGCGAAGAATGCCCGACGAGTGCCGCGAACTGCCCTGACAGCGCGAAGATGGCCCCGCCGATCATCATCCCGGAGCCCATGGCCACCGCGCCGGGAGGTGTGATGCTGTCTTCCTGTGGGCGTTCGCAATCAGGGTTTCTTTGGGGTTTTGCGTCGGGTGGCTATCCAGAGCAGTGGCAATCCGGTGACCAGCCCGAGCCCGAGCACCGCCCATGTCGCCCGCCCGAAGTCACCGCTGACCGCCTCCCCGCCGAAATGAGCAAGTAAGAAGCTCGCCGGAACGATGCCCGCCAGTGTGGCAAGCGCGAAGCGCCAGAGGTGGAGGCGACTGAGACCTGCCGCATAACTGATCATGTCAAAAGACACGAAAGGCATAAGGCGGCTCGCAAAAACCGTCATCGTCAAAACGGTTTGCGAGCCGAGCAGACCGGCATCAACCCGATTACCGAACACCCGCCGCAAGACATCTTGCCCCAGAACACGCGCGAGGCCGAACGCGATCAGTGCCCCGAGTTCGGCACCAATTACGACCTGCACCGTCCCCCAAAGATGCCCGTAGGCAGCGCCCGCGGCCATTGCGATCGGGGCGCTTGGGATCGGGCTCGCCACAACCGCGACAGTCATCAGCGTGATAATCACCACAGGACCCCACATACCTGCGCGCTCTACCAGCATGTTAAGACGCTCGGCGTCCATCAACTCGCGTGCCTTTACGAACACCGAAGGCGCGAACTGCCATAGACCGAGCAGAGCGACCCCGAGGATCGCCAGCGCTGCGAGAATGCCGGTGCGCAGGCTCACCTCAAATCGCCTCGACCGCCTTCGTCAGAAGGTCACGGACCTCGCCCGCTATGGCCGTCAGTTCAGCGTTTTCGATAGCCTGCATCGACGCCACCGGGTCGACGGCGCTAACTTCAACGCCGCCCTCTGCTTCGCGTAGGATAACGTTGCAGGGCAGCATCGCGCCAACCCGCGGTTCTATCCCAATGGCAGAGTAGGCCATTTTCGGGTTACAGGCACCGAGTATGCGATAGGACGGCATCTCGACATCAAGCTTCTTTTTCATCGTCGTCTTTACGTCGATTTCGGTCAGTATACCAAAACCATGGTCTGCAAGGGCGCTTCGGGTTCGGGCGTCGATATCGTCAAATGAGCTGTCATTGAACATGCGATTGATTGTGTAACTCACGAACGTGCACTCCTTTATTGGCTTGGCAGACACAGAACTGGGAAGTCGGCCCCATTTAAGCACATATTTGATTTTTTTGGAGTCCTTCGAAATGCAATGAGCATCGGTATCCTGCAATGTTCTACAGCATTTTGTTGGCGCTGTATTGATCCAGATCACAACCCAAGCCCCATTCTTCGCTTATAGCTTGATGCTCAGCAGGTCGTCCGAGTTGCTGTTAATCGAACGGAGCTATGAAATGAAACGCAAGAACAGGGTATATGTCCCGGGTATGGTGGCCGCATTCAGCGTGGCAGCAACATCGGCTATCGCACAGGTCGCAGAAATCCCGAGCCGAAGCAGCTTTTACGATCATGGCCATGACATGATGTGGGGCGGCAACCAGTGGGGAGGGTTTGGAATGATTGTTGGGCCTATCTTTATGATTTTGATCGTGGTCGGGATCATTGCGGGGATCATATATCTCTTGGGGTTGTCCGGCGCGACCGGACCCGGTTCGAAAAGTCATGCGGCGCACGACCGAGCCCTGTCGGTTCTTAGGGAACGTTATGCCACAGGTGAGATCGACTCGACCGAGTTTACCGAGCGCAAGAAGCTCCTCGCTGACTGATCCAAGACGCGCCCGGTTTAGCGTGCCCCGGGCGCCGTCATTCGCCGTTTCATAACTGCCGTCTGGAAGATCTACCGCTTGGACAGCGCTCGCGGCCGAAAGGAGCGCACCGGTAATGGCAAAGCGGAAAGGTGCTACTGTCTACGACCAGCGGCCAGGACAGAGCATCGCGGCCCGTGGGTGTGCTTTTGGTTCGGCCCCAATAACGAACGCCAGAGAGTCCGAATCTAGAAGGGGTTACTGAGTAGTGCTGCCTTACTTCTTGATGACGCCCCCGCCCCCCTGGCGCGACAGATGTAGACATCTCCATTCTGGGCCTAGTAACGGACGCTCCACTTGGTTTGACCCGGATCTTGATAGACGTGGTAGCGACCGGTGATGGCTTTCCTCAGAACTGCGGCAGTCAAATTTGACACCGGGGGTCTCGGTTGGCTTCCCTCTTTCAATCAACGGATAGAGGATCTCGTCCAAGCTCGGCGCAACAAACGGGCCGCAGAGCGGTTTTTCCGCAAGCTATTCAAGGCATTTGGCGAACCTCGAGTCGTCGTTACGGACAAACTCCGAAGCTACGGGGCAGCCCTGAAGAAGCTTACTCCGGGAATCGAGCATCGCAGCAATAAGGGTCTCAACAATCGATCCGAAGGGTCACATAGGCCGCCCCGACGGCGAGAAAAGAACATGGGTCGTTTCAAATCCCCCCGGCAGGTTCAGCAGTTCTTATGCGTCCACGACGAAGTCCAAACCGTCTTCCGCCCTCGCCGCCACACCCTTTCAGCCACTTGCTACCGTCAGTCCAGGAGCCGAATCCCATTGGATCTTGGATGACATCTCGCGCGAGCTGAAGGCTGCTTGATATCCGGCGCCCAAGCTATCGTTGCGGAGATCGCCGACAACTTGACGATGCGATCAATAGAGATCCCGCGCTCTGCGAGCAGAACCACCACGTCCGGGTAGGACAGTGGGTAGCGCAGACACCACCGCACCGCGCAAAGGATGATGTCGTGCGGAAAACGGGGATGCTTGAACAGGGAGCTGCGCGGCATGCTCAACCTCAAAAGTCCAAAACAGGCCGGCGCCGACGATTAACGCATCAGTCCCTTTCGGAAAACTCCGCGTCGATGATTTGCGGATTACGTCTTCGTCACACGCGACGCGGGTGCGGGCCTCGTTTTCTTTGCCTAAACGCGCCAGACATCTGCCAACACAAAGGTTTTAACGCGCGGTTGTTAACTCGCGCTCTTGCATCGGACCGGGGTGAATGCAGGCGACCTGATGCGGGCCATTTCCCGGTTCTGGCACAACCGCCGCGCAATCGGCCTGCGCACGCGGGCAACGGCCACGAAAAACGCAACCCGACGGCGGGTTCATCGGGGACGGCATATCGCCTGTCATCGGCACAATCTTTTTGGCGCGCTCGGCAACCGGATCGGGGATTGGCACGGCAGAAAGCAGCGCCTGCGTATAGGGATGCTGGGGGTTGTCGTAGAGTTGCGCCTTGGGGGCCTTCTCCATGATGCGGCCCAGATAAAGCACCATCACCTCATCCGAGATGTTTTTCACCACGCTGAGGTCATGAGCGATAAAGATCATCGCTAGTCCCAGATCGCGCTGCAGTTCCTTCAGCAGTTCGATGACCTGCGCTTGGATTGACACATCGAGCGCCGACACCGGCTCATCGCAGATCAGCAGCTTGGGCTCCACGATCAGCGCACGCGCAATGCCGATGCGCTGGCATTGGCCGCCGGAAAACTCGTGTGGGTAGCGGTTGATCATCTGCGGCAGTAGGCCAACACGCTCCATCATCTGCGCGACCCGATTGCGGCGTTCCTTGGCGGAAATGTCGGGGCGGTGGGTGCGAAGCGGCTCGGCGATGATCTGGCCCAGCGTCATGCGGGGGTTGAGCGAGGCCAGCGGGTCTTGGAACACCATCTGGATCTCGGAGCGGTAGGGCTTCATCCGGCGGGGGGAGAGCGAGAGCAGATCCGTCTCGCCGCGCCACATCACCTGCCCCGTCGCCGGGACCATCTGGATCAAGCCCCGCGCAAGAGTCGATTTGCCACAACCGGATTCACCGACCACGCCAAGGGTCTTGCCCGGCTCCAGATCAAAGCTGACCCCGTTGACCGCATGGAGGAAACGCGGCTTGGTCCACGGCATGTCGCCTGCGCGGGTGATGGGGAAGCGTACATGGAGATCGCGGACAGACAGAAGCGGGCTCATGCGGTCACCTCCGCGATAGGACGGTGGCAGGCGCGAGCGCGGCCCTCGGCAAAGGGCGCGAGCGGTGGCATCACACGGCAGTCTTCGCCCGCGTAAGCGCAGCGCGGGCGGAAGGGGCAGCCTTCGGGTGGGGCGGCCATGTTGGGCGGGTTGCCGGGGATCGCCTTCATGGTGGCGTCTTCGTCATCGACGCGCGGCACGGCGGCCAGCAAGCCACGGGTGTAGGGATGCGTGGGCTCGGCAAAGAGCGGTTCGGTCGGGCCCTGCTCCATCACCCGGCCACCATACATCACCAGCACCCGTTCACAGAAGCCCGCCACCACACCGAGGTCATGGGTAATGAGGATCGTGGCCATGCCAAAATCCTTTTGCAGGTCGCCCAGCAGGTCCATGATCTGCGCCTGCACGGTCACGTCCAGTGCGGTTGTCGGCTCATCGGCAATCAGCAGGTCAGGTTTGCACAAGAGCGACATCGCGATCATCACCCGCTGGCGCATCCCGCCGGAGAACTCGTGCGGGAAAAGGCGGATGCGCTCCTTGGCTGCGGGGATTTTGACCGCATCGAGCATCCGCACCGACTCTGCCAGTGCGTCACGTTTGGACATGCCTTTGTGCAGGGTCAGCACTTCGGTCATCTGGTCCGCGATGCGCATATAGGGGTTGAGCGAGGTCATCGGATCTTGAAAGATCATCGCGATCCGCTCGGCCCGTAATTTGTTGAGCACCTTCGGCTTCGCGCCCAAGATTTCCTGCCCGTCGAAACGGATGGAGCCATCGGTGCGCCCGTTGGGTGCTAGAAGCCCCATGATGGAAAAGGCGGTCTGGCTTTTGCCGGACCCGCTTTCGCCCACGATGCCAAGCGTCTCGCCCTTGTCGATGGAGAGCGACAGGTCATTGACCGCATGCACGGGGCCGTCTTCCCCGTCGAAAGTGACAGAGAGGTTGTCGATTTGCAGCAGGGACATCAGCGATCCTTGGGGTCGAGCGCGTCACGCAATCCGTCGCCTACGAAAAACAGGCCGAAGAGCGTGAGACAGAAAAACAGCAGCGGGAAGCCCAACTGCCAAGTGGTGCCATAGGCGATGGTGCCCGCCCCTTCGGAGATCAGCGCCCCGAGCGAGGTAAGCGGCTCTTGCACGCCGAGACCGAGGAAAGAGATAAAGCTTTCCGTCAGGATCATCAGCGGGACCAGCAGAGTGGCATAAACCGCGATAACGCCCAGCAGGTTCGGCACGATATGGCGCAGGATGATGACCGGGGCCGAGACACCCGTGGCGCGGGCGGCCTCGACAAACTCGCGGCCCTTGATGGTCAGAGTCTGGCCGCGCACAATGCGGGCCATCTCCATCCAAGAGATCAGGCCGATGCCCGCGAAAAGGATCGTGATCGAACGGCCATACATCACCAGCAGCAGGATCAGCACGAACATATAAGGCACGGCCATAAAGATATCGACGAGGCGCATCATGATCCCGTCCGTGCGCCCACCTGCGTAGCCCGCCACCGCGCCGTAAAGCGTGCCGACGATACAAGCGATCAGTGCCCCAACGAGGCCCACGGCAAGGCTGATTTGCGTGCCCTGAATGGTCCGCGCAAAGAGGTCACGCCCCAGATCGTCGGTGCCGAAGTAGTGACCGCTTTCAATCGACGGTCCGCCCAGCTCAACAATCTGGCCCATGACATTATAGTCCAACTCCTCGTTTGACCACTGCGCGAAATAGCCACCGAAAAGCGCAAAGGCCACGACGAAGCCCAGGATCACCAGACCCATCAGCGCTGCCTTGTTGCGGAAGAACCGCCGCCGCGCATCGGCCCAGGGGGAGCGCCCCTTGCCCACAATCTCGCCCGCTTCGACCCTTTGTTCTGATGTCATCGCCATGTCAGTACCGGATCTTTGGGTCGATCCATCCGTACAGGATGTCGACCACGAGGTTGAAGAAGATTGTCAGCGCACCCACGAGGATCGTAACCCCCATCATCACCGCGTAGTCGCGGTTCAGCGCTGAATCGACGAAGGCTTTGCCGATGCCGCCCGTCGAAAAATAGATGTCGACCACGACCGAGCCGGTGATCATCGCAACAAAGGCCGGCCCGAGGTAGGAGATCACGGGCAGCATTGCGGGCTTGAGCGCATGGCGCAGGATCACCCGGCGTTCCGGCAGGCCCTTGGCGCGGGCGGTGCGGATGTGGTTGGAGGTCAGCACCTCAAGCATCGACGAACGGGTGATCCGCGCGATGGACGCCATGAAGGATGTCGACAGCGCGATCACTGGCATGATCCAATATTCCGGCCCTTGCCAGCCGCCGCCGGGCAACCAGCCAAGCCAGAGCGTAAAGACCAGCACCAAGATCGGCGCCATCACGAAATTCGGCAACACCTGCGCGCCGATAGAGACACCCACCGCCACATAATCCAGCAGCGAGTTGTGCCGCACCGCTGCGGCCACACCAAGGCTCACGCCGACAATCACCGCCACGGCAAAGGACAACAGCCCATAGGTGAGCGTGATCGGGAACCCTTGGGCGATGATCTCATTCACCGAACGGTCCTTGTAGACAAAGCTCGGCCCGAAATCGAAGTCAGAAACAATGCCCCACACATAGCTGCCGATCTGCTTCCACAGCGGATCATCCAGCCCGTATTTCGCATTGAGGTTCGCCAGCACCTGCGGCGGCAATTCGCGCTCTGAGGTGAATGGCCCGCCGGGCGCGGAATGCATCAGCAAAAAGGAAATTACGATCAACACAAGAAGTGTCGGGATCGCGATCGCAAGGCGCTTGAGGATGTAACTGAGCAAGGGGCGCGCGCTCCGGGTACGGGTTTGAAGGGGATATAAATAGAATCGGGCAGCCCCGCATAAACGCTGGGCTGCCCGAATGTCGATAGGTTACTCGGCGGTACGGTAGAGGTCTTTGCCGTACCACGTGTTGTTGACGTTATTCTCCGGCAGACCTTCGATGTCTTCCGCAATCATATCCACGTTGGCGTAGTGGTAGATCGGAATGATCGGCATTTCCTCGGCCAGAATACTCTCTGCCTCTTTATAAAGCGGCTGCGGGTCTTCGGCGGTTTTGCTGTCTTTCATGAGCTTGTCATAAGCATCATTGTAGAACTCACCGTTGTTATGGCCCGAATAGGAGGTCAGCAGATCAAGGTAGGTGGAGGCTTCGTTATAGTCCCCGCACCATGCATAGCGCGCCATGTCGTAGTCTTGGTTTTGCATGCGGTCGGTGTGGATCTTCCACTCGTAGTTATCCAGCGTCACGTTCACGTTGATCTGCTTGAGCATCTGCGACGCGGCGATAGCGATCTTTTTGTGATCTTCCGAGGTGTTGTACTGCAGTGTCAGATCCAGCGGCTTGTCGGGGCCATAGCCTGCTTCGGCCATCAACTCTTTGGCCTTCTCAACCCGCTGCGCCTGATCCATGTTGTCAGCCCAGTCCAGCTCGGGCCGCTCGAAATCGGCAATCGCCCAATGGGTCCAGTTATAAGACGGCTTCTGCCCGCCTTGCAGGATACGGTCGACGATGATGTCGCGGTCGATCGTATAGGCCAGCGCCTTGCGCACGCGCGCATCCTTCAGCGCTTCGGGCCCCTTTTCGCCGACGTTCAGCATGTAGATATAGGAACAGTTATAGGGGGTGGAGACGGCCTGCTCAGGGTATTCTTCTTTCAAGCGCGGGTACTGACCGGCGGGGATATCGACGCGGTCCAGCTCACCAGCCAGATAGCGGGTCAGCGCTTGGTTTACGTCATTGATGGTCAGCGCGGTAAGCTTCTCCATCACCACGTTTTCAGCATCCCAATAGGTGTCGCTCTTCTCCATCACGACGCGCTCGCCCAACTGGTGCTCGACCAGTTTATAGGCACCGTTGCCGACCAAGGTGCCCGCATCGGTCCAGTCATCGCCGTGCTCTTCGACAGCACTTTGCAACACGGGGAAGGTCGAGCCATGCACAAGCATCTGCGGGAAATAGGGCAGCGGCGTGGTGATCTTGACCTCAAGCGTGTGATCGTCGACCGCGCGGATGCCCAGCTCTTCGGGGGATGTGTTGCCTGCGATGATCTCAGGCGCGTTTTCGACCTGCATCAGCTCCATGTACCACGCATATTCCGACGCAGTCGCCGGGTCGGCCAGACGGCGCCAAGAATAGACGAAATCATTCGCCGTTACAGGCTCCCCGTTCGACCACTTCGCATCGTCGCGCAGCTTGAAAGTATAGGTTTTGCCGTCTTCGGAAACCTCATGCTCCAGCGCGACGCCGGGCACCAGTTCGCCATTGCCGTCTTCGTTATAGAGCCCCTCAAAGAGGTTACGCAGTACATCGGAACCCTCAACATCGGTGTTGATCTGCGGGTCCATCGACTTGATCGCGTCGAGCAGCCAGAAGGTGTAGTTTTGGTCTTCGGCAAGGGTCACGCCCTCGGGCACATCGGCGGCCTGCGCCTGAAACGCAAGGCTCAGCGCCAGTGCGGAGGATGCAAGAGTGGTACGAAATTTCATGGGGGCTCTCCGTTGTTTTTATGTTCGTGTTCTGATTGAAAAGCAATCAATCGAAAACGAAGAGCATTTGCAAGACGTTGCCTCGCGTAAGCCTAAGACGGCGGCTTAGCGCCGAGGAAATGACTCGCCACCGACCTTCTCGTCACTGGTTTATCCGGTCAAACCCATACCTGATCCGGGTCCGGCAGCGGGATCGCATCAAGCAGCGTGCGGGTGTATTCAGCCTGCGGCGCGGCGAAGAGGTCTGCGGTTTGCGCCTGCTCCACGATCTCTCCCTGATAGAGCACGATGATCCGATCACAGAGCCGCCGGATCACCGACATGTCATGGCTGATAAAGGCCAAGGTCAGGCCCAGTTCGCGCACCAAGTCCTGCAACAGGTTCAGCACTTGCGCCTGCGAGGATACATCAAGCCCTGAGACGATCTCATCCGCGAGGATAAACTCGGGCCTGAGCGCAATGGCCCGCGCGATGCCCACTCGCTGGCGCTGCCCGCCTGAGAGTTCATGGGGATAGCGATTGGCGAAACTGCGCGGCAGGCCCACCATGTCGAGCGCCTCTGTCACCTTGGCGGCGATTCCTTCATGCCCCTGCACCCGCAGCGGACCGGCGATGATACCCCCCACCTGCCGACGCGGGTTGAGCGATGACATCGGGTCTTGAAAGATCATCTGCATCTGCGCGCGCATCGGGCGCAGGTCGTCCTCCTCCAAATGGGTAATGTCACGCCCGTTGAAGGTGATGCTGCCGCTCGTCGGCTCCAGCAGACGCAGCATGGCTCGGCCCAAAGTGGATTTGCCTGAGCCCGACCCGCCGACGATGCCAAGCACAGCACCTTTCGGCACATCAAAAGTAAGCCCGCGCAGAACCTCGATCCTTGGGGCCGCGCCGAACAGCGGTTTGCGGGTCATGTCTGGGAAAGACAACCGCAGGTCTCTCACTTGGTACATCAAAGGCCCGCCCTCCGGTCATGGTCCGTCACTTCGCGTTCCACCTGATCAATCACCGATTGCGGCACTGGAGTGAGCGAGCCATCGGGGTCTTTGTAGCTGGGTGTCGCCGCCAAAAGTGCCGCCGAATAGGGATGTATCGGATGCATGAAAAACCGCCGCATCTGCGCCTCTTCCACGACCTTGCCCGCATAAAGCACGCTAAGCGTGTCGCAGACCTTTGACACCACGCCGAGGTCGTGGGTCACGAACAGAAGCGCTGTGTTATGCCGCGTCTGCATGTCGGCAATTAGGCGCAGGATCTGCTTTTGCACCGTCACATCCAAGGCCGTGGTCGGCTCATCCGCGATGATGAGTTTCGGCTCGGCAGCAAAGGCGGCGGCAATCAAGATGCGCTGGCGCATTCCGCCCGACAGCTCATGCGGGTAGCTGCGCATCACGCGGGCGGGATCGGGGATCTGGACCTCTGCCAGCAGCTCCAGCGCACGCGCCTCAGCATCCGCGCGGGACCAGCCGAGGATATCAACCAAACGCCGCGTGATCTGCGGCCCAATGCGCCGCGCGGGGTTAAGTGCGGTCAGCGGGTCTTGGGGGATCAGCGCCGCCGATGCGCCGATACGGCGGCGACGTTCAGCCGGGCGCAGGGTTTGCAGATCGACCCCATCAAGCCAGATCTCGCCCCGCGTCACCGCAAGCGCCCGCGGCAAAGTGCCTAGCACCGCCTTGCCAATCATCGACTTGCCCGCGCCGCTTTCGCCCACCAGCCCATGCACCTGCCCTGCCGACACGCTGAGCGAGACATTGCGCAGGATCGGCGCGCCGCCCTTCAGCGTGACGCAGAGGTTGCGGATTTCTAAAAACGCACTCATCGCAGCACCGGATCAAAGCGGTCTTTCAACCCTTCGCCCAATTGAGAGAAGCTGAGCACCGTCAGAAACAACGTGACCAGCGGAAAGACCAGCACCCACCACGCTTGATGGACCGAGGTGCGCCCTTCGGAGATCATGCCCCCCCAAGTGGGGCTGTCGGTCGAGATCGACAGGTTCACGAAGCTCAGGATCGCCTCAACGATCACGGCAATGCCCATCTCAAGCGTCAGCAGCGCAATGATTGTGGGCAGCACGTTCGGCAAGATCTCGGTCAGCATCGTTCCCATCCGCTTGCGCCCCGCCACTTGGGCAGAGGCGACATAATCCATCGCGCCTTGGGTCATCGCCTCGGCCCGGATCACGCGGGCAAAACGGGTCCAGTCGATCACCACAATGGCGATGATGATTGAGGTCAGCCCCGTGCCCAAGACCGCGATCAGCAGAATGGCAAACAGTACCGGCGGGAAGGCCATCCAGATGTCGACAAAGCGGCTGATGATGCGATCCGGCCAGCCACGATAAAAGCCCGCGATGAGCCCCAGAGCCGTGCCGATCACGCAGGTCAGCGTGCCTGCCACCAGTGCCACAATCAGCGCCAGACGCGCGCCATGAATGATACGGCTCAGCACATCGCGGCCCAGTGAATCCGAGCCGAGCCAATAGCCCGGTTCGGCCCCCGCCTCCCAAAACGGCGGCAGGCGTGAAGTGAAGAGATCCTGCGCCAGTGGATCCTGCGGGGCGATCCACGGCGCCAGCAGAGCCGCTAGCACCAATAAGCTCAGCCATCCGCCCGAAAGCCACAGCCGCAGTCCGATCGGGCGTTTTACATCACCTCTGGCATCACGCATGGCGGAGCCTCGGGTTCAGCACGACATAGAGCATATCAACGGCGAGGTTAACGAGGGTGAAGATCAGCGCGAACAGGATCACGATCCCTTGGATCAACGGCAGATCACGATTGATCACAGCGTCGATGGCCATATTGCCCAAGCCTTCGTAGCTGAACAGCCGCTCAATGATCACGGTGCCGCCGATCAGAAAGGTGAACTGCACGCCCACGAGCGTGAGGGTTGGCAGAATCGCATTGGGCAACGCGTCGCGGGTAATGACATGGTATTCGCCATAGCCATGGGTGCGCGAAAGGGTAACGTAATCAAGATGCATGGTTTCTTTCAGGCTTTGCTTGAGCAACTGCGCAATGATCGCCGACAGGGGGATCGCCAGCGCCAACGCGGGCATGAACATATGGCCGATCAGATCGCCCAGCACGTCAAAGCGCAGCCGCAGCAGGGCTTCGAAAAGGTAGAAATTCGTGGTGAAATCAATGTCGAGCGCGGGGGATATGCGACCAGAGATATGGAATACCGGCCAGAGCACACCAAAGAGCAAGATCAGCACCAACCCCCAAAGGAAATCCGGGATCGACAGGGCCATGCCGGTTGAGACGTCAATGGCCCCCTCCTTACGGGTATTGCGCCACCGCGTGCCGGTCAGCGCCATCGTCCCGCCGATCACCACCGCAATCACCAAGGCGACGATGCTGAGCTCTAGTGTCGCGGGCAAACGGTTCAGCACCAAAGCACTGACGGGTTGGCGCAGCGAGATCGATGTGCCGAAATCACCCTGAACCACCCCGCCCAGCCAGATCGTGAACTGCTCAAAGATGGATTTATCAAACCCATATTGCGCCTGAAGCCGTGCGATATCGGCCTCTGTCGCCCCGGGGGGAAGCATCATCGCGATGGGATTGCCCGGCACGACACGGATCACCACAAAGATGATCACGGCCACACCAAAGAGCGTGATGGCGGTGCTCAGGAGCCGCATCAATATACTGCGCAATAGGGTCATTTTGCCTCTGAAAGGTTGGGGTGACGGGGCGACAAGCGCCGCCCCGTCAAAGCCAGCTGGCGTTAAGCGCGCGTCATCAGATGCGGGAGCAGCGCGCCTGAGCGGTGCGGCACCACGTTGACGGCAGAGACATGCAGGATCGGTTGGACATATTGCAGCAGCGGGATCACCTCTGCGTTCTCGGCGATGTGGCGGTCAACGGCCTTCCAGCCCTCGATGCGCTTGGCCTCGTCCTTCTCGCCCCAAAGCGGCAGGATCATGTTGAAGGTCTCTTCCCCATCCCAAACCGAATGCGGCGAAGGGCCGAACATGGCGAAACCGGTCGAGGTTGTGGGATCACCCACCGAGTTCCCCCAGTTGTAGAAGGCCGCAGGTGCCAGCGTATCCGCCGCGCGCAACTCATAGTGTTTGGCGATCTCGTAGACCTCAATCTCGGCTTCGATCCCGACCTTGCGCCAGAGCCCGACAATGGCCTGCACCATCTCGTAATCCTTGGGTTTGAAGCCCTTGGTGGTCTGGATGGTGAACTTCACCGGGTTGTCGGTGCTAAAGCCCGATTCCGCCAACAGCGCCTTGGCCTTTTCCATGTCATGGCCGACGTTGATGCTCGCGTCATAGGCAGCGTAATCCGGGGTCTGCAACGTGTCGATCGGCACGCCATAGCCCGACAGGAGCCGGTCGATAATCAGCTTCTTGTCGATCGCCAAGGCGGCAGCCATGCGCACGTTGGGGTCGGTCATCGCTTCGATATCGTTAAGGAAGATCATGCCGATGTCAGAGATCGGCTCGGCCACGCCTTCGATGCCGTCCTTTGCTTTCAGGCGGTCGAACTCTTCATAGGGTACTTCGAGCGTGACATGAGCATTGCCCGATTCAATTTCCGCCACGCGGGAGGCCGCGTCGGTCACAAATTTGATTGTCACGGATTTGAACTCAGGTGCACCGCCCCAGTAATTCTCGTTCGCTTTCAGCCGGACGAAAGCGTTGCGCTCAAACTTCTCGACCATATAGGGGCCGGTGCCAATGGGCGCGGCCTCAAACCCGTCTGCGCCGACTTCCTCGTAGTATTTCTTGGGCAGCACATAGCCGGTAAGGAATGACATCCACTTAAAGAACGTCGGCTCATATTCCTTCACATCCGCCGTGACGCGGTTGCCCTCGGCGGTGATGTTTTCGACCTTGCCCCAGATGAATTGGATCGGGTTGCCCGTCTCGGCATTTGCGGCGCGTTCAAGCGACCATGCGACATCTTCAGCGGTGAAAGGATCGCCATTATGCCATGTCACCCCGTCGCGGACCTCCATCCAAATTTTGGTCTGATCGTCATTCCAACCGTAATCGGTGATCAAGCCTTGGCCGAAAGACAGGTCTGGGTTCTGCGGGATATAGAGATCGAAAACCGATTGATAGAACCCTTGGATTGTTGGGTTCACCGCCGAAGGGCCCACGGTCGGATCCCAGCTGGGCAGGTTGACGTTATAGGCGATGACCAGTTCGTCAATCTCTTGAGCAAAGCTGGGCAGGCCGACGGTGGCAAAAGCAGCCGCCGCGGCGCTGGTCTTGAGTAGGCTACGTCTGGATAGTTTCATTGTCTTTCTCTCCCTGAGAAATGGTTATTATTGGTTTTTATTGTTATTTTCCGACAAGTTTTCGGGCGAGCAAGGTGCCGGGCCCTGCCCCTGTGCCACCTCCGGGCCAGACAGCGGCACCGGTGTGGTAAAGTCCTCTGATCGGCGTGCTGCCATCGGCAAAGCCGCGCGCGGGACGGTTCATGAAATGCTGGTGCAGGTGGTGGCTGCCGCAGACCTGATCGCCACCGATGAGATTGGGGTTGTCGGCCTCCAGCATCGATGGTGTCACCACATGGTGGTCGAGGATACGGGCGCGGGTGCCGGGGGCGTAGCGCTCCAACAGATCAAGCGCACGCTCAGTCATCGGCGCGGCGGCGCTCTCCCAATCCTGCGCTGCAATCTCGCCCTTGGCATCGCCCTTTATTTGCCCCGGCACCATACGGACCTGAAGCCAAAGAACGTGTTTCCCCTCTGGCGCACGGCTTGGGTCAACCACCGTGGGCTGGCCGCAGACGATCACCGGCTCGTCCGGCAGCATCCCGGCTTTGGCCTGCGCATAGGTGCGCGCCATCTGGTCCATCGATGGGGCCAGATGCACATAAGCGAAGCGGTTCAACTCGGCGGCAGGCCAGTTCGGTAGGTCGTCCATCGCCAGATGGATCATCATCGTGCCGGGCGCGTGTTGGAAGGTCTTCATCGCCCTATCATGCCGCGCGTCGCCGCTGCCGCCGGTCAGGCGCAACAGAGCCGAAGGCGCGACATTTGCGATAACCGCCTTGTCCGCCCCGATAAATCGACCGTCAGAAAGTGTGATCCCGGTCGCGCGACCACCGGCCTCTTCGATGCCCGTTACCTTTGCATTGCAGGTGACGCTGCCGCCGTGCGCTTCGATCATCCGCACCATTGCGCGGGTCACTGTATCCGCGCCGCCTTGACCCAACACCATGCCGAAGGCTTGCGCCGCCATAGCTTCGAGATAGGGAAAAAGCGCGCCGCCCGCGATGTCAGGGGCGAAATCAAGATGCATGCCCCAAGCGGCGAAAGTGGCTTTTACCCGGTCATCCTCAAAGGTCTGATCCAGCCACGCCCGTGGCGACATCAGCAAAAATTGCGCAAGATCAAGGCTGCCGCCCGCCCCGCGTTTTCGGAGTGTCGACCAACCCAGTTTGGCCAATGACCCTGCCCGCATCGGGCTGCCAAGCAGGGCAAAAATCGTCTCAGCCTCAGCAGGAAATTCATCGCTCAGCCGGTCCCACGCCTTGGCATCCACCGTGCTAAACCCGGCAATCTGCGCCCGGTTCAACGCGCGGTCATTCGAGATGCCCAGCCAACGCCCATCCGGGAACAGGCTGGCAAAAGGATTTGCCGTGGGCGCAAAGCCTAGCCCATGACGCGCAAGCTCTTCGCCGTGCTCCGCATGAAAAGCCGAGCCCGCAAAAAGCGACAGGTTCATCGCCGCCCAGTCATGGCGGAACCCCGGTTGCGTGTACGCGCCCGACTTGACCGCGCCCCCCGGTTCAGCCGCTTGCTCATACACCGCCACCCGCCAGCCGCGCGCCGCCAGATGGCAAGCACAAGCTAGGCTATTGTGCCCCGCGCCAATGATGACAGCGTCAACATTTGAAGTCATTGCCCTAGTCTCCCTGAGCAAGATAATTGCAAACGCATATTTTTTTGTCTAGCTTTGTTTCAAATATCTTGAACGTCATGAAACATTTGCGGAAGGATTGGGCATGGCCGATGTCGATCACATCATCATTGGGTCCGGCATCAACGCGCTGGTCGCGGCCGCCTTGCTCAGCCGCAAGGGCGACAGCGTGCTCGTGGTCGAGCGCGAAGACCGGATCGGCGGCTGTCTGATGACCGAAGAGGTCACCCTGCCCGGCTTTCGTCATGATGTGATGGCCGCGACCTTTGTGCTTTTTCTGACGGGTCCCGCCTATGGAGCCTTGGGCGATGATCTGGCCAAACATGGGCTGGAATTCTGTCACAGCCCCCATCCCACCGCCGCGCTGCGCCCCAATGGGCGGGCTCTGAGGCTTGAGACGGACCGCGCCGCGAATGTCACCGCATTCAACGCGCGGGCACCGGGAGACGGGGATCAGCATGCCACTGATGTCGGCGCGATTGAGGCCGATGCTGAGTTCCTTTTCGCACTTTTGGGCCAGCCGCTCTGGTCACGCCAATCCGCATGGCTGCTTGCAAAACAGATTTGGAAAAAGGGGTTGGGCCCTCTTAAAGCATGGTTCGGTGAGGCGTTGGAGCCAGGCCGCGCGTGGCTTGAGACGCGCTATGAAAGCGACGACGTTCAGGCGCTTTGGGCACCTTGGGTCTTGCATGTTGGACTGACGCCCGAGGCCAGCTATGGCGGGCAGATGAGCCGGGTCATCGCCTTCGCGCTGGAGGCTGCAGGCGCGCCCGTGGTTAAGGGCGGCGCGGGACAGATGGCCGTGGCATTCGAGAAATTGATCACGGCAAACGGTGGCGAAATCCGCACCGCCGTCGAAGCCAGCCGTATCCTTGTCGAGAACGGAGAGGCGCGCGGGATTGAGACGTCCTTAGGCGAGAGGATCAACGCCAAGAATGTCATCGCATCCGTCGCGCCGGGGCAGCTTTACGACGGCTTGTTAAAAGATCAACCGCGCCCCGAGCATCGCCGCAAATTCCGCCACGGGAGGGGTAATTTTCAACTGCACTATGCGCTGGATGGCGACCCTGATTGGGTTGCCGAGGGGTTAGAGGATGTCGCATTGATTCACCTGACCGATGGCATCGACGCCGTCTCGCGCGCCTGTAACGAGGCCGAGCGTGGGCTGCTTCCGGCGGTGCCTACAATTTGCGTCGGGCAACCGCATCGCCTTGATCCCAGCCGCTGTCCTGAGGGGAAAGCGGTGCTCTGGCTGCAGATCCCCGACGCGCCGCGCGTTATCAAGGGGGATGCCGCGGGTAAGATCGAAACCGCCCCCGAGTGGACCGAGGCGATGCGCGAGGCCTTCGCCGACCGGATCGAAGATATTCTGCGCAAAAGCATCCGCAACTTCGATGAAATCAAACTCGCCCGGCGCGCCTATTCGCCTGCCGATCTGGCCGCGATGAACGTCAACCTGGTGGGCGGTGACCCCTATGGCGGGGCCTGCACCTTGGATCAGTTCTTCCTCTGGCGGCCTTTTGCGGAACAGAAGAACTACGCCACACCGATCAAGGGGCTGCACCATATTGGCGCCTCGACCCACCCCGGCCCGGGTTTGGGCGGGGGTTCTGGGTTCAACTTGGCGAAAGGGATGGGCGCTTAGCCGCGCGCGCCCCAAGTGTCTGACAGGCGGTAGCCGCCGGGCCACGGATCGTCAGGGTCGAGCATGTGCTGGTGGATGCCGGTGATCCATCCCCTCCCTGAGAGTTCGGGAAGGATTGCCGGGTGATCGCCGACGCGTGTCTCGCCCAAGATACGCCCGGTGAAGGTTGAGCCGATCAGCGAGACGGTGGTCAGACTGTCTTCCAACCCCATCTCCCCCCGCGCATGCAGCAGCGCCATTCGCGCGCAAAGTGCTGTGCCGGTGGGGGACCGATCCACCTTACCCGGTTGGATCGCCACCGCCGCCCCGGCGCGCAGGCCGGTTTCGTCACGGGTCACTGGCCCGGCGAAAAGACAGAAAGAGAAATGCTGCCAATCCGGGTTATCGGGATGCTCAAAGCGCATCGCGGCATTGGCGGCATTGGTGATCCGCACCCCGAGACGGGCGATATCGTGGGCCTCATGCGCCTCTAACGAGAACCCCATCGCGGCGGCATCGACGACGACGAAGCTGTCGCCGCCATAAGCGGTATCCACGGTGAGCGTGCCCAGACCTTCAACCTCAAGCGGCACGTCTAAGCGCGCTGCGAAACTCGGCAAGTTCTGCACGAAAATGCGCTCTGCCTTGCCATTGCGACATTCCGCGCGGACCTTCACCAGCCCCCCCGGCGCTTCGAGAGTCAGTTCTGTCACCGGCTCCGTCATAGGCAAGATGCCCCCGTCGAGCAGAACGGTAGAAACGCAGATCGAATTTGAGCCCGACATGGGCGGCGTGTCTTCCGGCTCCATAATGATGAAGGCCGCATCGGCGCGGGGGTCTTTCGGCGGGACCAGCAGGTTCACATGGCGAAACACCCCGCCACGCGGCTCGTTCAACACGAAGTTGCGCAGCGTCTCATCCCGCGCGATCCAACGGCTTTGCTCCCACAGCGTTTCGCCCGGGGGTGGGGTGACACCGCCGACGATCACGTCGCCGACCTCGCCCTCGGCATGGGCCGAGATTACATGAACGGTCTTGCTGCTACGCATCGTGCGTCTCCTTTTCGACCAACCAGGCGGGCATAGTTTCCGCTGCCTGTCCGGTCACGGCGGCCTCCACACAATCCGCGATGCTGCCAAACCGTACCGCGCGGCCCGAAAGACCGGGGGCGTAATGCGCATATTTGCCAGAGTTGGTCATCAGCACCTTGGCCGAGGGCGGGAAGACCGGCTCGGAGATCGAGCACCAGCAGATGTCGGGCACGACCTGCACGCCCGCGGCTTCGAGCCGCGCCACAGTGCCGTCAGCCCGCGCGACTTTCAGTGTGTCATGGCCCAGCGTCACGATGACCGCCGTATCGGGGTGACGCTTGCGCCCCGCTAAAGCCGCACCCAAAGCGTGGCATTCAGCGTGGGAGAAATGCGGGCTGCCGAAGGCGATGAGGTCAACTTTAGCAGGTCCTGCATTGAACTGCTGCCAGACCCGGCGCAGGTCTTTGGGTGTGATGCGCAGCGTATCCGCCTCTGCGACAGGCGCCAGATCTGCTTCGGGAGTGATCCCCGCCACATGAAGCATCGGCGCAGCAGAAGTCGTACCGAAAGCAGCACAAAGCCCCTTCAGGTCATCCTCATTCGGCGCGGCATTCTCTAACCCGCGCAAAACCGGGATCCGATCTGGCGCGGCCTGTCCGGCCAGCCAGCCGAGCATTGGCCAGATCGCTTCGTCATATTGCGCGGGCAGCTCCACGTCGATCACCCTACGCGGCGCGCGGTGGGCATCAAGGTATACGTCAGATAGCGGCGCGCGTCCGATCAGCGCGATACACAGGTCGAGGAAATCGGGGTGCTTTACCGTCCGCGCACCGAGCACGCTATTGGCATAGATCACGGCATTGGATTCCGACCAAGCGATGAACTCGCCCCGCTCGGGCGGCGCGGGCAGTTGATAGGGCGCGCAGGTGAAACTGGGCCGTGCGCCCATGGTAACATAGGCATCGGCCAGACGGCTGGCGGGCAGGCCAAAATCCGGCGGCACGCCTTGCGCGCGCCAGTTGCCGTGATCGACTGAGATGGCGTTCATCGTTGTCGGCACCCGTACCTGCGAGCCCATATCGGCCATGGTCTGGGCAAAAGCCAAGTTGGCCGGGCTGGCGTAGATGCAGCCGTCGATATGCACGCGTGTCACGTCAACCAACCTCTCGGCCCCCTGCCCGCGCGCCATGGTGCAGGTGATCTCCATTGCCAGTTGAACTGCCGGACCGTCGGCCCCATCAAGCATCGCTTGGTCCTCGGCGGTGAGATGCAGATCGCGGGCGGGTTTGTCAGACAGCGGCAAGTCCCACTCATCGGTGCTGAGCATCTCAGGCGTAATGCGCGCACTGCGGGCTTTGGCGAGCAGGTCGTAGTCCTTGGCTCCGAGGCGCAAGACCGCCAGTGGCTTGTCGAACATCTTGCCCGCGATCAGGGCACCCAAGGTCAGGATGTCTTCGGCCTCGCGGAAAACCAATGCGGCGGGGGCATGGCCGTTCATCGCCAGTTCCAACAAGACGCCACTGCCGGTGCAGGAGCCGCGGCTCGTGGGCATCAACACGATCTTGCCCGCCAGCGACTGTCCGCAAAGGGGGTGATGCGCGTCGATGACTGTGCCGCTGGTCGGATCGACGCCGCCCCAGAAGCTCAACCCCTCGGACGAGACGAGCACCGCGCCTTGTGCCTCGGCGGGAACGATGATTTGCGCCATGGGCAGCCTTTCCAAATCAGGTGACAACAAAGCCGTGCGCGAAGGGGTCACGCTCGTCGATGAAGATTGTGTTAAAGCCGGTGACCCGCGCCCAACCGGCGATGGAGGGGATGATCGCAGGCTTGCCTGCCACCTCCGCTGCGGCTTCGACCCGGCCTTTGAACATGGAGCCGATGATGGATTCATGCACGAAGTCATCGCCAACCTTCAGCTTCCCCTTGGCCGCGAGTTGCGCCATCCGGGCAGAGGTGCCGGTGCCGCAGGGGGAGCGGTCGATCGCCTTGTCGCCGTAGAACACCGCGTTGCGGGCGTGGGCCTCGGGGGCTTGGGCAGCACCGGTCCAGAGGATGTGGCTTAGCCCGTTGATCGCGGGGTGTTCGGGGTGGATGAATTCATATTTCGCGTTCAGCGCCGCGCGAAGTTTCGGGCTGAGACCGACCAGTTCGGAGACCGAGAAATCTGCCATATCGCGGAAATTCTTTTGCGGCTCTACGATGGCGTAGAAATTGCCGCCATAGGCCACATCAACCACCACTTCACCCAAGCCTTCGACCTCGGCCGTCAGCCCTTCGGAATGGAGGAAGGCAGGCACATTGGTCAGCCGCACTTCTTCGACGAAACGCCCCTCTTGGCGGTAGGTCACATCGACCCGTCCGGCGGGGGTCTCAAGGCGCAAATGGCCGGGAGTGGCAGGCGTGACCAGCCCATTTTCCAGCGCGATGGTGACGGTGCCGATGGTCCCGTGACCGCACATCGGCAGGCAGCCCGAGGTCTCGATAAACAGCACAGCGATGTCGCAATCGTCGCGCGTTGGTGGGTAAAGGATCGCGCCGGACATCTGGTCATGGCCGCGCGGCTCGAACATCAGGCCCGTGCGGATCCAGTCATACTCGGCCAGAAAATGCGCGCGCTTTTCCAGCATGTTCGCGCCCTTGAGCAGAGGCGCGCCGCCGGTGACGAGCCGCACCGGATTGCCGCAGGTGTGGCCGTCGATACAAGGAAATGTGTGTTGCGTCATGTCAGCCTCTAAAAGCGCGCGGGGGAGAAGGGGGTCAGGTCGATGCCGGGGTCTTGGCTGGTCATCAGGTCAGCGATGATAGCTGCGGTGCCCGCTGACTGCGTAAGGCCAAGATGGCCATGGCCGAAGGCGCAGAACACATCCGGACGGTTCGGCAGCGCGCCGATGGCAGGCAGGCTGTCGGGCAGCGACGGGCGGAAACCCATCCATTGCGTGCCGCCCGAGGTGTCGAGTTCCGGCAGGAAGCGTTTGGCCTTTTTCAGCATCGCATCGGCGCGGGCAAAGTTCGGCGGCAGATCTAGCCCGCCCAGCTCCACCGCGCCGCCAACACGCAGGCCGTTGCCGACTTTGCTGATGACAAACCCATGGCCGCCGAAGGTGATCTGACGTTTGAGGTCGAATGCGCCTGCGGGCAGCGTGGTGTTATAGCCGCGCTCGGTTTCCAGTGGGATTTTCACGCCAGCGGTCCGCGCCAGATGATGCGAATGCGCGCCGGCGGCCAGCACCACGCGGCCCGGCATCATCCCGTCAGAGGTCTCGACCCCGCCTGCAACCAAACGTTCGGCGCGGGCGACGGTGATCTCTCCGCCGCCTGCGCGAAAACGTTCGGCCATCGCCAGCACATAGTCGCGCGGGTCAGAGATGGACTGCCATTCCGGGGTGAAGGTCGCATGGGTGAAGGAAGGCGCAAGGCCAGGTTGATAGGTCGCGACCTCTTCGCCCTTGAGGTGCGTGAAGGCGATCCCGGCCTCTTCGCGGGCCTGCCAGCCGGGGAGCGACGCGCGGAACTCGGCCTCGCTTTCATAGACCTGCAACTGCCCATCGTGCCGCAGCATATGGGCAAGGCCGCTTATCTCCAGATGCGGATCAAGAGCGGCTTGCGAGAGCTTCATCAGTGCCGTCTGCGCCACGGTCGAGGCGCGCACCTGTGCGGGCCAGCTCGCCTTCCAAAAGCGCCACATCCACGGCGCGATTTTTGCGGCATAGCGCGGCGGCACGGAAAGCGGCCCCAGCGGATCCAGCAGCCACTTCGGGGCCTGCCGGATCATCCGGGGCGAGGCCAGCGGCAGAATCTCGGTAAAGGCAAAGGCACCCGCGTTGCCCGCCGACGCGCCCGCTGCCGGGCCTTCACGGTCAATCACCCGCACGGTCAACCCGCGCGCCTGAAGCGCCAGCGCGATGGAAAGCCCCACCACGCCAGCGCCGACAACCGTCACCGGAGATTGGCTCATTACCGGACGCTCGACAGGAATTGACGGGTTTCTTCTTGCTGCGGATCGCCAAAGATCTGATCCGGCGCGCCGATCTCGGCCATGACGCCCTTGTGAAAGAACGCCACCCGGTCCGACACATCGCGTGCGAAACTCATCTCATGGGTGACACAGATCATCGTCATCCCCTCATCTGCCAGCAATTTGAGCGTATCGAGCACCTCGCCCACCAGCTGCGGGTCGAGCGCCGAAGTCACCTCGTCAAAGAGAATGTAATCGGGCGACATCGCCAATGCACGCGCAATCGCCATCCGCTGCTGCTGCCCGCCCGATAGGCGGCTGGGGTAAACGTTGAGCTTATCGGCCAGACCGACATGCGAGAGTTGCTGCACCGCGATCTCTTCGGCTTCCTTGCGGCCCATGCCCTTTACCTTGCGGGGGGCCAGCGTCACGTTTTCCAGCACCGTCAAATGCGGGAAGGCGTTGAACTGCTGAAACACGATGCCAATTTTGCGGCGCAGCTTGTTCAGATCGGTGTCGCGGGCGTGAACCTCGGTGCCGTCGACAACGATGCGGCCCTTGTCGATCGGCTCCAACCCGTTGATGCAGGTCAGCAGCGTCGATTTGCCCGAGCCAGAGCCGCCGATCACCGAGACGACCTCGCCCTTTTGTACGGTCAGGTCGATGCCCTTAAGCACCTGAAGGGCACCAAAGGACTTATGGACGTTTTCAATCTCAATCATTTTCTTGCCACCTTTTTTCCAAGCGGCTGCCAAGCCGGGCAATGGGGAAACTAAGCGCGAAATAGATCGCACCCGTTACGAGCAGGATGAACATCGGCTCTTGCAGGCGTGTCACCAGAATCTGCGAAGACCGCAGCAATTCGATGATGCCAAGCCACATCACCAGCGCACTGTCTTTCATCACACCGAGCGTCAGGCCAATCCAACTGGGAAGGCCCACCCGCAGCGCCATGGGAAAGACGATCTGCGTGAGGTCTTGGCCCCATGTCATGCCGAGCGAACGGGCCGCACGGCGGGTGACCGAAGGCACCGCCTCAATCGCGCCGCGCACGATCTCAGTGCAATAGGCCGAGGTATAAAGCGCCAACACGATGCAGGAGGTCACGAAGGGCGAAATCCCCCAGCCCGCGATGGCCTGAAAAGCGTTGGCGAGGATCAACTGGATCAGCAGGGGAACCGAGCGGAAGATATCCAGCACGAAGGTCAGCGGCAGCGCAGCCCAAGGGCTGATCTGGCTGCGCAGCACCCCGAAGAAGAGCCCCAGCAGCGTACCGCCCACCACCGCAAAGGCGGTGACCGATAGCGTCACGCCCGCGCCTTTGAGCATGAACATCAGGTCGTTGAAGGTCAGAGCCGTATCAAACATCTATTCTCTTCCTTCAGTAGCGAAACAGGCGGGCGGCCAAAAGCCGTGCACCGAGCATCACGGCTTTGGCGATCACGTAGTAGATCACCGCTGCCAGTGCGAAGAATTCAAAGGTCCGGAAGCTGCGCGCATTGAGGTCTTGTGTGACCCCCGCTAGGTCCGAATTCAGCCCCACCGTGACGCCCAAAGAGGTCATCAAAATCGCCCAGATCATCTGGTTCGTAGTCGGCAGGAACGAGATGCGGAACATCTGCGGCACGATGATCAGGCGAAACGCCTTGGCTTGCCCCATGCCCAGTGACCGCCCGGCGCGCAACTGCGTGCCCGGAATGGCCCGCATCGCGCCGCGGAACGTCTCGCACAGGTAGCCTGCGTTGTTGAACGCGATCCCGGCAAGCAGCGCGGCATAGGGGCTGAGGTAGATCCCGAAAGACCCAAGCCCGAAATGCGCCATGTAAATCTGAAAAAGTGCGGGTGTGTTGCGCGCCACTTCGACCCATGCGGTCGCAGGCGCGCGCAGCCAGCGTGTTTTGGAATCCCGCGCCACGGCCAGCAGCACGGCAATGGTCACGCCGATCAGCATCGACAGGATTGATATCTGTAGCGTAACCAGCGCGCCTTCCAGCATCTCTGGGAAAGCGCGAAAGGCCTGTCGCCATTGAAAGGTGTAGTTGCCCATCTTTTGCTCCGATCAGCGGTTATCGGCAGTGGGGGCCGCAGGCTGCGGCCCCCGCTTCCATCAACGATAGGCTTTGGCGATGGTCAGGTCAGGCGCGTCGCCGCCGACCCATTTGTCGAACAGTTCCTGATAGCGACCCGAACGCACCTGCTGGTTCACGAAGAGGTCGAGATAGTTAAGCAGACCGTATTCTTGGCGCAGACCGATCAGGCCAACGTAGTCGACGTCAAAGGGCGCGTCGCCCGCGATGGTCAGACCTTCGAACTTGCCGCCGTTGACGATGGAAGACGCCACGGTGGAGGTCACGACGGTCGCGTCGATCTGGCCCTGGGACAGGGAGAGGAACACGTCAGCTTGGCTCTGGTAGGAGCGGAAGCTGCCGTCGTCCCATGCGTCAATCTGCTCTTCCAGCGCGATGGCCTCAAACGTGCCCGCGACGGAGCCGACGGTCTTGCCCTTAAGGCTTTCAAAGCTGTCGACGCCCGCGTCTTCGCGTGTCAGCACAACGTTGGTGAAGGCGAAGTACGGGACGGAGAAACCAACGGTCTTGGCACGCTCCAGCGTATCGGAGGTGGAGGCAACACCCACATCCGCGCGGCCAGAAACCAGCGCAGGGATACGGTCAGGGAAAGGCGTCTCAACGATTTCAGCGTCGACACCAAGGGCGGCAGCCAGATCGTTGCAGTAATCCACGTCAAAGCCGACGGGCGTGTTCGTGTCATCACGCGAGCCCATGGGCGGGAAGTCCAGCACCACGGCGCAGCGCAGCGTGCCCGAGGAAATGATGTCGTCCAGTTTGTCGGCCTGAGCGGCGGACCCGATCACGGTGGCGGCCACAAGGCTTCCGGCGAGTTGCGTAAATTTCATAGCTATCTCCCTTTTGGGTTGGTCGCCCCCGACTCTCGTCGGACGGGGTGCGGGGTAGTGTGAGGGAACAATGTCCTCATCTAAAATACAATATGTATTTTTACGTTTCTTTAGCATGTCGACAGATTTTTCGAGAATCGAGTTGCCGACGTGATCGCTTGGCGCCGTGCAGCAGATCGCGCCGCCCCCCTATTCGGACAGAGATGAAAAAGCCGGGCGCGCTGCCCGGCTTTCGTTGCCTCTGATTATTCCACCGCGTCTTCGGGCAGGAGGGCTTCAGGCAGGTTCTGATAGGAAACCGGACGCAAGAAACGCCGGATCGACAGGGTGCCGACACTGGTCGCGCCGAAGTTGGTGCTGGCAGGGTATGGCCCGCCGTGCACCATGGAATCCACCACTTCGACGCCCGTCGGGAAACCGTTTGCCAAAACGCGACCAGCCTTGCGCTCTAGCACCGGCATCAAGGTACGCGCAGCGTCAACATCGGCGTCGTCCATGTGCAGCGTGATCGTCAGCTGACCGTCCAATTCAGCCGCGAGGGCACGCATCTCTTCCAACGAGGCAACCCGCACCACCAGTCCGAGCGGGCCAAAGACTTCTTCATGCAGCGCCAGGTTGGCTTTGAACTCTGCGCCCGTGGTTTCGAACAGCGCCGGGGCGGCGTTGCGGCCTGTGCTCTCGGCCACATGCACTTGGCGCAGGCTTTGCTCGGCATTGAACTTGTCGCGGCCCGCGCAATAGGCCTGTGCGATGCCGTCGGTCAGCATGACCTGCTCGGGCATACCCTCCAACGAGGCGGCAGCACTATTCACGAAACTGTCGGCGCCCGCACCGTCGATCACCACCGCAATGCCCGGATTGGTGCAGAACTGCCCCGCACCCATGGTCAGGGACGCGGCCCAACCTTTGCCCAGCTCTTCGCCCCGTGCGTCTATCGCGGCGGGCAGCATGAACATCGGATTGACCGACCCCAACTCCCCAAAGAACGGGATCGGCTCTGGCCGCGCGGCGCAAAGATCAAAGAGCGCCCGGCCCCCGGCAAGAGAGCCTGTAAAGCCCACGGCTTTGATCAGCGGATGCTGCACGACGGCTTGACCAACGGCGCGGTTGCCGCCTTGGATCAACGAAAACACACCGCACGGCATGCCGCAGCTTTCAACCGCCGCATGGATCGCTTCGGCCACGATCTCACCAGTGCCGGGATGCGCGGAGTGACCTTTCACCACAACGGGACAGCCTGCCGCCAGCGCCGCCGCCGTGTCACCACCCGCGACCGAGAAGGCCAGCGGGAAGTTCGATGCGCCAAAGACAGCGACCGGGCCGATGGGGCGTTGCACCATGGTGATCGCGGGGCGCGGCGCGGGCTGACGCTCGGGCATCGCTGCATCAAACCGGCGGTCGAGGTATTCGCCCTTTTCGATATGCGCGGCGAAGAGGCGCAGTTGGCCAACGGTCCGGCCCCGCTCCCCCTCTAGGCGCGCTTCGGGCAGGCCGCTTTCTTGGCTGCCGATCTCGGTGATCTGTGCCCCGCGTGCGTCGATCTCATCGGCGATGGCGTTCAGAAATTTCCCGCGAGCAGCCCGGCTGGAATAGCCATAATCCCAAAACGCCGCTTCGGCGGCTTCGCAAGCTTGGTCGACAAGTTCCACTGTGCCAACCGAAAATTCATGTGCGTTTCCATGGGCGGGGCTGGAGCTAAAGCGCGCGTCGGTTGCGATCCATTCGCCGGCGATCAGGTGTTTGCCATGGGGGGTAAAGGCCATCGTCTATCCTTTCATGCGGGCCGTGGCCCGGTGTCAGCTTGCGTCTTTGCGTAACTGCATACATGATGTATGCATGATTGCAACCCAAGCTGTGCGAGGATCCAAATGAGCGATGCAACCCTGTCCCACGACGAACTTAATGGAATTGTCATCCGGATTTTCGAAGGAGCGGGTTTATCGCCGCTTAACGCGTCTGCCTTGGCGCGGGTGATCGTGGCAGGCGAAGGCGATGCTTGCAAATCCCATGGCATCTACCGGATCGAAGGGTGCCTGCGCACGATCAAGGCGGGCAAGGTGGTCCCCGATGCTGTGCCTCAGGTGGTGCAAGACGAAAGCGCCGTCGTGCGGGTAAACGCGGGCGGCGGTTTCTCCAACGCTGCTTTTGACGCGGGCGCGCCGGTGCTGGCCGAACGTTGCCGCGCCACCGGGATTGCCGCGATGGTGATCAACGATTGCACCCATTTCGCCGCCCTCTGGCCCGAGATCGAGGCCCTGACGGACATGGGCCTTGCCGCCATGGCCATGTGTCCCAGCTATGCCAGCGTTGCCCCTTCGGGCGGTACCGATCCGCTAATGGGGACGAACCCCTTCGCATTCGGCTGGCCGCGTTTGGGCGACGATCCTTACGTCTTTGACTTTGCCACCAGCGTCGCCGCGCGTGGAGAGATCGAACTGCACCGCCGCGCGGGCACACCCCTGCCCGAAGGCTGGGCCATTGCCCCCGACGGCACGCCGACCACTGACCCCGAAGCTGCCCTTGCCGGGGCGATGCTGCCGTTCGGCGGTCACAAAGGCTCGGCCATTTCGACCATGATTGAACTGCTCGCGGGGGTGATGATCGGTGATCTGACCAGCCCGGAGGCACGCGACGCCTTAGGCTCACTTTCTCTTGCGCCTGCACATGGCGAGCTGATCATCGCATTCGATCCGGTGAAGTTTGCCGCTGACCGCCCCGGAGATCCTTTTGCCCGGGCCGAAACGCTCTTTTCCGCCATTCTCAGCCAAGGCGCGCGCCTGCCCTCGCAACGTCGCTTCAAAGCGCGGGCAGAGACGCGCGCCAATGGTATTCCATTGACTGACGCAGAAATGAGCGGGCTAAAGCACCTGCTGGCCCAAGGGCTTGATGCAGTATAATTAAATCTGCCACGTCTAGACCGATCTCGCGCTGGTTGGACGTGGCCGCTGTACCCACCAGAATGAAAGCGCAAGAAGCGCAAATGTACACTAGCGTTCCGGTTCAGATTTCATGCTAAGGGAAATTACCGAGCCACCTTCGACAAAGAGATTCGCCGCAGCATGCGCGCACTCCGAAGCAGGCTCATTTCCAAAGGACCGAAGGAATGCTTGCACTACACGCAATGCCGGCTGCATTCAGCAAAAGCGAATGCGAGGCCATCATCAAACGGATCTCTGACGTGCCCACAGACGAAGCGTTGTTGGTGGGCCGCAACCGGGATCACAACCTGCGCAAATCCCAGCTCGTTTGGACTGACGAAGTGGAAGGCATGGAATGGGTGATGGAGCGCCTGATCGATCTGGTGCGCACAGCCAACCGCGCGCATTTTGAGTTCGATCTGACCGAATTTGCAGAAAGCCCACAGGTCGCGATCTACAAGGCGTCAGACAGCGGGCATTTCGTCTGGCATTCCGACATCGGAAGCGGCCCCGCGGCGGGAAAACGCAAGCTGACGCTCGTGCTCCAATTGAGCGATGGCGACAGCTATCAGGGTGGTGATCTGGAAGTTATGCCGGGTGCGCATACGCTAAGTGCCAATCGCACACAGGGCTGCGTGAGTATCTTCCCAAGTTTCACGCTGCATCAGGTCACACCTGTCACACACGGCACCCGCTATTCGATGACCGTTTGGGCGCACGGGCCCGCGTTTCGGTAAAACGGGCCTGGCGGAGCGGTTGGTCTGGCAGAAGGCCGGACAATCGCCTGCGGGCTTGCGCCGAAACCGTCGCCGGGTGTCACAAAAGAGCGGCGATCCTACGGAAATCAAGGCGAAATTTTGGGCAAACAGCGAAGAACATAAGACCGATCGGCGGTTTCCCGCGCTGCTGTGCAGCATTTCGCTGAAATATTGAGATTCAAGTTTTCAGCGGTGCCGAAACGATTAGATAGGGCACAAAATTGCACACTCATAACGTGTCTCCCGGAGTATTATATTGTCGATTTCTAACACTACACGATCTGAAGGATTGAAAGCGGCTCGCTTGGAGAGGCGCCAGTTTTTGAGGCTCTCAGCCGTGTCCTTTGCTTCAGCACTTATGCCCCTACGCAGTCACGCGCAGGAGGTTGCTGCAGCGTCCTTCACCTTCGATAATCTTGTAAACGAGATGCGTGAGCTGGCGCAGTCGCGCTATGCGGCCGCTGAGCCTGTCGAGGGGTTCCTCGCAGACCTTGATTACGACGCTTACCAGCGCATTCGCTTCCGCCCTGAACAGGCCCGTTGGCAGGAAAAAGGCGTTGGCTTTAGGGTGCAGGCTTTCCATCCCGGCTGGCTGTTCAAAGAGGCGGTTAAAATCAATGAAGTCCAAGGCGACAGTGTTGCGCCTATGGGCTTTACCACGGCTGATTTTGAATATGACGACGATGCCTTGGCCAAGTCGATCCCGCCCAATGCCGAAATGCCAGGCGTTGCTGGTTTCCGTCTTCACACTCCGATTAACCGCGCCGATATCTTTGATGAGTTGATCGTATTTCAAGGTGCCAGCTATTTCCGCGCACTTGGGAAAGACACGCTCTATGGTCTGAGCGCACGCGGGCTTGCAGTGAACACCGGACTGCCCGAAGGCGAAGAATTCCCCCGGTTTAGCGAAGTTTGGCTGCGCCGTCCGGAACCCGGCGATACCACCGTGATGATCTACGCCGCTCTCGATAGCCCGTCTGTGACCGGTGCGTATCAGTTGGCCGTCACACCGGGAGAGACGACTTCGGTCGACGTGACGATGCGTCTTTTTCTGCGCAAAGACATCAAGCAACTCGGCATCGCGCCACTCACCTCGATGTTCTTACATAATGGTGCGGACAAAGGGGCATTTGACGATTTCCGCCCCTCGGTCCATGACAGCGAAGCTTTGGTGCTGAATGCGGGCAAAGACGCGACCCTCTGCCGACCGCTCAACAACCCACCGCGCCTTGCCAGCTCCTATTTCGGAGCCGAGAACCCACGCTCTTTCGGACTGGTTCAGCGCAACCGGGATTTTGAACATTACCTCGATGCACAGGCCCATTACGAGCGCCGACCGTCGCTGATGATTGAGCCGATGGGCGATTGGGGCAAGGGCACGGTTCGACTGGTTGAGATACCGTCGGATCTGGAAGGCAACGACAATATCGTCGCCTATTGGATCCCCGAAGGCGAAACACGCGCCGGGGATGAATTGGCCTATAGCTACCGTATGCACTGGGGGATCAACCCGCCGGGCGCGACACCGAAAACCCTTGGTCGTGTGGTAAGGCTGCGCTCGGGCCATGGCGGGGTTGCGGGTGTTAAGGCAGATACCGAAACGCGCAAATTCGTCATCGACTTTGCCGGGGGTCAGCTCAGCGATATGCCGAGCGACGCGAAATTGGAACCGGTTGCAAGCGCGCAGAACGGTGAAATTGTTGAGGCAATCCTAAGCCGGGTCGCCGGCAGAAATGAATGGCGGCTTGTACTGGAATTGCGCGCAGAGCCCGACGCCATCGTCGAGATCAAGGCAGTTCTATCGGGATATGACCGCAATCTTACAGAGACATGGGTGTACCAATGGATCAACGCGTAAGCTTTAACGAGGGGGAATCCCCTTATTCGGCAATGACGACAGAGGTGGAAAACTGGATGCCGCCAGTGGCGCCACTGTTGATGCCCAGACAGACCTTGGAACGACGTCCACATCGGGCCGGACTTGTTGAATTGACGCGGGCCCTTTTGCTGCGCCGTAAGGCCTGACACCGATGATACGCCAGCAGACGCAGCTTGCAGCGGACACCCGAACGCGCTTTGCACGGGCGCTTGCCGTGACCGTTTCGCTTGGATGTGCTGTCATCGCCTCGACGCTTTTGGCAGAGGCGGCCGCGCGGGACGGTTTCAGTGGTTGGGATGGCATCCGCGCCGTGCTTGTCTTTGCTACGACAGCTTGGCTGGCATGGGGGGCCTCGCTTGCACTGATCGGGTTGTTCGGCGCCAGATCGGACGCACCGCGCCCAGAACTTCACGCGCCGCAGCCCCGCACCGTGGTTGCGGTGCCCATCTGCAACGAAGACCCGCTGACCACATTCGCCCGCATCGCCGCGATCGACCGCTCTGTGGCACAGGCCGGTGTCGCCGCTGATTTCGTCGTTCTGTCTGATACCCGCGACGAAATTTTGGCCGGGAAAGAGCAGTTCGCCTTTGCACGTTTGCTGCGCGAGACGAACGGCGCGGGGCGCATCTTTTACCGCAGGCGGCGTGACAACACAGGCCGCAAGGCGGGCAATATCGAAGAGTTCATCCGCACCTCTGGTGGGGCTTATGAACTGGCCGTGATCCTTGACGCAGACAGTTTGATGGAGGGCAGCACGATCCGCGCGATGATTGCCCGGATGCAGTCCGACCCGCGGTTGGGGCTATTGCAAACCCTGCCCAAGATTATTGGCGCACGGTCGTTTTTTGGCCGTGCTTTGCAGTTTGCCTCTTGGTTTCACGGCCCGATTTTCACCCGTGGCCTCGCCCGCATGCAAGGCCCGACCGGCCCATTTTGGGGTCACAACGCGATCATTCGGGTCAACGCTTTTGCCGAAAGCTGCGGCCTGCCCGAACTTTCCGGTCCGCCCCCTTTGGGCGGCCATATCCTAAGCCACGACTACGTCGAAGCCGCTTTGCTGGCCCGCGCAGGATGGAAGGTTGAGGTCGACGAAACCTTGAGCGGTTCCTTCGAAGAGGGCCCGGAAAATGTCCTTTCTTTCGCACGTCGAGAGCGCCGCTGGTGCCAAGGCAACCTTCAACATGCCCGGTTGATCTTTGCACCCGGGCTGGCGGGGTGGAGCCGGTTTGTGTTCCTGCAAAATGTAACCGCCTATGTGGTTTCCCTACTTTGGGCCGCGTTTTTGGTCACGTCAGCGATCAGTACTCTTTATGCGCCGCCGCCAGAATACTTTCCCGGACCGTATCAACTTTTTCCCGTTTTTCCCGACACCAGCACCCGTGAGATCACGTTGTTGGCTTTGGGCGTGTTGGGACTTTTGGTGGTTCCAAAGATGCTGATCCTGCTCCACGCGGCCCTTTTTGGTCGGGCGCGCGACTTTGGTTACAGCTTGCGTATGGCACGGTCTGTTTTGAGTGAAGTCATCCTGACGACGCTCTTGGCCCCGTTGATGTTGCTCTATCACAGCCGGTCGGTCTTACAGGTTCTATCGGGCCAAGATGGTGGCTGGCCTGCAAATCAGCGCAATGAAGGTCGGCTGAGCCTGCGTGACGGCTGGGCGGCGGGCAGTTGGATCGTGTTGATCGGGGCTGTGATCTTGGCAGCGGTGCAATGGCTCGCGCCGGACCTGACCGTCTGGTTGCTGCCGGTGGCAGTCCCGATGGTGTTTGCGCCATTCCTTATTGCTTGGTCTTCGCTCCCTTCAAGCCAGAGTTTCACCGTGACAGAGGATGCAAACCCGCTTGATATCGTCGCGCAATACGACAGCATTTGCGATGTCTGGCGGCTGACTTGGAATGATGAGCACCTGATGAACAACCTCACATCGACTGACCTGATCCATGCAACAGCATAATGTCGGCCTGTCCTCCGCGGCGGTATCTGCGGGCTCTGCTCGTATCGGCAAAGCCCCCCGCGACCCGCGCATAGACGTGTTTCGCGGCCTTGCGCTGATCATGATCTTTATCAATCACGTGCCGGGCAATCCTTACGAGTATTTAACCATCCGCAACCTAGGGTTTGCCGATGCTGCCGAGGCGTTTTTCCTGATGTCCGGCATTGCGGCGGGATTGGCCTATACCCCCCGGTTTATCGAAAGAGACCGCGTGCGCCACGGCCTTTGGCGTGCGGTCGCGCCTCTGTGGAAGCGCGCTTGGTCCCTTTACCTTGTGCAAATAGCCTTGTCTGCCATTGCTTTGGCCATCTTTGCAGGAGCGTTTCAGATCACCGCACAGGCCGAACTCCAGACCAAGATCAACATGCGGCAAGTGTTTCAAAACCCGACCCAAGCCTTAATCGGCATCCCGCTTTTGACGCATCAGTTTGGCTATGTGAATATTCTACCGGCCTATTCGGTCTTGCTGGTCTGCGCTCCGGCGGCAATCATCCTTGGGCTGCGCTGGCCCCGGATTTTGCTCACCCTGTCGCTTACCCTTTGGCTGTTTACTGGCGTTTTCCGTCTTAACCTGCCGAACTATCCCAATCCTGGCGGCTGGTTTTTCAATCCCTTCGCATGGCAGGCAATTTTTGTTTGCGGGCTGTTGGTCGGGCTAAGTCAGCGCCAGGGGCATCGCTTCTTTCCCGCATCCAGATTCCTTTTTGGCCTGTCGATTGCAGTGCTGCTTGGGGTCCTCGCGTGGAAATACGTGCCGGGGTTGGGCAAATACCTAAACCTTCAGATGCACAACCTGAGAGAGGCTGGCGTGCCCTTTAATCTCACGTCGCATGACAAAACCTATCTCTCTGCGCCCCGGTTCATCCATATTCTGGCATTAGGATATTTTCTGTCCCAACTGCCAAGCGTGACCCGACTGGCAGGACATCGGGCGGCTGGCCCATTCCGGCTGATTGGCCAACACGGGCTGCTGATCTTTGCCAGCGGTACGGTTCTGGCGCTGGTCTGTCAGACGTTGATGTTGGCACACCCAAATGCAGTTTGGATGCCTTGGGTTCTGCCAGCACTCGGGACAGCGGCACTCTTTGCAATCGCGTTAATCGCCGACATATCACGCCGGATTTTGTCCGCGCAGGCAACGCCAATGGACCCCGCGAAGAGTGGAACTGTTTTCGAGAAAACGCGCACGATTGCGGTAACACCTTAACGCGAAAGGGGCGGCTAGTCCCGCCGCCCCCATTTGCGCCATGCCAACCAAGCAGCGCCCAGCCCGCCTGCGATCAGCCCCAGATGACGCGGGCGGATGCCGCGCCCGGTGGAGGTGTTCTCTCCGGGGTGGTAACGTGGGTCGAGCAAACGGGTGTTGGCCAGAAAGCCACCGACCACAGTTTCACTGCCCCGAAAAACCGCACGCAGCCCCCGGCCCTTTTCGCCATTAAGGGTTTCGATCGTGCCAATCATCGATCCCGTGCGCGTCATAACCTCGACCACACGCTCAACCGTTTGGCCCAAGTGCTCTGCAAGCAACCTGTTCCTGAACCCTTCAATGACCTCAGCGGGCTGCTCAATCGCGACGTCGCATTCCGTGTCGAACCCCATAGAGCGGTTGTTAAGGTTGCTAGACCCAAGCCGCAGCAAATGATCGTCGATAATCATGATCTTCGCGTGGACATAGATCGGCTCATCCTCATCAGTGACCGGGAAATAGATGCGGAAACGGTTTTGATGATCTGCGCGCTTTAACTCTTCGACCAGCCGCTCACGCAAGACGTGCATCGCATCGTCTTCTAACTGTGATTCCGCGTTGCGCGGGTTGATGATAGCAATCTCCGGTCCGTCTTTTTCAACCAAACGCTCCTTTAGCGCATCGCAAACCGATTCAGCGGCAAGATACTGTGATTCAATATAAATATACTTCCGCGCGGACTTTATCCCTGCAAGATAGAGCTGTTCGATCTCATTGATCAGAGGCTCTTCGTCAAAAGGCGGTTCGGTGCGCGCGATGCCCACGTCAACGTCTTCGGCATCTACTGGCAGAAGGTCGGGCCATTCGAACTCAAGCGCATTCGACGGCCCTTCAATCTCGTCGCCGGTGGCCCGCAGCCAGCGGCGGCGGGAAAGTTCACCAAAGGCTGCGGCAGCGGGGCCGGATATGGCCGAGGTCGCATCGTGCCAAGGATCAGACGGTGTGCCATCCTTGCGTACCCGGCGCGGGTCACCCGGCAGGTGGTCTGGGGTGTCCCAGCGGTCTTCCGTCGCGTCGATGCCGCCACAAAAGGCCAAAGCATCGTCGGCCACGACGATTTTTTGATGATGGCAGGCACCGAAAGGGTGATGCCCATCCAATGCAAAATGAATGCGGTCCCCGCCGAACAGGCTGAGAGCAAGCGAGGGGACCAACCGTCCCGGCGCGGCGAGCACAGCCCCGTTCCATTTCAACAGATAGACATGCAACTCGGGCGTCCGTTCAACCACCGCTTCGACAAAAGCCCCAAGCTGATTGGGATAGCCGTCAGGGGCGTTGCCATCATCATCACTTTCGCCCGGCAGCATTTCGAGTTCAAAATCAAAATCCCAGCCAACAAGCATGAGTTGCTGACGGGCACCCAGAAAAATTTCGCGCAAAATCCGAAAGTAATCCGCAGCGTCGACGATCAGGCCAAAGCGGTCGGCCCGCACCACACGCCAGGTTGTGCTGTCGGTGAAAAGGCTTGGGCTGTTTGCCCCGTCGGCGGGGGACTCGTTGCTGGGTGTTGCCAAACTTAGATCGCTGCGCACGTCATGTCCCTTTCGCTTTGGTCCTACATGGCTAAACGCCCACCACTGGCCGAAGTTGCATAGGTCACGAAATATCACGCAGACAGGCCGCTCAGACCACCTGCGCCTCAGAGAGTTCGCGCTGCAGCCGGGCTTCTTCCGCCGCTTTGGGAGTGGTGAACCGGGCCAAAAGAAAATAGGCAACAGGGGTGAGGTAAAGCGTGGATAGCGTGGCCATCCCCAAGCCCCCCACAATCACCCAACCAAGCGCCTCGCGCGCTTCTGCCCCCGCGCCCGAAGATAAGATAAGCGGCACGCCCCCCAGCACGGTTGAGGTCATCGTCATCATCACGGGACGCAGGCGGATCGTAGATGCGCCAAAGATCGCCTCATGAATATCCGCCCCTTGATCGCGTAGTTGATTGGCAAACTCAACGATAAGAATGCCATTCTTGGCCATGATCCCGATCAACATAACCAAACCGATCTGGCTATAGACGTTCAGGCTTTGCCCCGTCATCAACAGCGCGAATATCGCGCAGGCGAGCCCCAAAGGCACCGTGGCCATCACCACAATGGCCGAGACGAAACTCTCAAACTGGGCAGCAAGGACGAGGAAAACCACGAGGATCGCAAAGCCAAAGGTTACGAAAAGCCCCGAACTGGTTTGATCCAATGCGGCGGCTTCGGCCAAGGGCACGATCAGGTTTTCATCGCCAAGCACCTCATCGCCGATGGCGCGCACTTGCACCAGCGCGTCCCCAAGCGACAGACCCGGCGTCAGCCCCGCAGAAATCTCGACCGAACGGTTCTGACCTTCGCGGTCCAGCTCAGGTGCGACGGCGCGTTCTTCGAGGGTGACAAAACTGGCCAATGAGATCATCTGCCCGTTGCCCGATTGGACAAAGACATTCTCAAGGTCGCGCGGGTCGTTCACCGGGTCTGAGGTCGACAGCATCTGCACGCCGTAGCTGGTGTCGTCGATAAAGACCGATGCCACCTCGCGCCCGTCGAGCATGGCTTGCAAGGCTTGGCCCAAGCCTGTGATATCAACGCCCAGATCAGCCGCCAACGTCCGGTCAATCTGCACGAAAAGCTGCGGTTGCGTGCGCTCATACTCCAGCCGCACTTGGCCCATCGCGGGGTTCGTGCTCAGTCGGTCAACCATCGCCTGCGCGACTTCCGAGAGTTGCTCATAGTTGTTACCAGTGATCGCAAAAGACAGCCCCCGCCCCGCGCCGCGAATGCCTAGCGAATTGGGCTGGATCGCAAAGGCCCGCACGCCAACGATGCCGCGCAGCTTGCCATTCATCTCGCCGACGATCTCATCTTGGCTGCGCGCGCGGTCTTCCCATCCGGCGAGGGTGAACACCATGAAGCCCCGGTTGTCCGCGCCAAACCCGGTGATGGAGAAGATGTTCGTCACCTCCCCGGCTTCTTGATGCGGGGTTATCAGGTCTTCGATCTCGCGCATTTTGCTTTGGGTATACTCAAGCGACACACCCTGCGGGGCCGTCACGCTAAGCAGGGCCACGGCGCGGTCTTCGCGCGGGGTCAGCTCTTGGCGGATTTCGCCTGAAACCAGCACTGCCGTCAGCGCCACAAAGGCGGCAATCAGCACCACAACATAGGGCATTGCCAGTGCCCAGCGAAGCGTCGCGGCGTAGAGCCGGAAAAGCCCGTTGCCAAGGGCCACCACAGGACCGCGCGGATTTTCCGCTGCAGGCCGGGTGAGCAAACGGCTGGCCAAAACGGGGCAAAGGCTGAGTGCCACGACAGAAGACAGCATCACCGCGATCGCGAGGGTAAAGCCGAACTCTCGAAACAACCCGCCTGCTTGGCCGGGCAGGAACGACAGCGGGATGAAAACTGCCGCCAGCGTCGCGGTGGTGGTGACAACGGCAAAGAACACCTGCGACGTGCCCAGCACCGCCGCCGCGCGTGGCCCCATGCCCGCCGCACGCTGTCGCACGATATTTTCCAAGACGACAATCGCGTCATCCACTACCATGCCCGTGGCCAAAACCAAGGCGAGCAGTGTCAGGATATTGATCGAAAAACCGACCAGATAGATCGCCGCCAATGTGCCGATCAGGGCCACGGGCAGGGTCAGCGCCGGTATCAGCGTGGCGCGGAAATCGCGCAAAAAGATGAAAATCACCGCAACGACGATGCCCACAGCAAAGGCCAGCGTCGAGAGCACTTCGCGGATCGAGCCCGAGATAAAGGTCGCGTCGTCAGAGGTGACAAAGATCCGCACATCTTCGGGCAGCGTGCCATTCAATTCTGCCACCACGGCGCGCACGTCGTTTGAAATTTCCAAAGTGTTCGAGGTCGCCTGCCGGATAATCCCGATGCCCAACCCCAATTGCCCATTCGCGCGTAAGATCGTTTCGCCCTTGGCGGGGCCGAGCGTCACTTGAGCGACATCGCCAAGCCGGACATTCTCCTTGATTTCCATCGCTTCAAAGGCCTGCGTTGTGGCGACGCTGGCGGTTGTGCGTACGTTGATCGACTGGCGGTCCCCCGCAAGATCGCCCGCAGGGGCATCATAGGCGACATCGGCCAAGGCGCGTTGGATATCGCCCAAGGTTAGGCCACGACTGGCCAGTTCCAACTGATCAATATCGACCCGAAAAAATGGCTCGCGGTCGCCGTAAATCTGCAGGTCCGCGACCCCGTTGACCGAGATCAGCCGATCTTCGACGCGGTCCTGCACAAGTTTGGTCAGCTCTTCGGGCGAGCGGCCCATGGAGGTCACGGCAATCCGCATCACCGGCTGGGCATTGGCGTCGGCCTTGACGATCTGCGGCTGCTCGGCGCCGTCGGGCAGTTGGTTTAAAATCCGCGCGACAGCGTCACGGACATCGGTGGCAGCCACGTCGATATCAGTGCTGTCATTGAACTCAAGCGTGACCCGACTGCGTCCAAAACGTGAGTTGGACGAGATTGCCCGCACGCCAGAGACACGGCCAACAGCGCCTTCGATCCGTCCCGTCAGCTCTTGGTCGACAGATTCAGGGGAGGCACCCGAGAAGGTCGTGGTGACAGTTACGACGGGCCGATCGACATTTGGCAGTTCGCGAATTTCCGCCCCAAAGAGCGCGGCGACGCCTGCCAGCACGATCAGCGCGTTCAACACAAAGGCAAGGATTGGCCGCCGTACAAAAAGCGCTGTCCCGCCTCCGGTGGAAGGGGGCGGCGAACCTTCGCTCGGGGCACTTGCGCTCATAGGGATTTCTTTTCTGGGGATGCGGCGTCTGACTGCACGCTGCCGGATTGATTGGCTTCTCGCACATCGCCGCCTTCGCGCAGGGTTTGCACGCCCTCGGTCACCACGACATCAGTGGCGGCAAGCTCTTCCGATAGAACCAAGACGGAATCGCTGTTGCGCTGCGCGATTTCCACCGCGACCTGTTGCGCCTTGCCCTCGCGCACTGCCCAGACAAATGGACCGTCGGAGGACCATTGCACCGCCAACGGCGGAATCGCCAAAAGCGCGTCACCGACAAATGTGAGGCTGACGGAGAACGCCATGCCAGCGCGCAATTGGTCGTCTTCGTTCGGCACCCGGCCTTGCACCAACAGAGTGCGGCTGGCGCGGTCAATCACACTGTCGATAGCGCTGACTTCGCCCTTGAGGGTAAGATCGCGCATGCCAAGGGGGGTGACGATGATTTCTTTACCCAAGGCCAATTTGGCCACCACACGCTCTGGCACGCGGAAATCAATTAAGATCTCGCTGCGGTCGGTCAGGGTGGCGAGTTCGTCTTGGGCATTCACCCGGTCGCCTTCCTCGATGTCAGTGATCCCAACCCAGCCAGAGATCGGCGCAAGAATACGGCGCTGAGAAAGGTCAAACTGCGCTTGGCTGAGTGCAAGCTCAGCGCTTTGCAGTGCCAGTTCCGTCTCGCGCAAGCGCACTTGGCTAACCGCGCCTGTGTTTTGCAATCGCTCTACGCGGACCTGTTCGGTGCGGGCATTCTCTAGCTGCAATTCGGCCTGTTTCAGCGCGATCTGCTCGGCCTGATCCTCCAACAGCGCGATCACAGCGCCTTTTTCAATCAGCTGCCCGGCGGGCAGATTGAGTTCGGTAATGACCCCCACCGCGTTGGACCGCACGGTCACGGACCGGCGCGCGCGCCCGTCGCCAATGGCGGTAATGCGGTCGGCTAATGTCTCTTGGCCCACCTCGGCAGTCACGACCAGCGATGGCCCGCCGCCGCCCCAGCCGCCACCTGACGCCTTGGGCTTTTCCGGTGCCGCGCCGATACCCAAAAGATCAAGGACACCCGTCTGCGCCACGAAGGGGCGAGACGCAGGCACGTAGGTTAACATCACATAAAGACCGGCAACGAGAACCAGCAGGAATACGATAAATTGGCGCAGGGCTTTCACGAGGATGCGCTTTCAAATTGCGTTACAAGGCGCATATTTGAGCATCCCCCCGAAAAAGGCACGTCAAATCTGCTTGATCATTGGCTGGACATTCCGCGAAGGAACCACTGGCTGATACGACTATGACGCGGAACCTTGCCCGGTGGAAGAGCGTCTGGGTTGATTACTAGAAATGGCAAATCCGCCGCACAAAATATGGGCGAAGCTGAGATTAAAGAATTATCACGCGCGCTACGGTCATGTCATTGACGATATGACTGCTCAGCCTCAACTTTGGCTGATGAGCATTGGGTTGCGAGGCACGCGTCTGACCGTCTGCGCGGGGATTGATGCGGTGACCCTAATCATGTCGGGCATGTTCGCGGGTCTGAGCATCAGGTTTTTTGTTGCACCGCGGCTGGTCAGGGGCGTTGGGCATATCCGCACCGTTGTCTCGCTCGCCGCTGTCACTTCGGCAGCGGCGTTGATGCACCTTGCGCTTATCGCCCTTGGGTTTCGATCACGGTGTGCTCTCTTACCGACTTAACTATCGGCGGGCAGGGGTTACGGTTTCCGCTTGGTCGGAGTTTCAACCGTAGGAGCTGCGATGAATAGGGCTGCTTACCCCTCGGGCCATGCTTCGGGCACATTGCGGCGCAACTCGTCCAACCACGGGGTCGCCACACTGTCCGACGGCGCCCGCCAATCGCCGCGCGGCGACAACGCACCCCCGGCACTGACCTTTGGCCCATTCGGCAGCGCCGAACGTTTGAACTGGCTGGTGGCAAAGAAACGATGGAGGAATTTTTCCAGCCAGTGGCGGATGGTTTGAAGGTCGTAAGCGTTGCGCTTGGCCTGCGGAAAACCATCTGGCCAGCGGCCCTGTTCGATATCATGCCAAGCGTGCCATGCGAGGAAAGCCACCTTTGACGGTGACAGCCCATAGCGCATTGTGTGGTAGAGGAAGAAATCGTTCAACTCATAGGGCCCGATCATCGCCTCGGTGCTTTGAATGTCCTCGCCCTCGGCCGCAGGCACTAATTCGGGTGAAATCTCGGTCTCCAAAATGGCGTCGAGCACCTTGTCGGTCTCAGCGTCGAATTGGCCCGAGCGAGTAGACCAGCGGATCAGATATTGGATCAGCGTCTTCGGGACGCCGGTGTTCACGGCATAATGGCTCATCTGATCGCCCACGCCATAGGTACACCAGCCAAGCGCCAGCTCACTCAGATCGCCAGTGCCGATGACAAAACCCTGCCGCTGGTTGGCCAACCGGAAAAGGTAGTCGGTGCGCAAACCGGCCTGCACGTTTTCAAAGGTGATGTCATAGACCGGCTCTCCGTCCGAGAAGGGGTGATCCATATCCTCTAGCATCTGCCGCGCAGCGGGGCGGATGTCGATCTCATCGGCGGTGATGCCCATGGCGCGCATCAGCTTCCATGCGTTGGATTTGGTGCCCTCGGAGGTGGCGAAGCCGGGCATGGTGAACCCTAAAATACAGTCACGCGGCAGCCCCATTCGATCACAGGTCTTGGCCGCCACGATCAGCGCATGGGTGGAATCGAGCCCGCCAGAAATGCCGATGACCATCGTCTTGCTCTTGGTCGCCTCAAACCGACGCCGTAGGCCTTCGACCTGAATGTTGAACGCCTCATAGCAATCTTGATCCAGATGGCTTTCGCGGTTCGGCACATAGGGAAAACGGCGCAGCGGGCGTTGCAGGCCCGCGTTTTCATAATGCGGCTGATGGGTGAACGTCACGCGGCGGAATGAGGGTGCGCGGTGCCGTGCGGCGTCATGGAAACTGCCCGTTCGCATCCGCTCTGACTGAATGCGCCCGCAGTCCACATCGGCAATGGTCAGTTCCGGCTCCAGCGGAAAGCGGGTGGATTCCGCCAGCAGATCGCCCAATTCGTGGATCATCCCCTGCCCGTCCCACGCCAGATCAGTCGTGCTCTCGCCCGGCCCGGCGGCGGAATAGACATAGGCCGCAAAGGCGCGCATGGATTGCGACCGGCAGAGCAGATGGCGGTCTGACGACTTGCCGATCACGATGTTAGAGGCAGAAAGGTTGGCCAAGATCAACGCCCCTCCAAGGGCCGCATCAGCCGACGGCGGTGCAGGCGTCCAAAGGTCTTCGCAAATCTCGGCATGAAAGATCAGGCCAGGAAGATCCGTCGCTTCAAAAATCAGATCATCGCCGAAGGGCACGCGACGTCCCGCCACGGTGATTTCACCGCTGGTGTCACGGCCATGGGCAAACCAGCGCTTCTCATAGAACTCGCGGTAGTTGGGCAGGTAGGATTTTGGCACCACCCCCAACACCTGCCCGCGTGATATCGCGATGGCACAGTTATAAAGCCGCCCCTCGCGCCGCAACGGCGCGCCGAGTAGGACCACCGGTGTCATCTTGGCGGTGGCCTCAATGAGCGCCCCAAGCGCCTCTTCCACCGCATTCAGCAGCGCGTCCTGCATGTGCAGATCGTCAATCGCATAAGAGGAAAGCGACAGTTCAGGGCAGACCAGCAGATCAACGCGGGCCGTGTCGGCACGGCGCATTTCCTCCAGCAGACTATCGCGGTTGAACGCCACATCGGCAGGGCGCACCCGCGGCGTGCAGGTGGCCACGCGGACAAAGCCATGACGGTGGTAGGCGGTAAAGGCGTCGGCTTGGCTCGTGCTCACGTCAAGGTTTCCTTCAATATCGACTTTCGGGCCACGCTCCCGGATCATGGCGCGGCGGATTGACCCGATGAACCTTGTTACACCCTTCGCGTGCAAGCGCAAAATGCATGGATTTCTCTTCTGCGTTCACGCGGGGCCGCCTGATCGGACTGCACATTGACCCAACCTTGCGCGCCTGCTTAACATTGCAAGAAATCAATGCGCGCGCATCCATAGACGGGACCAATAGCGATGATCGACCTTTATACATGGACCACCCCAAACGGCCGCAAGGTCTCGATCCTGCTTGAAGAGCTTGGGCTCGACTATAACGTGCATGCCATCAACATCGGCAAAGACGAACAACACACCCCCGAGTTTCTAAAGATCAGTCCCAACAACAAAATCCCCGCCATCGTCGACCATGAGACCGGGGTCAGCTTGATGGAATCCGGCGCGATCATGTGGTATCTGGCCGAGAAACATGGCCGCTTCTTGCCCGAAGGTCAGGTGGCGCGGGCCGAAGTGATGCAATGGCTGATGTGGCAAATGGGCGGCTTTGGCCCCATGGCCGGGCAGGCACATCATTTCTTGCACTTTAACCCCGGCAAAGCCGCCTATGCAGAAGAGCGGTTCAGCGCTGAGGTCAAACGCCTCTACGCCGTGCTCGACAAACAACTGGAGGGGCGTGACCATATCTGCGGCGAATACTCTATCGCCGATATGGCCTGCTGGCCTTGGGTCTCGCGCTATGAATGGCAGCAGATCGACCTTACCGAATATCCAAACGTGCGCGCATGGTACCAACGCCTGCGGGCGCGGGGCGCGGTGCAAAAAGGCTATCACGTGCCCAAAGTGATGGGCGATATTCCCGAAGGGTGACACGCCAAATGCCCCGCCGTTTGCGCGACAATGACGCCAGCGGGAACCAACCACCAAACTGAACGGTTGCACTTGCATGGGCAGTGCCGCCGTTCGCGCGGTCTGCCCCATTCTATAAATGGGGAGTGAATCGTGGTGCATGATCTGATGGTAGCAAACTGTACCGACATCCGGACGCTGCCATGAACAGTGCCCCACGTTTCGATCCCCTTCCGCCCGCCCCGCAGATTGACGCCCTTTCCGATGCCGCCCGGCAAGCCCTGCGCGACGCGGCCTCTGCCGAGGAAAGCGGTGAAAGACCGATCGCTGCATCCATCGACATCCTTCGTGACGCCGGGCTGATGTTTGAGGACGGCGCCACGTCGCCGCTGCGGACCGCGCGTGCCTTGATGCAGATCGGCGCTGCCAATCTTAGCGTGGGCCGGTTGTGGGAAGGGCACGTAAACGCGCTACGGCTCATTCGCTTGTATGGCACCAAGGCGCAAATTCGACACGCGGAACAGGTGATTGAGCAAGGCGGCCTTTTGGGGGTTTGGGGGGCCGATGGGGACACGGCCGCCACGTTTGAAGCAGATATCTTGCAGGGTGAAAAGATTTTCGCTTCAGGCTTGGGCACCGTTACGCATGCGGTTATTTCGCTAAACTCCGGCCCCAAGGTTCAGCTCGCGCTGGTAGAGGTCACCGACCCTAAACGTGGGGATGCATCGCAGTGGGACATGCTGGGCATGCGTGCCACGGCGTCGGGCCGGTTCGATTTTTCTGGCCTGGCAGCGCAAGAAAAGCACCTGATCGGCGCGCCCGGTGATTACTTAAACGAGCCGCATTTTATTGGCGGGGTCTGGCGGATTGCCGCCCTTCAGGCCGGAGCGGCGGCAGGCCTTATCGACACGGCAGCAACAGCCCTGCGCGCGATGGACCGTTTGGAGGCCGACGCCCAATTGGCTCGGCTTATGCAGGTGTTGATGCGTGTCTGGGCCGGGATGGCTTTGGTGGAACGCGCCGCACTTGCCAGCGTGGATGATGTGCAACCTGAGACCATCGTCAGCACTTCTATCGCCGCGCGGATTTACACCGAGGAAGTCGCCCTAGATGCGATTAGGGCCGTGGAGCAAAGCCTTGGCTTGCGCCACTTCGCAGCAACCTCCGAAACCGGGCGGATGGCGCGCGATCTGTCGGTCTACCTGCGCCAAGCCGCGCGGGATGCGTTTCTACAACGCGCCGCGCGCCACGCCTTGTCCTCTCATGAGACGGTCTGGGGTGTCTTCGGATGAGTGAGAATGCCCGCCTTCTCGACGCCCTTTCTGGCAGGGAAAAGATTGCTGTTCTGGCCCCGCATCCTGATGACGAAACCCTTGCCTGCGGTGGCCTTCTGGCCCGTGCTTTCTCGGCCGCGGGCGTGCATGTGGTTTGCATGACAGATGGCAGCGCCAGCCACCCTGGTTCTCACGATTGGCCCCCTGCCCGCTTGGCCGAAACACGCCGCGCGGAGTTGCTTGCAGCGCTTAATATTCTGGGCGGCAATACTGAAGACCTGACATGGCTTGGCCTGCCCGACAGCCGGATGCATGAAGTTGCGACGTCTGAGGTATTGGCGTCGCTTACCGACGTGATTGACGCCCAAAACATACGCCACATCTTTGTCCCGGCGCGCGAGGACAAACACTGCGATCACCAGACCACCGCACAGCTCGCTGACGCTTTGCGCGACACACGGCCTGACCTGCATTTCTACAGCTACCCGGTTTGGAGCCGTTGGGACGACCCTCAGTTTGCCCAAAACACCGCGCCATATGACCCGGTTCATCTCGACACCTCCCCTTTTCGCGAAACCAAGATCAACGCCATCCGGGCGCATCGCAGTCAGCTTGGTCAGGTCGTGCAAGATGATCCTGAGGGCTTTGTCCTGCCTGAACCCATGGTCGAGCTGTTCGCGCAGGAAGATGAGATTTTCTGGAGGATGCCGTGATGGGCGTTGGATTGGATCATTTGCAAGGGCTCTACGCGCAGACCAGCGATCCTTGGGGATTTGAGCATAGCGCTTATGAGCAGGCAAAGTTCAAAGCAACCCGCGCGGCGCTTTCGCAAAGTGGCTATCGCAGTGCCTTTGAATTGGGGTGCGGCAACGGCCAGTTGGCGCGGCATCTGATCGATGTTTGTGCGCGCTATACCGGGATGGACGCTGTGGCGACCGCGCTACGCGCCGCGCGACAGACCGTACCACAAGGCCGCTTTGTTCAAGGCTTCTACCCCGGCCCCCTGCCCGAAGGCGATTTTGATCTGCTGATCTTGTCAGAGGTACTTTATTTTCTGGATCACGCGGGCTTGGAACAGCTGGCGACAGACATTGCGGCACGGTGGCCGCAGGCCGAGATCATCTGCGTGACGTGGCGCGGCCCTACCGGAAATCCGCTTGAGGGAGAGGAGGCGTTGCAAGGCTTTGCACAGACCCTCACCACACATGATTTCACCTGCGTGACCCAGACCGACGACTACCGCATAGACCGCGCGTTGCCGGGGGCAAGCACATGAGTTTCGAGCGCTGCAAAGATACCGCGGTCATCATCCCCGCGAGAAATGAGGCGGAGCGGATCGCGGCCTGTCTCACCGCCCTCGCCCCGCAGTGTAACGAACGGGTCAGGGTCGTGGTTGTGGTCAATAATTCCGATGATGACACCGCCGCGATTGCGCAGTTCACAGCGAGGCAGCACCACATCGATCTAAGCGTGCTAGATATCACTCTCGCCCCCGGGATGGGGGTCGGGGCGGCGCGGCAGCGGGGCTGCGCCCTTGCGCTTGAGCAAATGCCCCATCTGCGCCATATCTTGACGACCGACGCCGATTGTCGGGTAAGCCCCGACTGGGTTGCCCAAAGCATCCATCACCTGCAAGACGTTGATGCGGTTTGCGGAAAGGTCACCTTAAACCCCGCTGAGGCCGAATGCTTGGCCAGTTTAGACCCCAGTTTGCACGACTATGAAACAGCTTACCGCGCCCTGGTGCTTGAGCTCTATACCCGCCATGCCCCGAATTGCGCTGATCTTCGCGGCAGCCACGGTGGCGCCCCCGGCGCCAGCCTTGGTTTCACCCGGGATGCCTATGAAACCGTCGGTGGCTTTGCCCCGATCCCCTGCGCCGAAGACCGCCAAATCATTCGTACGTTGCGAGAGTTTGGCAAAAAGGTGCGGCATGCAGACGATATCTGGATCGAAGCCTCCTGCCGTCTTGTCGGGCGGGCTGACGGCGGTATGGCGGATACTTTGCGCACCAGATTAGCCGGGGCGGATTATCTGGCCGATGACTGCTTGCCGAATGCGGCATTCTTGATCGATCAGCAGCGCCGTGGCGTGATGGGCTGTTGGCCGCCGCAGGTGCCACCTGTTGAGCGCGTATCGGTACGCGATCTGCCTGCGCACATTTCGGTTCTGTCGGCCTTCCTTAACGGACAAGACGGCGCATTTGACCGGACCGCACATACCGTGCCGTCCAAATTCTGGTCCGGGGAGAAGTTTCAGAGCCCGGTCACGAATGCTTGGGAACCCCCCGCCTCCCGGGCGGTTGAACTCTCGTAGGGCTGAGCAATTGCGCCCCACTCTGGAAGGGCCAGTTGGCCCACCGCGAATTTGCAACAAATCCTCCCGATCATATTCCGGGGGCGCTGTGGAGAAAGATCATGACAGATAAAGAACTTGGCAAAGGCGGCGAACCCCGCCAGCAAACCACGGACCGCGAAAAGACGATGACCACCGCGCAGGGCGGTCCGATCGCGGATGATCAGAACTCGCTCAAAGCGGGCCCGCGCGGCCCGGTCTTGATGGAAGATCACATTTTTCGCGAGAAAATGTTCCATTTCGACCACGAGCGCATTCCAGAGCGCGTCGTTCACGCGCGCGGCTACGGGGTGCATGGGCACTTTGAGCTGACCGAGGCGATCCCCGAACTTTCCGCTGCTGACATTTTCCAGCGCGTTGGCGAAAAGACCCCGACATTCACCCGCTTCTCGACCGTGGCGGGCAACAAGGGGTCCTTCGATCTGGCCCGTGACGTGCGTGGCTTTGCGACCAAGTTCTACACCCAAGAAGGCAACTGGGATCTGGTCGGCAACAACATCCCCGTGTTCTTTATCCAAGACGCGATCAAATTCCCCGATCTGGTCCACTCAGTCAAAGCCGCCCCCGACCGGGGCTTCCCACAGGCACAATCGGCGCACGACAACTTTTGGGATTTCATCTCGCTCTCGCCCGAGGCGATCCATATGACGGTTTGGCAGATGTCCGACCGAGCGATCCCGCGCTCCTTGCGTTTCATGGAAGGTTTCGGCGTGCATACCTTCCGGCTGGTCAACGCTGAGGGCAAATCCCATTACGTCAAGTTTCATTGGAAGCCCAAGCAAGGCGTGCAATCGGTCGTCTGGAACGAGGCGCTCAAGATCAATGGCGCGGACCCGGACTTCCACCGCCGCGACATGTGGGATGCAATCGACGCGGGCGATTTCCCGCAGTGGGATCTGGGCATTCAGGTCTTTGACGATGAGTTTGCCGATAACTTTGAGTTCGACATCCTCGACGCGACCAAACTGATCCCCGAAGAACAGGTGCCGGTGCGCATCATCGGGACGCTGATGCTGGATGCCAATGTCGACAACTTCTTTGCCGAGACCGAGCAGGTCGCATTCTGCACCCAAAACATCGTGCGCGGGATTGACCACACCAACGATCCGCTGCTGCAGGGCCGGAACTTTTCGTACCTCGACACGCAGATTAAACGCCTTGGCGGGCCGAACTTCACCCATATCCCTATCAACGCGCCGAAATGTCCGTTCCACCACTTCCAGCAAGATGGCCATATGGCGATGCACAATCCCAAAGGCCGGGTGAACTATGAGCCGAACAGCTGGGGTGAGGATGGCGGCCCGCGTGAGAACCCGGAGATTGGGTTCAAAAGCTACGCGGAAGAGGTCAGTGGCACCAAACAGCGCGTGCGGTCAGAGACCTTTGCCGACCACTATAGCCAGGCGCGGCAGTTCTACATCAGCCAGACCAAGATCGAACAGCAGCACATCGCGGCGGCTTATACGTTCGAGCTGTCCAAGTGTCAGGAGGAGCGCATTCGCTTGCGGATGCTGTCGCATCTAATGAACGTGCATGACGATCTGGCGAAACAAGTCGCCGACGGCCTTGGTGTAACCGAGATGCCCGAACCTGCGACCCCTGCCCGCGCGCCGATCACCGATCTGCCTGCCTCCGATGCGTTGAGCATTCTCAAGAACCCACCAAACACCTTCGCGGGTCGTAAGCTGGGGCTCTACTTGACGGATGGTGCCGATGCATCTGTGGTGGAAGCGCTTGAGCAAACCTTTAAGGATGAAGGTGCGATGGTGGCCATCGTCACACCTCACATTCAAGGGGTCACTCTGTCCGACGGCAGTACCCGCGCGGGGGATGAAAAGATCGACGGTGGGCCGTCGGTTGTGTTTGACGCCGTGGCACTGGTCTTTGGCGACGAGAAAGCCGACAAAATCGCCAAGAACAAGCCCTCGCAGGATTTCGCCTCGGACGCCTTTGCGCATAACAAGTTCATTGCTTGGACCAAGGCCGCCGATCCGCTGCTCAAAGCCGCCGGTGTTGAAAAGGACGAGGGCACCACGGAGATCACAGCCGACAACGCCGGAGATTTCCTCAAGTCCTGCCGCAAGCTGCGGTTCTGGGAACGCGAAGAAAAGCCGAATTGGGAATAAGAAATCATTGGCCGGGGCCGCAACGCCCCGGCTTTTCAACGTCGGTGCACCTGTGACGAGGGCGAGATGGCATTGGCGGTGTCTTGCAACCGCGGCAGGATCTCCGCCCTGATACGCTCACGCGTCCATGTATGGGCCGAGACCGAGCATTGCACCGCCGCAAAGGCACGCCCGTCGGGGCCGATGATCGGGCAGGCGACACCAATCTCTGACAGAATCATTTGATCGCTGGAGATCGCATGGCCCTGCTGCACGGCCTCATCGATGCTGTTGCGGATTGTCGCCCGGTCCAAAGTGGTGCGCGCGGTAAATGATTTAAGCGGCCAAGTCTCAATCGCCTCTTCACGGTCCTCTGGCGAGAATGTCGAGATGATCGCGCGGCCCGCTGAGGTTGACAGCGCAGGCAGCCGCCGTCCGATGACCGTGGCTGCAAAGTAGGTCCGTTGGCAGGGCAACCGGCTAACGTAGATGATATGATCCTTGGAAAGTTCGGCCAGATTGACCGTTTCGCCAATCTCTTGGCTAAGGTCGATCAGCTTGGGAATCGCCTGCCCGACCAGTTGATCCGACCAGTAATAGGCATAGGCCAGCTCCAGCCATGCATGGGATGGACGAAAGCGCCGGGTCACCGGATCTTTGTCGAGCATCCCTTCGATATGCAGCGTATTTGCAAGACGTTGCACCGCGCTTTTGTCCAGCCCGCTGCGCTCTGCAAGCGCCACAAGGGACAATTCCGTATGCGATTCATCAAAGGCGCGGAGCAGGCGCAGCCCTTTGGCGAGTGACCCTACGTAGAGCGTATTTTGCTTCTTTTCCAATCACCTACCCCGAAAGTTAGCCTAAAATATCAAACCGGGGCTTGACGTATACCGAACGGATTGCGTTTACTAATCGTATAGCGATATCCAGTATTATTATATGATACGCTTCGCAAGTCAAAAAGATACGGAACTGAATTCGTAAACCAACAGGGGAGTTGACCATGAAATCCACGGTCCTGAAATCTACCATCACCGGGCTTATCCTAGCCGCCGCCACGGGCGCGGCTTGGGCCGACAAGGCAGACGACACGCTGAACGTCGCCTTCACCAAAGAGCTTGAGAACGTCGACAGCTATTTCAACTCATCGCGGGAAGGCGTGGTTTTGCAGCGCGCGGTCTGGGACGGGCTGATCTACCGTGATCCGGTCAGCAACGAATACATGGGCAACCTCGCCACCGAGTGGGAATGGATCGACGACACGACCATCGAATTCAAACTGCGCGAAGGCGTGAAATTCCACGACGGCTCTGACTTCACAGCCGACGACGTGGTGTTCACCGTCAACTACGTGGCCGACGAGGCCAACGGCGTGAAGACACAGCGCAACGTCAACTGGATGAAATCGGCTGAGAAGATCGACGATTACACCGTGCGCATCATGCTGAAAGAGAAATTCCCGGCGGCGATCGAATTCCTTTCCGGCCCCGTGTCGATGTACCCCAGCGACTACTACGAAGAAGCCGGCCCTGAGGGCATGGGCCTCAAACCCGTCGGCACCGGCCCCTACAAAGTGACCGAAGTCGTGCCCGGCCAGCACTTCAAACTGGAAGCCTATGAAGGTTACCATGACAGCCCCAAAGGCAAGCCCAGCATCAAAAACGTCGACATCCGCACCATTCCGGATGTGAACACCCAGATGGCTGAACTCTTTAGCGGGTCGCTCGATCTGATCTGGCAGGTGCCTTCGGACCAAGCCGAAAAGCTGGCCGAGCGGGACGAGTTTCAGGTTTCCAACGAATCCACCATGCGCGTCGGTTATCTGACGCTGGATGCGGCGGGCCGTTCGGAAGACAGCCCCTTCACCGACATCCGCGTGCGCAAAGCGGTGAACTACGCGATCAACCGTCAGGAACTGGTCGATGCGCTGCTCAAGGGCAAATCTAAAGTCGTTTACACCCCCTGCTTCCCCAGCCAGTTCGGCTGCGACGAAGAGGCCGCGGTTAAGTATGAGTACAACCCCGAGAAGGCCAAAGAACTGCTGGCCGAAGCGGGCTATGAAGATGGCCTGACAATCGACTTCTACGCCTACCGTGACCGCGAATATGCCGAAGCGATCTCAAGCTACCTGAACGCTGTGGGCATCGATACCAACTTCAAAATGCTGCAGTATTCCGCTCTGCGTGAGCAGAGCATGAACGGCGAAACAGCCGTGTCGTTCCAGACCTGGGGCAGCTATTCGATCAACGACGCCTCTGCCATGGTCAGCCAGTTCTTCAAGCACGGCTCGCTTGACTATGCGATGGACGACGAGACACTGGAATACCTCAACATAGCCGACAGCTCGACCGATGAGGCCGTGCGCAAAGAGAACTACTCCAAGGCAATTGAGCGCATCACCGAGGAAGCCTATTGGGCGCCGATGTTCTCCTACAACACCAACTACGTGACCACCAATGAGGTGGAATACACGCCCACAGCCGACGAAGTTCTGCGCTTCACCACGGCCAGCTGGAAGTAAACCAACCCGCAGGGGCGCCGTGTTCGGTGCCCCTGCCCGGCTTTTTTCCGCACCCCACCCAGACCCACGCGGCAGGCCATCCGTCTGCGGCGCAGCCTCAAGGTAGTTGCACCCGTGCTTCAATTCATTCTCAAACGATTGGGATTGGCCATTCTCGTGGCCTTCACCGTGTCGTTTATCAGCTTTAGCCTGCTGTTCCTGTCGGGCGATCCCGCCGCCGCACTGGCCGGCGAAACCGCCAGTGGCGAAGATGTCGAGGCCCTGCGCCGCCTCTACGGTTTTGACCGTCCGATGCTGGTGCAATATGGCGAATGGCTGTTCTCGGCCATTCAGGGCGATTTTGGCGAAAGCTACTATTTCCGCCTGCCGGTTGCCTCGCTCATTGCTGACCGTCTCAGTGTTACCATGATACTGGGCGTCTGCGGCATCACCTTCGCGCTGCTGACTGCCGTGCCGCTTGGCGTGGTCGCCGCGATCCGCCCCAATTCAATCATTGACCGTGTGGCGCTGTTCATCTCGGTCGCCGGGCAAGCGATGCCAAGCTTCTGGTTCGGTCTGATCCTGATTGTTGTTTTTGCCATCCAACTGGGCTGGCTGCCGCCATCGGGCACCGAGACTTGGCGTCATTTCATTCTGCCGACCATCGTGCTGGGCTATTACGCGATGCCCGCGATCATGCGCCTGACCCGCGCAGGCATGCTGGATGTGCTGAACTCAGACTACATCCGCACCGCGCGGGCCAAGGGGGCCAATGAAACCCGCGTGCTGTTCCGCCACGCCCTGCGCAACGCGATCATCCCGGTGGTGAGCCTTGCCGCCGTGCAAATGGGCTTCATGCTGGGCGGCTCCATCGTGGTGGAATCGATCTTTGCCCTGCATGGCGCGGGCTATCTCGCGTGGGAAAGCATCGCGCGTAATGACCTGCCCACCGTACAGGCGCTGATCCTAATTTTCTCGATGTTTTACATCGTGTTCACCTTCCTCGCAGACGTGCTGAACGCATGGCTCGACCCCCGCATGAGGAGCAGCTGACATGATCACCGCTGGTACACATGACAGCCTTTTGGACGAAATCACCGGCCCGACCCCCGGCCAGATGCTGCGCAAGCGCGTCTTTGGGCATCAGGGTCTGCTGATCGGGGCGATTGTCCTCGTGATCCTTACGATCATCGCGATCCTCGCCCCATGGATTGCACCCCATGACCCCTATGCGCAAAGCCTGATGACCCGGATGGAGCCTCCTGTGTTCCTCGGCGGCGATTGGGAGCATCCTTTGGGCACCGATCACCTTGGCCGCGATTACCTGTCGCGCCTGATCTATGGTGCGCGGATTTCACTGTTGATTGGGGCCGTGGCGGCGCTGATCTCTGGCGTGATCGGCACGGTCATGGGCGTGGCTGCGGGCTACTTCGGTGGCAAGGTCGATGCGGTCGTGACCTTCCTAATCAACGTGCGTTTGGCGATGCCTGTGGTGCTGGTCGCCCTCGCGGTCGTGGCGATCCTCGGCGGTTCGCTTCAGGTCGTGATCGGCGTTCTGGGTCTGCTGCTCTGGGACCGTTTTGCCGTGGTGATGCGCGCCTCGACCATGCAGGTCCGGCGGCGCGAATATGTTGCGGCAGCACAGGTCATCGGTGCCTCGACCCCGCGCATTTTGCTGTCCGAAATCATGCCCAACATCGCCAACAATCTGATCGTCGTCGTGACGCTGGAAATGGCCCATGCGATCCTGCTGGAAGCCGCGCTCTCCTTCCTCGGCCTCGGGGTGCAACCGCCGACGCCGAGCTGGGGGCTGATGGTCTCGGAAGGTAAAAACATGATGCTGTTCGAGCCGTGGCTCGTCCTGATCCCCGGTGCCGTTCTTTTTGTGCTGGTGCTGGCGATCAATCTGATGGGCGATGGTCTGCGCGACGTGACCGCCCCCGAAAACCGGAGCTGACCCATGACAGAACCTCTTTTGAGCGTCCGCAATCTGCGGCTCGACATACCCACGGGCGGCGGCACTCTGCATGCGGTGCGTGGGATCGACTTTGATCTTAACCGGGGCGAGACCCTGTGCATCGTTGGCGAAAGCGGCTCGGGGAAATCCCTGACCTCGCTGGCGTTGATGGGCCTTCTGGGAAAGTCCATCAACCGCCGCGCCGACCGGATGACCTTTGACGGGACTGAGTTGACCACCGCGAGCCAAAGCCAGATGCGCAAATTGCGCGGCGCACGGATGGCGATGATTTTCCAAGAGCCGATGACCTCGCTGAACCCCGCCTATACCATCGGGGACCAACTGGCCGAGGCGCTGCTGTTGCACCGCAAGGTTAGCCGTCAGCAGGCCCGCGACCGGGCGATCGAGTTGCTGGAGAAGGTCGGCATCACCGCCGCCGAGAGCCGCTTGTCGCAATACCCACACCAGTTGTCGGGCGGCCTTCGGCAACGCGTGATGATCGCGATGGCGCTGATGTGCGAACCGGAACTGATCATCGCGGACGAGCCGACAACCGCGCTCGACGTGACCATTCAGGCGCAGATCCTGCGGCTGCTGCATGATCTGGGACGCGAGATGAACATGGCGGTGATCCTCATCACTCATGACCTCGGCGTCGTGGCGCGGGTGGCAGATAAGGTCGCGGTAATGTACGCGGGCGAGTTGGTCGAGACCGGCCCGGTGGCCGACATCTTTAACGCGCCTTCGCATCCCTACACCCGCGGGTTGCTGCGCTGTATCCCGCTGCCCGGCAAGACCGACCGCGGTGCGAAGCTTGGCACTATTCCGGGCATCGTGCCATCGCTGGTGGGCGAAGTCGAAGGCTGCGTTTTCCGCACCCGTTGCCCCCATGCGGTGGCCGAATGCCGTGGCGACATCCCCAAACGCGAGGACGGCAATCACGCCTTCCGCTGCATTTTCCCCGATGGCAAACGCCATTCCGAGAAGGAGCTGACCGTATGAAGGACAGCGTAAACACCCCCCCGGTGCTGGAGCTTTCCGGCGTTAGCAAAACCTACCGGGTGAAACAGGGCATGTTTGGCAAGGTCAAACCGCTGACCGCCGTGAACGACGTATCGCTGCAACTGGGCCGGGGCGAAGTGCTGGGGCTGGTCGGTGAGAGCGGCTGTGGTAAATCCACCCTCGCCAAGATCCTGCTGGGTCTGGAACAACCCACCGCCGGTCACGTTAAGATTGACGGCGAAGAGATCACGCAGCAGGGCCGCTTGGCGCTCGCGCGGCGCATCCAGCCGATCTTTCAAGACCCCTATTCTTCGCTCAACCCGCGCAAAAGCATCTATGACGTGATCTCCCTGCCGTTGCGGGTACATGGCATCGGGGATGAGGCCAGCCGCAAGAAAAAGGTGAAAGAAATCCTCGACGTTGTCGGCCTGCCGCAGCGCGTGATGAACACCTACCCCAGCCAGATGTCGGGCGGCCAACGCCAGCGCGTGGCGATTGCACGGGCGCTGATCATGAAGCCCGAAGTGGTGATCTGCGACGAGCCGACCTCGGCGTTGGATGTGTCGGTACAAAGCCAGATCCTCAACCTATTGGGTGAGCTGCGCGAAGAGTTTGGCCTGACCTATCTTTTCATCAGCCATGACCTCGCGGTGGTCGAGCACCTCGCGACGCGCGTGGCAGTGATGTATCTGGGCGAGATCGTCGAGCAGAACTCGGTCGCCGGGCTCTTCGACGCCCCGCGTCACCCCTACACACAAGCGCTGTTGAAATCCGTGCTGACGCCCGAGCCGGGCTTAGGCGTGCCGGACACGCAGCTTGGCATGGCCTACCCCAACCCCATCGCGCCGCCGCCGGGCTGCCATTTCCATCCGCGTTGCCCGCGCGCGACGGATTTCTGCAAGCAAAAGGCGCCGCGCCACATTCCGATCCCGGAGGGCCATGTTGCCTGCCATCTGCACGATCCGGAAACCCCCATGTACGAGCAAGAGTAATCCCATGTCATCGAACCTGTCGCACAGCAGTCAAACCCGCAAAACCGTCATCGAAACCGAACACGGCGTCGTCGCGGCCCAGCACCGGCTTGCAGCAATCGCAGGGGCCGAAGTACTGGCGGCTGGGGGCGACGCGGTAGACGCAGCCGTGGCCACCTCATTCGTCATCGGGGTGCTGGAGCCGTGGATGAGCGGCCCGGCAGGCGGCGGGGCGATGATGCTTTGGCGCGCCGACGAAGGCCAAGCCCACGCATTGAACCACGGCATGCGCAGCCCCGGCGCGCTTGACCCGGCGAACTATCCGCTCAGCGGACGCGGCAAGGCGGGCGATTTGTTCCCGTGGGAACATGTCGAAGGTGACCGCAACGTGCAGGGTGCGACTGCCATCGCGGTGCCGGGGGTTGTCGATGGCCTGGGCCAAGCGCATGAGCGTTTCGGCAAAATGCCATGGGGTGAGCTGCTGTCGCCCGCGATAGACCACGCGCGCAAGGGGCTTTTGGTCGATTGGTACGCCGCGCTTGTCATCGCCTCTTGCACGCGCGAATTGGCGAAAGATGACGATGCCGCAGCGCTCTTTCTCGAAGATGGGCAATGGCCGACGGTCAGCGGCTGGACCGCGTTGGCCGAGAAGCGGTTGGATCAATCGCGCATGGCCGACAGTCTGGATCAGATCGCCCGCCACGGGGCGCGTACCCTTTACGACGGCGACCTCGGTGCCGCCATGGCGCAAGACGTGCAGGACAAAGGCGGCAGTCTGTCGCGCGAAGACCTAAACGCCTACCGCGCCAAATTTCATGCACCGCTCGATTTCGCCTACCGCGATGCGCGTTTTCATGTGGTGCCGGGGCTGACCGCCGGGCCGACTTTCCGCGATACTTTCGCCTCGCTTGAGACCGAAGCCTTGGGCAACGCCCCCGGCCCCGACAGCTATGCCGCGATGGCCAACGCCCTTAAAGGCGCTTATGCTCGCCGACTTGGTGCAATGGGTGACACGGGCGAAAGCCCCGAAGCCCCTGGCTGCACCACGCATTTCTCGGTCGTCGACCGCGACGGCAACATGGTCGCGCAGACCCAAACACTGCTGTCGATCTTTGGCTCGCGCGTCGTCTCCCCCTCTACCGGATTTCTGATGAACAATGGCATCATGTGGTTCGACCCGGTGCAGGGCCGCCCGAATTCGCTCGGCCCCAACAAGCGCTGCTTGATGAATGTCTGCCCGGTGATCGGCGAACAGGGTGACAAACGCTTTGCCTTCGGTGCCTCCGGTGGGCGTAAGATCCTCGGCGCGGTGGCGCAGCTTTCGTCCTTCGTGACCGATTTCGACATGTCACTGGAGGACAGCTTCCACGCGCCCCGGATCGACGCCTCGGACGCCAACCAACTTATCGCCGACGAAGACCTGCCACGCGATGTGCTGGACCGCCTGCGCGAAGACAATACTGTCGCCGAAACCAAGCGCACCATCTTTCCTTACGCCTTTGCCTGCCCTGCCGGCGTGATGCGCGACGCGGGGCGCAATTCGGGCTGTACCGAGATCATGTCGCCGTGGGGCGACGCCATTTCCGAAGATATGACAAAGGACATTTAACCATGAGCCGCGACAGCGCGATCCAAGCGATTTCGACCTATTTCGACGAAGGTACCTTCCAATCCGAACTGGCCAATCTTGTGTCCTACGAAACGGAAAGCCAGAACCCGGACCAAGCACCCGAACTCAAACGCTACCTGATTGAGACGATGGAACCGCGCCTGAGCGCGATGGGTTTTGCCTGCAGCTTTCACGACAACCCCGACCCGCGCGGCGGCCCATTCCTTGTGGGCGAGCGCCGCGAGGGTGACGATCTGCCAACTGTGCTGACCTACGGCCACGGCGACGTGATCCGCGCGCAGACCGATCAGTGGCGCGAAGGGCTGCATCCTTTCAAACTGGTTGAGGAAGGCGACAAGCTTTATGGCCGTGGCACGGCGGACAACAAAGGCCAGCACCTGATCAACATCGCAGCGATCGAAGCGGTTCTGAAAACGCGCGGTAAGCTGGGGTTTAACTGCCGCATCGTCATCGAGATGAGCGAAGAGACCGGCAGCGCGGGCTTGCCGGAGTTCTTTACCGAGCATCGCGAGAAGCTGACGGCGGATGTGCTGATCGCCTCCGATGGGCCGCGCCTGCAACCCGATGTGCCGACGATGTTCATGGGCTCACGCGGCGGGGTGTCTTTTGACCTGATCGTCGAGAAGCGCGAGGGCGCGCATCACTCGGGCAACTGGGGCGGCCTGCTGTCCGATCCGGCGATGATCTTGGCGCAGGCGCTCGCGACCATCACCGACAAACGGGGGCAAATCCAGATCGCTGAATGGCGTCCGGACAGCCTGACCCCTTCGGTACGCGAAGCGCTGAAAGACCTGCCGATTGAGAGCGACGACGGCCCGGCCATCGACATGGATTGGGGCGAAGAAGACCTGACCCCGGTCGAGCGTGCCTATGGCTGGAACAGCTTTGCTATTCTGGCGATGAAAAGCGGCGTTCCCGAAGCGCCGGTCAACGCGATCTCGGCCCATGTGACGGCCACCTGCCAGCTGCGCTATGTCGTCGGCACCGATCCCGAAGATATTTTGCCGTCGCTGCGCCGTCACCTTGATAAACAAGGGTTCGAAGACGTACGGATCGAGCCGCATGACCGGGGCTTCTTTCGCGCAACGCGTCTGGATGCGGACCACCCTTGGGTCAAGTTCGTCGCCCGGTCCTTGACCGAGACAGCAGGCAAAGCACCGCATATCCTGCCGAATCTTGCAGGGTCCCTGCCCAACGATAGTTTCAGTGACATTCTCGGCCTGCCTACGGTCTGGGTGCCGCATTCCTACCGCAGCTGCTCGCAACACGCGCCGGATGAGCATGTGCTGAAACCCGTCTGCCGGGACGCGCTGCGGGTGATGGCCGGGGTCTTCTGGGACTTGGGCGAAGGCGATACACCGCCGCGCGCCGGATAAAAAACACGCGCAGGGGCCTGTAGCCCTTGCGCGCCTTACAGTGCCGCGCGGATGCAGCTTTCGAGCGCGTCTTGACTGAGCACGCAAGGGTTCGCCCGCATAGAAGAAGACATAGCCGCTTCATGCGCAGTCTCGCCAAGGTCCGTCCCTTCGGGAATCCAGCGGTTCAAACGGTCGAGCCGCCAGCCGTCGAGCAGCGCCGCAAGGGCGTCAAAAGTATCGGTCTCGGGCAGATCAAAGCCCTCTGACAGCCATCTTTGCACCTCAGAAAACCGCACGGATGCGCCGAGCGCACGGCTATTGGCCGCCAACACCGGCCCCAACAGACGCCCGCAGATCAGACCGTGCGGAACGTTGAAACGTCCACCGATCACGCCGGCCAGCCCATGCACCGCGCCAAGCCCCGCATTGGCCAGCGCCAGCCCCCCCGAGAGACTGACATAGGCCAGCGCATCCCGCGCGGCTTTGTCTTCGGCCTCTGCCAAACGTTTGAGGGCCGCGATCCCTTGTGGGATTGCCGCACGGCAAAGCGCATCACTCAGCGGGTTGGCTTTGTTAGATAGGTAAGGCTCAATCACCTGCACCAGCGCGTCGAGGCCAGACCCCAATGTCACCCCGCGCGGTGCGCCGTCGGTCAGGACGGGATCGACCAAGGCCAGGCGCGGCAGCATCCGCACGTCGCGCAGGCTCACTTTTCGTGCGGCCTCCGGCACGGCGATGACGGCGTTTTTCGTGACCTCGGCGCCGGTGCCTGCAGTGGTCGGGATCGCGATCATCGGCAGCGGGGCGGCCTGTAACGGCCTGCCGCCGCCCACGACTTCGAGATGTTCCATCACGTCGCATTCCGAAGGGATCAGCGCGGCTGCGGCTTTGGCAAGGTCAATCACCGCGCCGCCACCGACGCCTATCACCACCTGCGCCCCCCGTCCCGCCGCCACGGCAGAGCGGACATCGTCGACAGAGGGCTCGCCGCTGCTGCGGACCTCGGTCACGTCGCATCCTGCTGCCGTTAGCTCGCGGCTCAACTCATCCACCCAAGCGACAGAGCCACCGCGCACAATCAGCACCCGGCTGCCATAGGCGCGCGCGGCATCAACAGCGTCCCCTGCCACACCCCGGCCAAAGCGAATGCGCCCGGCGGTGGCGAAGCCAAAAGGCGCGATCACCTCCATCAGAACTGCAACGTGGCGTTCACGGCGCGCTTCCATGCGCCGTATTTCTCATCCCGCGTGGCTTCATCCATCTGGGGTTTAAAGCGCCGGTCGAGCGCCCATTCGCGGGCGAATCCTTCCATGTCAGGGTAAATCCCCGCCCGCTGCCCCGCCAGCCATGCCGCGCCAAGTGCTGTGGTCTCCAGCACATCAGGACGGTCGACCGAAGCGCCGATAACGTCTGAGAGAAACTGCATCGCCCAGTCACTGGCGCTCATCCCGCCATCAACGCGCAGGGTGGCGATTTCGCCTGATTGACCTTGCGCTGTCCAATCGGCTTGCATCGCCTCCAGCAAATCGCGGGTTTGGTAGCCGACGCTTTCCAGCGCCGCACGGGCCAATTCGGCGGGACCGGAATTACGCGTCAGCCCATAGATCGCACCACGGCATTCCGCATTCCAGTAAGGCGCACCTAGGCCAACGAAAGCAGGCACCAGCACGACGTTCTGATGCGGGTCGGCCTGTTCGGCCAGCCCTTGGGTCTCGCTTGCCTCGCGGATCATTTTCAACCCGTCGCGCAGCCATTGCACCACGGCCCCGGCGACAAAGATCGACCCTTCGAGCGCGTAGGTCGGCTTGCCGTCGAGTTGATAGGCGATGGTCGTGAGCAACCGGTTGGTAGAGGTGACCGCAGTCTCACCCGTGTTCAGCAGCGCAAAACAACCCGTGCCGTAGGTCGACTTCATCATGCCGGGCTGAAAGCAGGCTTGGCCAATGGTCGCCGCCTGCTGATCGCCCGCGACGCCGAGGATGGGAATCTCGCGGCCAAAAAGATCGGGGCGCGTGGTGCCGAAATCGGCGGCGCAGTCTTTGACCTCGGGCAGCATCTCGACGGGAATGTCGAACATCTTGCAGATCGTCGTGCTCCAGCGGCCTTTGTGGATGTCATAGAGCATGGTGCGCGCGGCGTTGGTGGCGTCGGTCACATGGCGCGCGCCGCCGGTGAGCTTCCAGATCAGGAAGCTGTCGACCGTGCCGAAGAGCAGCTCGCCCGCCCGCGCGCGGTCACGGGCACCTTCGACGTTGTCGAGTATCCACTTCAGCTTGGTGCCAGAGAAATAAGGATCAGCCAGCAGGCCGGTGCGTTCGGTGATGATCTTGTCGTCACCGCGCTCGCGCAACTCGCGGCAGAAGTCAGCAGTGCGGCGGTCTTGCCAGACGATGGCGTTATGCGCCGGCTGGCCGGTCTTGGCGTCCCAGACCAGCGTTGTCTCGCGTTGGTTGGTGATGCCGATGGCGGTGATGTCATCCGGGCGCAGGCCGGCCTTTTCGATCACCGCGCGGCAGGTGCCTGCGGTGGTAGACCACAGATCGCCCGGATCATGTTCGACCCAGCCGGAGCGGGGGAAATGCTGCGGGAATTCTTCTTGGGCAGTGGCCGTTACGGCCATATTGCCGTCAAAGAGGATCGCCCGCGAGGACGTGGTACCTTGATCAATGGCGAGGATATGGGTCATGGCGCAGCCCCCGAATAATGGTTTGGACATGAAAAAGGGGCCGGGACGCTGTTGCGCCCCGGCCCCCAAAAGTTTGGCTTACTGCCAGGACTTGATCAACTCTTCGTAGCTGATGGTCTCGGGCTCAGGGTCTTCGTTGTCGAGCTTGGCAACAGGCGAACCTTCCTGCTCGAGCCAGTAGGAGGCTTCCTGCTCTTCGTTCATCTTCGGACCCAGATCGCCTTGGACGCCTGCGCGCTCAAGCCGTTCCAGCACTTTTTCCTGCTCGGCACAGAGGCTGTCGAGCGCTTCTTGTGGGGTTTTCGCACCGGACATTGCGTCGCCGATGTTCTGCCACCACAGCTGCGCCAGCTTGGGGTAATCCGGCACGTTTGTCCCGGTGGGGGACCATGCCACCCGCGCGGGCGAGCGGTAGAATTCCACCAAACCGCCAAGTTTCGGCGCGCGTTCGGTGAAGCTGTCGTGCTGGATGGTCGACTCGCGGATGAAGGTCAGACCGGCATGGGCCTTTTCTACGTCCACAGTCTTGGAAGTGACGAACTGCGCATAGAGCCAAGCGGCCTTGGCGCGGTCCACGGGCGTGCTTTCCATCAGCGTCCAGCTGCCCACGTCCTGATAGCCGACCTTCTGGCCGTCTTTCCAATAGGCGCCGTGCGGGCTGGGAGCCATGCGCCACTTGGGTGTGCCGTCTTCGTTCAGCACGGCTTTGGCGGCATCGTTCACCATGTCCGCGGTGAAGGCGGTGTACCAGAACATCTGCTGGGCGATGGCACCCTGTGCAGGAACCGGGCCGGCTTCGCCGAAGGTCATGCCAGCGGCTGCGGGCGGCGTGTATTTCTCAAGCCATTCGATGGATTTGGTGATCGCATAGACCGCCGCCGCATCGTTGGTCGCACCACCGCGGGTCACACAGGAACCGACGGGCTGCGAGTTTTCGTTGACCCGGATGCCCCATTCGTCGACCGGCAGGCCGTTGGGTTCACCGACATCGCCCATGCCAGCCATGGACATCCACGCATCGGTGTAGCGCCAGCCAAGCGACGGGTCTTTTTTGCCGTAGTCCATGTTGCCAAAGACTTCGACGCCGTCGATGGTGCGGCCAGTGAAGAACTCAGCGATGTCCTCATAGGCAGACCAGTTGACCGGCACGCCCAGCTCATAGCCGTATTTCTCTTTGAACTCAGCCATCAACTCAGGATCGGTGAACCAGTCTTGGCGGAACCAATAGAGGTTCGCGAACTGCTGGTCGGGCAGCTGGTACAGCTCACCGTCGGGGGACGTGGTGAAATCAAGACCAATGTAATCGTCCAGATCGAGACCGGGGTTGGTCACGTCTTTGCCTTCGTTCGCCATCCAGTCGGTCAGGCTGCGCGCTTGCTTGTAGCGCCAGTGCGTGCCGATCAGGTCAGAGTCGTTAATATAGGCGTCATAGATGTTCTCGCCCGACTGCATCTGTGTTTGCAGCTTCTCGACAACGTCACCTTCGCCGATCAGATCGTGGGTGATGTTGATGCCCGTGATCGCGGTGAAGGCCGGGGCCAGCACGTTGGCCTCGTATTCATGGGTTGTGATCGTCTCGGACACGACTTTGATGTCCATGCCCTTGAACGGCTCAGCAGCGTCGATGAAGAACTGCATCTCCGCTTCTTGCTCTTCGCGGCTCAGCGCCGAGCGCTCGATGTTCTCTTCGAGAAATTTTTTCGCGGCTTCCATATCCGCAAAAGCAGGCCCGGCCAGCAGGCCAAGCGTGACCGCAAGCGCGGTGCTTGATTTCATCATTGAACGTTTCATTGTGTCCTCCCTAGACATCTGGTCGTATCGTTTGGCCGCCCCGTTTATGCGGGATCAGCCGTTGGAAAGCGCCTAGACCCAGCGAAATACTGCTGCGGCATAGGCAAGGCAGACCAGCAGCGCATAGGGCTGCGGACCCGCCTCAAAACCCAGCCAGATCAAATTGATAAAGGCCGAGCCGAGAAGCGTGATGAACAGACGGTCACCACGGGTTGTTTCAATCCTAAGGATGCCGGTGCGCGGCGTCTCGGGGAATTTGATCGCGAGGATCGTAAAAGTGACGAGTAACAGCGCGATGACACCGAAGAAGATCGCGGTGGGCATGGTCCAAGCCATCCAAGACATGAGCGGTCTCCCCTTTTATACGCGGCCTAGGGCAAAGCCCTTGGCGATGTAGTTACGGACAAAATAAATAACCAGCGCACCGGGTACGATTGTAAGCACACCCGCCGCAGCCAGCACACCCCAATCGAGGCCCGAGGCGGAAACCGTACGGGTCATGGTGGCGGCGATGGGTTTGGCATCGACCGACGTCAACGTGCGCGAGAGCAGCAGTTCCACCCACGAGAACATGAAGCAGAAGAAGGCCGCGACGCCGATGCCGCTGGCAATCAGGGGCGTGAAGATGCGGATGAAGAAGCGGGGGAAGGAGTAGCCGTCGAGATAAGCGGTCTCGTCGATCTCCTTTGGTACGCCGCGCATGAAGCCTTCGAGGATCCAAACCGCCAGCGGCACGTTGAACAGACAATGCGCCAGCGCCACGGCGATATGCGTGTCGAAGAGCCCTACTGAGGAATAAAGCTGGAAGAACGGCAGCGCGAAGACCGCCGGAGGGGCCATGCGGTTGGTCAGCAGCCAGAAAAACAGGTGCTTGTCGCCCATGAAGCTGTAGCGCGAAAAGGCATAGGCGGCTGGCAGTGCCACGGCGAGGCTGATCACCGTGTTCAAGACCACATAGATCAGGCTGTTGACATAGCCCATGTACCAACTCGGATCGGTGAGGATCTTGGCATAATTCGCCAGAGTCAGGTCACGCGGATAGAGCGAGAAGGATCCGAGGATTTCGGCGTTGGTCTTCAGGCTCATGTTGATCAGCCAGTAGATCGGCAGCAGCAAAAACAGCAGATAAATCGTCATCACCACGACCGACCCTTTGGGCCGGAAACGGCTGCGACGGGCTGTGGTGGTGGCGGAGGTCATGTCGCCGGGAATGGGCGCTGCGCCGGGGGCTTGTACGGTGCTATCGGTCATCAGACACCATCCCTTTTGTCGAGGTTAACCATGACGGTGTAGAACACCCATGAGATCAACAGGATCACCAGAAAATACATCAGGCTGAACGCCGCTGCGGGGCCGAGGTCAAACTGGCCGATGGCCATTTTCACAAGGTCGATGCTGAGGAAGGTCGTGGCATTGCCCGGCCCGCCCCCGGTGACGACGAACGGCTCGGTATAGATCATGAAACTGTCCATAAAGCGCAGCAGGATCGCGATCATCAGCACGCCCGCCATCTTGGGCAGTTCGATGTAGCGGAACACGGCCCAACGGCTGGCTTGGTCGATCTTGGCGGCTTGGTAGTAAGCGTCCGGAATGGATTGCAGCCCGGCATAGGCCAAAAGCGCCACCAGCGAGGTCCAGTGCCAGACGTCCATGACCACAACAGTGATCCAAGCGGCGGTGATGTCTTGAGTGTAGTTGTAGGTGATCCCCAGCTTGTCGAGCGTGTAACCCAGAAGGCCAATGTCGACGCGGCCAAAGATCTGCCAGATGGTGCCGACCACGTTCCACGGGATCAGCAGCGGCAGTGACATCAGCACCAGACAAAAGCTGGCCCAGAAGCCGTTTTTGGGCATGTTCAGCGCGACAAAGATGCCGAGCGGAATTTCAATTGCCAGAATGACGCCCGAAAAGATCAACTGACGGCCCAGAGCGTCCCACATCCGGTCGCTTTCGAGCATGTCGGAAAACCACTCAAGCCCGGCCCAGAAGAATTCATTCCGGCCAAAGGTGTCTTGCACCGAGTAATTCACCACCGTCATCAGCGGGATCACAGCCGAAAAGGCCACGAGGATCAGAACGGGCAGGACAAGGAACCATGCCTTTTGGTTGACGGTCTTGTTCATGCGGCCTCTCCCTCTGCGCTGATGCGCCAATCATCGGCATAGACATTGATGCCCGCCGGATCGAAGCTGATCGCGGTGTTTTCGCTGGGCACGGTTGCGCCTTCTTCGGCAATGGCGCTGACCGGCTGGCCTGCCACATCAAGCCGGATGATCTTATGGCGGCCCACGTCTTCGACGCGGGTTACCTTGGCAGGCAGCCCCAAGCCTTCGCCGTTGAGGCGGATAAACTCGGGCCGGACGCCCAGTTGCGTTTTGCCACCTTTGGGGGCGTAGCTTTTGGTCAGGTCAATGCTTGTGCCCGCGACCTGCGCGGCATTCCCCGAGATTTGCGCGTCAAACAGGTTCATCCCCGGTGAGCCGATGAAATAGCCCACGAAAGTATGCGCGGGCCGTTCGAACAATTCCTGCGGTGTGCCAATCTGCACGACGCGACCATCGTACATCACCACGACCTTATCCGCGAAGGTCAGCGCCTCGGTCTGGTCATGGGTCACATAGATCATCGTATGGCCGAACTCGTGGTGCAGCGATTTCAACTGCGTGCGCAATTCCCACTTCATATGCGGGTCGATCACCGTCAGCGGCTCATCGAACAACAGCGCGTTGACATCTTCGCGCACCATGCCCCGGCCGAGACTGATCTTTTGTTTGGCATCCGCCGTGAGGCCCCGCGCCTTGCGGTTCAATTCGTCTTCCATGCCGATCATCTGCGCGATCTGCTGAACGCGGCTCGCGATATAAGAGGCATCCGCACCCCGGTTGCGCAGCGGGAAGGCGAGATTGTCGCGCACGGTCATCGTGTCGTAGACCACCGGGAACTGGAACACCTGCGCGATGTTGCGCTCGGCGGTGGGGGCGTGGGTCACGTCCACATCGTTAAACAGGATGCGACCCTGCGAAGGCTGCAACAGCCCCGAAATGATGTTGAGCAACGTAGACTTGCCGCAACCGGAAGCGCCCAAAAGCGCATAGGCTTCGCCGTCGATCCAGTCGTGGTTCAATTCCTTGAGGGCAAAGTCATCCTCATGGCCGGGGTTCGGCAGATAGGAATGCGCAAGGTTATCAAGCGTGATCTTGGCCATTATGCCGCCTCCGCATAGGGCGCGGCAGAGACGAGAGCCCCGTGCGCGTCAAAGAGATAGATATGCGCTGGATCCAGATAGACCGACAGCGGCTGACCCGGCTTCAGGTGCTGGATGCCATGCACCAGCCCGACCCATTTTGCGCCGTGATAGTCGAGGTGAACAAAGGTTTCCGATCCGGTGATCTCGGTCACGTTCAGCTTTGCGTCAAACGCGATCGCGCCCGGTGTTTGCGCCGCGAGTGTCAGGTGGTTGGGGCGGAAGCCAGCGGTATATTCGCCGTCTCTGAGGCTCGCCATACTGGCGGGTGCGGGCATTTCGCCGCCATCGAAGCGCAGGGTGCCTCCCGATTTGGTCATGCTCAGGAAGTTCATCGGCGGGTCGGAGAAGACCCGCGCCGTCGTGGCATTCTCGGGCCGGCGGTAGACGCTTGGCGTCAGGCCGAATTGCGTCACGCGGCCCTCCCAAAGCGTCGCGGTGTTGCCGCCCAAAAGCAGCGCCTCTTCCGGCTCTGTCGTGGCATAGACAAAGATCGACCCGGCGCGTTCGAAAATGCGGGGGATCTCGGCGCGAAGCTCTTCGCGCAATTTGTAGTCGAGGTTTGCCAGCGGCTCATCCAACAGGACGAGACCTGCGTTTTTCACCAGCGCCCGCGCCAAAGCACAGCGCTGTTGCTGGCCGCCCGAAAGCTCCAGCGGCTTGCGGTCAAGCATCGGGGTCAGCTGCATCAACTCTGCCGTCTCGCGCACTGCGCGGTCGATCTCGTCTTTGGATTTACCGACCAACTTCATCGGCGAGGCGATGTTGTCATAGACCGTCATCGACGGGTAATTAATGAACTGCTGATAGACCATCGCCACCTTGCGGTCCTGCACCCGCATGCCGGTGACATCCTCGCCGTTCCAGATCACTTGTCCAGTGTTGGGCACATCCAGCCCGGCCATCAGCCGCATCAGCGACGTCTTGCCCGCAGATGTCGGCCCCAAGAGCACGTTCATCGTGCCCTTTTCCAAGGTCAGGTCGGTCGGGTGGATATGCGTTTGACCGCCCACTTTCTTCGACACGTTTTTCAGGATCAAACTCACGTTCGTCCTCCCCTCATTCTGCCGCAGAGGCAGCTTGTTTCGCTGCGCGCGCCTGCATCCATTTATCCAGACGCGCAACCTGCGTCTCATTCAATCGCAGCCCAAGCTTGCTGCGTCTCCAGATCACGTCATGCGCGGTCTGCGCATATTCGCGGTCCATCAGCCAAGCCACCTCGCGCGCGGTCAGCGTCGCACCGAAATGCTCGCCCAAATCCGAAAGCGTCGCGGCCTCGCCCAGGATGGTGCGTGCATCGGTACCATAGGCCCGTACAAACCGCGCTGCCCAGCTTTCATCCAAAAATTCGTAATCCGACCTAAGCCGCGCGATCAACCGCGCCACACCGTCCACCGGGAAATCCCCGCCGGGCAGCGCCACACCAGCGGTCCAATGCCCTGACAGCCCGTTGAAATGAGGGGCGATCAGCTCCAGCGCATCCTCGGCCAGTTTGCGGTAGGTGGTGATCTTGCCGCCAAAGACATTGAGGATCGGCGCGCCGCCGGTTTCATCCACTTTCAGCGTATAGTCCCGCGTGGCCGCTGTGGCGCTGCTGGCCCCGTCATCATAAAGCGGGCGCACGCCGGAGTAGGTCCAAACGATGTCTTTGCGGGTGATGTCCTGCTTGAGATAGCCGTTTACGAAGTTGATCAGGTAATCTTGTTCTTCGGGGGTGCATTCCGGGGCGACCGAAGGATCGGGGTGATCTGCATCGGTGGTGCCTATGAGGGTGAAATCTTGCTCATAAGGGATCGTGAAGATGATCCGCCCATCGGTCCCTTGGAAGAAATAGCATTTGTCGTGATCGTAAAGCTGTTTGGTCACGATATGGCTGCCGCGCACCAGCCGCACCCCTTCGGAGGAGTTCAGCCGCACGGTGTTGTGGATAATCTCGCCTACCCATGGGCCGCCCGCGTTGACTAGCATTTTCGCGCGGATCACTTCTTGCGGGCCGTCTTTGCCGTGCTCAACCGTCACGGCCCAGACACCACCCTCGCGAGAGGCCGCGAGCACTTTGGTCTGCGTCAGGATGCGGGCGCCGCGCAATTCTGCGTCGCGGGCGTTCAGCACCACAAGGCGCGAGTCCTCAATCCAGCAATCAGAATATTCGAACGCTTTTTCGAACCGATCCTCCAGCGGCGCGCCCTCTGGCGTGTCGCGCAAAGAAAGGCTGCGGGTGGCGGGCAGAATTTCGCGCCCGCCGAGATTGTCATAAAGAAACAGGCCCAAGCGGATCAGCCAAGCCGGACGGCGGCCGCGCATCCACGGCATGAACAGCCGCAGCAATTTGGAGGTCGGCGTGTCCCCCTCAAAGCGCATGTCGCGGTGATAGGGCAGCACGAAGCGCATCGGCCAAGAGATATGCGGCATGGCTTTCAGCAACACTTCGCGTTCGGTCAGCGCGTGCCGCACGAGGCCGATCTCGAAATACTCAAGGTAGCGCAGACCGCCATGAAACAGTTTGGTCGAAGCCGAAGAGGTCGCGGAGGCCAGATCATTCATCTCGGCCAAGGTCACGCTAAGACCCCGCCCTGCGGCATCGCGTGCAATACCAGCACCGTTAATACCGCCGCCGATGACGAAAAGATCGACCGGGGCCGTGGTCATATGGCTCTCGGGCTGTTGGTTCACGATCCGGCCCTCCCCCAAGCTCAGACTGTCCAATTCGGGGGCAGTGTTACGAAACGACTCTCATTTGCACAAGTTTTATTTTCGTTTATGTTCGTTTTACCGGCATAGCGAACATGTTAAGCGTAAGCTGCTGCGCGATTGCTTGCGTTAGCCAAAGCGATGGAGATAATGCGCCAACAGCAGGCAGGAGCGACGCCCATTTCACAGACATTCCGCCATCCCGACATTCTTGAAATCGCCCGACGCGAAGGCAAAGTCACCGTCGATGGGCTGGCCGAACATTTCGGCGTCACCCATCAGACCATCCGCCGTGACCTCACCGAACTGGCAGATAGCGGCAAGTTGGAGCGGGTGCACGGCGGCGCGGTGCTGCCCTCGGGCGCCAGTAACATCGGCTATGCCGAGCGGCGCAACCTGCATGAGGAGGCTAAGACGCGCATCGCCCGCGCCTGTGCCGAACACATCCCTGACGGCTGCTCGGTCTTTCTCAACATCGGCACCAGCACCGAGGCAGTGGCCCGCGCGTTGCTCCATCACCGCGATCTGATGGTGGTCACAAACAACATGAACGTGGCCAATATTTTGGTCGTCAATCCCGAATGCCGCATCGTGCTAACGGGGGGTGCGCTGCGCCGCATGGACGGTGGCTTGGTCGGCAATCTGACGATTGAGACGATCCGTCAGTTCAAATTTGACATTGCGGTGATCGGCTGCTCGGCCATGGATGCGGATGGCGATCTCTTGGACTTCGACATCGAAGAGGTGGGTGTCAGCCAATGTATCATCGCACAGTCGCGCAAGACCTTTCTGGTGACGGATCATTCCAAATTCAAACGCTCTGCCCCGGCGCGCATCGCCTCGGCCCGAGAAGTTGATATGTTCTTTACCGATCTGCCCCTGCCCGCTGGCTTGGCTGAAAAATGCGACGGCTGGGGAACCGAAGTGCACTTCGCCCCGGAGGAGTGATGCTGATCCTAAGCCTCTGACCATTCCCGTGCCGGCGGTTTGACCACCAGCGTTGCCGCGCAGGTCTTGAGCGCCTGTACGTAAGTCTGGCTCCACCGGCTTACGTCGGTCGCGCGCACCTGCGCCATGCATTTGGCATGACGGCGTTTGCGCTCCTCCAAAGGTAGGGCCAATGCCGTTTTCAACGCTTCGCTCATCTCTTCGATGTCATAGGGATTGACCAAAATTGCATCGGTCAGGTCTTCGGCGGCACCCGCCATATGCGACAGGATCAATACGCCCGGGTCTTCGGGGTCTTGTGCTGCGACGTATTCCTTAGCGACAAGGTTCATCCCATCCGCAAATGGCGTGACGATCCCCACCCGCGCACGGCGGTAGAGCCTTGCCAATAAATTGCGGTCAAGATTGCGGTGAATATAACGCAACGGGGTCCAGTCGATCTCTCCATGCTCGCCATTCACGCGGCCAACCAATTCTTCCAACTCGTAGCGCAACTCGCGGTAGGCGGCGACTTCCTCGCGGCTTGGCGGGGCGATCTGAACCATACTCACACGCCGCTCACGTTCATCACGGGTTTCAAGGTAGCGGCCAAAAGCACGGAAACGATTGGGCAGGCCCTTGGAATAATCCAGCCGGTCCACGCCAATGACAATGTCGCCTGCCATATCATCGGCAAGCCGATCTTGCTCGCTTCCTCCCTGTGCGGCCTGCACAAAAGTTTCCACGTCGATGCCAATGGGGAAGGACCGGATCGCCACAGCGCGTGCACCGCATTTGATCGTGCCGTTCATTAGAAACTCGGCATCAGTCTCGGCGCGGAACATCTCAAGGCAGCGCGCTACGTCGGCGCGGGTCTGCAAGCCAACAAGGTCATAATCCGCCAGCCAATGCGCCAGATTGGCCTCCCGCGGGAGGGCGCCCATGTCACCCAAAGCGGGGAAGGGAACATGCAAGAAAAACCCAATTTTGCCCGTAAAGCCAAGTTTGCGCAGTTCTGTCGCAAGGGGAAAGAAATGATAGTCATGCACCCAGATCATATCGTCCGGCGCGGCGACCTTCATTACCTGACGGGCAAGGCGCGCGTTCACAGCGCTATAGCCCCGCTCAAACCCACGGTCGAGCTTTACCAGATCGCCACGACGGTGACAGACGGGCCAGAGCACCGAATTGGAAAAGCCGAGATAGAAGTTTTTGTAGTCTTCTGGGCTAAGGCTGAAGCTCAGCCGTGCATATTCACCCTGATCGCCGTATTCGCTTAGACTTTCAGCAGGGTCATCTGTGGTTTCAGGATGCGAGCCGATCCAGACGCCGCCGATTTTGCGTAGCGTCTCATGCAGTGCAAACACCAATCCACCAGAAGGGGCGGCCTCTGACGGGATACGATTTGAGATTACAATTAATCTGCCAGCCATTTTTTGCCTCGGGAACAATCATTTTCGGCCGCCGAGCCTGAATTGACGGAACGCCGACCACCACTAACGGTTTAATGGTTCAATTCACCAAAGGTTCCCATCTGGGACGCCGCCGGTCAAACCTTTTGCAGCCGGAGCAAGGTGATACGGCCAGATTATTTTTTTAGCGCCCAAGAAAGAACCATGTAACGCCAACAGGCAGCAGCGACATCAATATCATCGAAAGGATCACCACCCTACCGTCCCGCATGAGGTAGCCCGCCGCGAATATAGCGATCATTGCAGAGGCAATGGAGCCGGAAGTTGGTACGATCTCCATGAACGGCATAAAAATGGTAACTGAAAGCACCATAATCAGCGGTAGATATATCCATGGGCGATGGAGCAAGAACGTCGTGCGCTCATGTAAAAACCGATCCACAAATGACACCGGACGGCGCAACCACTTGACGCCTGCACGAAGCTTTTTGGCAGCAATATCCCGGCGCATGATGAAGCCGGGGAGCCATAGCTTCTTGCGGCCAAAAATCATCTGAACCACCAAAAACATGACCACAAGGCCCACAAAGGCCGTGACCCCGGGAATGCCGCTGGCAGGCGACGTGGATATCAGGCTGAACGCGAAAATGGTTGATGCAAAGGAATGTTTGCCCAGACAGTCAATGATTTCTTCGACGGTGATCTGCCTATCCGCCCCTCCGGAAAGATGCTCCATTTGATCAAGAACACCGCTGAGAGTTGACCCATCTTTATCGCTCATGAAATTCGCATCCTTCTAAAAATAGGCTAAACGCTATTCATGTTAACAATGCTTGAGCGCGGTTAAAGTTCGGCTGAACAACAAAAGAAACTTATGCCTACGCGCGCAAAAACGCCAAAAGCCCACGTTCGGCTTGGGTCATATCGTCTATATCAGGGGGTTCCGGCAGGTCCAGCGGATGCTGACAAAGGTCGATCACCTGCGGATGGATATAGCTGTTGCGTGCAATGGTGGGTGTATTGTGCAACCGCTCAGCGGCGGCCTCAGCCATCGCCTTAATGGTCGGTCTATCGTGGATCAGCGCCACATTGAACGCCGCGACCGAGCCTGCCCAAGTGCGAAACGTCTTGGCCGAGAACCCTTCTACGGCTGCAGCGTCGGAAATGTAATCGTTCAACGCCGAAGAGGTTAACGTGCGCGACGTCCCATCGTCATCAACCCAGGTTAGCAGGTCGGCGCCCGGCAGGTCGCGAATCTTTTCAAGTGCGCGCATAAGGGTTCGATTGGCAATTTGTCGACGCACCCGTTTGCCCCCTTTCGCCATGAAGGACGCCTGCAACTTTCCATCGCGCAACGTCAGGTGCCGCCGTTTCAGCGTCAGCGTGCCATAGGTGCGGTTGGTTTTGGCATAGACCTGATTGCCCACCCGCAGAGACAAACGGTCAATCATCGCGACCGCGGCCGCTAGTGCAAAGGCGCGGTCGCCCAGTTCGCCTTTCAGATCACGGCGGACCCGACGGCGGAGCCGGGGCAGGGTTTCGGCGAAATCGACCAAACTCGCGTATTTTTCCTGCGCTTGCGCCTCGGACCAGAGCGGATGATAGCGATATTGCTTGCGCCCCCGCGCATCGAAACCTGTGGCCTGTAGGTGGCCATTCACATGAGGGCAGATCCAGACCTGTTCATAGGCCGGGGGCACCGCCAACTTTACCAGCCGCTCGCGTTCAACCTTGTCTTTGATGCACGCGCCATCCGGCGCGAAGTAAGAAAACCCTCGCCCGCAGCGTCGGCGGGCAATGCCAGGCTTACTGTCGGGGTAGTATCTAAGCGAGGACGGTGCGTTCATCGGGGTTTCCGGGGGCAAGCATGCGAGGCAGGCAATAGAGGGCGACGTTCTGCTTAACGTTCTTGCAGTGCATGGGTTCCCGCTGTGCGCTCTGCAGGTCTTTGCGCAGTTGCAGCATAAAGACTTTGATTTCGCTGCGGCGACGCATAGGTTTCTCGGTGAAATACCCGCGTCATGAGACGGATAGACCCGAGCCTATGGACAGCACCACCTTGCCGCACAACGATCTGCCGCCGCTGATCCCAGTCCAGCGCCACGCGTTTTTTCTGGATCTGGACGGCACTTTGGCCCCCATCGTCGACAATCCAGAAGATGCCTGCCTGCCCGATCGTACGCGCCAATTGCTGACCCGTCTCGTTGCGGCGACCGATGGCGCGGTGGCGGTGATCTCGGGTCGTGCGCTCGCGGATGTGGATGGCATTCTGGGCGCATTGCGCCTACCGGTTTCGGGCTCTCACGGTCTTGAGCTTCGATTGGGGGCCGATGATCATGTGACGACACAAGACGCAGGCATCCCCACCGAGGTCATTGACCGGGTTGAGAAATTTGCCCTGCTGCAGGGTGTCACGTCAGAGCGTAAGCCCGGCGCGATCGCCGTGCATTACCGCAAAGCACCCGATCAAGGCGACGCCTGCCGTGCCTTTGTCGATAGGCTTACCAGTGAAAACGCCAGCCTGCGTGGCCTACACGGCAAAATGGTCAGCGAGGTCGCGCTTAAAGGTGTCGACAAGGGTGGCGCGGTTGAGCGTTTCATGGCCTCTCCCGTCTTTGCCGATCGTCTGCCTGTGATGGTTGGCGATGATGTAACCGACGAAGACGGGTTTCGCGCAGCTCAGGCATTGGGTGGCTTTGGTATCAAGATCGGTCAGGGGTCCACGCAGGCGCAGCACCGGATCGACGATGTGGCAGGCTTTGCCGATTGGCTAGAAGAGATTTTGCGCTGACTTGGTTCGCCCGGCAGACGCGTTGAGAATGGAAAAGAGGAACTTATGGATCTGGGTGTTATCGGGAACTGCGCTGTTGCAGCATTGGTCAGTCGCGAAGGGGCAATCAATTGGTTCTGCTTGCCACGATTTGACGGTGATCCGGTCTTTCACAGTCTCATGGGGCATGGTGCTGGCGAAGAGGGTGATGGTGAATTTGCCGTCGAACTTGAAGGCATGACCGAAAGCGAACAGAGCTATCTGCCCAACACCGCGATCCTGCGCACGGTATTGCGCAGTCCCAAGGGCGCGGTTGAGATTATCGACTTTTGCCCCCGTTTTTCGGCCTATGGCCGCAGCTTTCGCCCGCAAATGTTGGTGCGCCAGGTGCGGCGTATCGAAGGTTCGCCCCGTGTGCGGATGCGTCTGCGCCCGCGCTTCCAATGGGGGGAGGTCGCCCCGACGCTTACCCGCGGTTCCAACCATGTGCGTTTCGTCGGGCCAGAGCAGAACATGCGCTTGACCACCGACGCGCCGATTGACCATGTGCTTGACGCGCGGCTGATCAATCTTGAAGGCGAAATGACCTTCATTCTCGGCCCGGACGAGACGCTGTCAGACAGTGCCGAGCAGATCGGCACCACCTTTCGCACCAAAACCACGCGCTATTGGCAGCGCTGGACGCAGCGGCTGGCGATCCCCTTTGAGTGGCAAGAGGCCGTCATCCGCGCTGCGATCACGCTGAAACTGTGCAGCTATGAGGCCACGGGTGGGGTTATCGCCGCGATTACCACCTCGCTGCCCGAAGCCCCGGATTCAGGGCGCAATTGGGATTACCGCTATTGCTGGGTCCGTGATGCGTTTTTCACGGTCCGCGCGCTCAACAGCCTCGCTGCGACCCGTACGTTGGAGCATTATTTCCAATGGCTGATGAATGCCGTCGCCGATGCCGAAGGCGGGCATATCCAGCCGGTGCTGGGGCTGGGGCTTGAAACGGCATTGACCGAACGCATCTCGCCCAGCTTGCAGGGGTTTCGCGGCATGGGGCCGGTGCGGATCGGCAATCAGGCACATGAGCATTTCCAGCATGACACCTACGGCAATATCATCCTCGGGGCGGCGCCCGCTTTCTTTGATCACCGCCTGCCCCTCAACACCGGGCGCACGGCATTTGAACAGTTAGAACCTTTGGGCGAGCAGGCTTGGGAATTGCACGATCAGCCCGATGCGGGAATTTGGGAGCTGCGCAGCCGCGCGCGAATTCACACGTCTTCGTCGCTGATGTGCTGGGCCGCCTGTGACCGGCTGGGCAAGATTGCGCGGCATCTGGAACTGGAAGATCGCGCCACCCTTTGGTCAGACCGGGCGGAGGTGATCCGCGATAAAATCCTCGACAATGCATGGTCAGAGGACCGCGGCGCCTTTGTCGAAAGCTTTGGCGGCAGCACCTTGGATGCAAGTGTCCTGCTTATGGGGGAGGTCGGTTTCCTGCCGCCGAAAGACCCGCGTTTCATCGCGACGGTGGAGCGGTTGTCCGAAGTGCTGGGCCGCGGCCCCTTCATGCTACGATATGAGGAAGCGGATGATTTTGGCGTCCCGGAGGTGGGCTTCAACGTCTGTGCCTTCTGGCGAATTGATGCGCTTGCTCGCATTGGGCGTGAGGAAGAGGCCCGCAAGCTGTTCGAAGAATTGCTGGAAGCCCGCAACCACCTTGGCCTCATGTCAGAAGACACGGCATTCGCCACGGGCGAAGGTTGGGGTAACTTCCCGCAGACTTATTCGATGGTCGGGATCATCAACGGCGCGATGCGTCTGTCGCGGCGTTGGGAGGCTGAGCTTTAACGCGAGAACAGCAGTCGCAACCCCAAGAGCCCCAGCACGACCGAGGCGACCCGGTCGAGGTAAACCTTTGCGCGCAGATAACGCTGGCTCACCGCTGGGCGGCTCATGCCGAAGGCGAGCGTGGTGTAGAAGATCACTTCAATGATCAAGTGGTTGGCGACGATCAACAGGTTCTCGCTCAAGCGCATCTTTTCCGGGAAGATGACCACCAGTACCGCTGCAGCGAAAAGCACCGATTTGGGGTTTAGGATGTTGATCATCATCCCCTGCCGGAAGGCATGACGAGCAGGTTTCACGGTGGTTGTCACAGGTTCACGCGCGCCGCGCCACATGCCATAGGCGACATAGAGTAGATAGACCGCGCCAACCCCTTTGACGAGGGCATAAGCCCATGGGAAAGCTAGGAATACCGCCTCCAACCCCAAGAGCGCGGCAAGGGTCCAGAAGGAGGCGACAAGGCCAAGGCCAAGCCCCACGGCGACGCCCGCCTGCCGCCCAGAACTCAGCGTGGTTTTCAGCGCGATCAGAAAGGCCGGGCCGGGGCTGAGGATCGACGCGATGAGCGCGATGTTGAAGGCGATGAGATGCGAAATTTCCATGGTGGTGACCCCGGTTGTTCAGCATCAGCTATGCGCGGCTTTCTCATCCGGTCAATTGGTATGCGAGCAACCTGCGCGTCCTTTCAAAAGTCACGCAGGATTTGCACAGAAAATAGGCACCGCCTCTAAACGAAAGAACGCACTGTCGCGATGGCCCCATCAAGCGCTTTGCCTTCGGCATCTTGCAAGGCCGCCTCCCGCAGGCGCGCAATCCATTGCGCCGCATCATCGCGCCCCCGCAGCAGATCAGCGGCATCCATCACCTTGTCGAACTTACCCAATCCCCGCGCGTGGGTGTCGGAATAGCCTTTGATAAGCCGACGACATTTCACCAGCTCCACCGCGACATCATAGTCGGCATCTACTTCAGCCAAACTGCGCGCAAGCCAATCATCTAGATGCGCCATCTCAATCGCGTGGCGGTGGGTTTTCAAGCGGTAGCCCTTGAGCCCCCCCAGCACATGCAGCATCAAGAATGCGGGCAGCCGGTCCGTGCGCAGGCGGCGGCCCTTATCAAACCACCGGTTCAGCCGGGCCATCCATGTGTCGCTTGCCTCCACCTTGGCCCCAAGACGCGCGGGCATTAGCCCTGCGATTTCCTCGGCGCGGGGGTGAAAGTATTCGGTCAACTGCATCAGGTTTGCGTCGCCCGCCCGCATTTCCTGCCGGATATGGGTAAAGCGCGGCGCGCGGGTTTTCAGGTCGGCGACACGAATGATGTCATCATAGGCCATGGCATTGGCGATGTATTTCGCAGCCTCCGCCGACAGCCGCCAATCGCAGGCGGCACTGTCACGGGCCAGCACGGTATCGAGCCGGTTGAGGTAGAGCGTGCCATAGGCGCAGTCTTGGAAATTTACCACCTTAGACAGGCCCGCAAACGCCAGATCATGCACCGCTTCCGGCAGCGCATCGGCGCGGGTGACAAGCCCGTCCCAGTGGCTTTGCAACGCTTGGGGGCCGGTAAGGCGGAAGGGGGTTTCGAACTCGTCCGTTGTGACGGGGGAGGCGGTAGGCAGATGGCCCTGCGCCGCATCATATCCCACAGCAAAGGCACGCAGCGAAGGCTCCACCCCTTTGCCGCCCGCGCGGATCGCATCTTCATAAGCTTCGCGACGGAACGGCAGCGCGCCAGAGCCAGCCAATGCGCCGAAAAGCGAGGCGGAAATGACAGAGCCCGCGCCGACGGCCAGCCCTTCCATATCCTCCAACACCAGTTTTTGCGCAGCAATTTCTGCAGCGGCGCGGACTTCATCCGCGTCGGCAATGCCGTCTCCGGGGGCCATCTTCTCGCTCACCGCAAGGGCGCGGTGGGTCGAGCCGATCAGCGTGGTGCGGTCTGGCGTCACGAAACCGCGCATCACCGCGCGACCGACTTCCATCATCTCAGCCGCGATCAACACGTCGACATCGCCCGCCGCAGGGGCGAGGGCAAAAACCGGCTCTAACGCGCTTTTGCGGGCCATTTCGACGTAATAGATCGTAGCCCCCGTCCGCTGCGCCACACCGGCGACCGAGGTCGCCTGACAGACATAGCCCTCGGCCCGCGCCATGGATTCGATCCAGCCCGTCAAGACGCCACCGCCCTGCCCGCCCACGGCCATGACCGCGAGCTTGATGATTTCACCGACACGTGCATCGGGTGTCTTTTGCGGCAGGATCATATTCACGTCGTCACTCCTTCGCTGCGCAGCCGCTTCGCGTCGCGCCGCCTTTGCAGCCAGTTGATGATCTGACTGGTCTTATCGGCACGCCACCGCTCAAAACGGGTCGGGTTATGCACCACATCGGCTTGATAGAAGGACGGGCAGAGCACCGCCGTATCGGCCACTTCGCCGCAGTTGCCGCAGCCGACACAGGTTTGATCAATATGCGCCACCGGATCATCGCGCAGCGGATCGTCGAGCCGTTTCAGCGACAGTGACGGGCAGCCCGAGAGCCGGATACAGGCGTGATCCCCGGTGCAAACATCCGCATCGACGCCAAAGCGCGGCACCTCCATGCGGCGGCCTTCCTTGATCGCTTTGTTGCGCAGCGGCTTCTCGCGGCGCTGCTTGTTCAGCATACATTCCGAGGAGGCGACGATCACCTTCGGCCCTTTGTAATCGGTGGTCAGCGCCTCGCGCAGCACCTCACGCAGCTTGCCGACATCATAGGTCCGGTCGATCTGGCGCACCCATTCCACACCCACGCCCTTGAGCGCCTTAGAGATCGGGTTATTCGTCGATTTTGTGTCATTATGCGCGCGGGACGACATCACATCCTGCCCCCCGGTGGCGGCAGAATAGTAGTTGTCAACGATCACCGCCACACTGTCGGATTTGTTAAAAACCATGTTCCCGATCGAGGTCGATAACCCGTTGTGCCAGAACCCGCCGTCGCCCATGATCGAGATCACCCGTTTGTCGCCGCCGCCGTCAAAGGCGGCGTTAGAGGCCGGTCCAAGCCCGTAGCCCATGGTCGAGCCGCCGATCTCAAAGGGGGGCAGAACGCCGAACAGGTGGCAGCCAATATCTCCGGTAATCTGGTGTTTGCCCAACTCCTGCTCGGTCAGTTTCATCGCGGCAAAGATCGGGCGCTCAGGGCAGCCGGTGCAGAAACCGGGCGGGCGGATTGGCACCGTGTCGGACAGATCGGGGATCGCGGGCGCTTCGGCATTGGGGGCGCGCACCTTGCCGGGCAACATGTCTGGTGCAGCGACCTTGAGGAAATCCGTGACCCCATCGAGCAATACCTGCCCGGTGTATTCGCCAGCCATCGGCAGCACGTCTTTGCCGTGCAGCTTCACCTTGCGTTCGAGCTTGTAGAGGTAGGAGCCGAGCTGCTGTTCGATGTGATCGGGCTGGCCCTCTTCGACCACCAGAACATGATCCTTGCCTGCGCAGAATTCGTCAAACTCATCGCGCAGGAGTGGATAGGTGACGTTCAGCACATAAAGCGGCACCTCGGTTTCACCGTGGATATCGGCTAGGCCGAGACGTTGCAGCGCGCGGATCACCGAGTTGTACATCCCACCCTGCACCACAATACCCAAGGGGGCTTCTTTGGGGCCAAAGACCTCATTCAACTTGTTCTCACGAATGAACTTCTCAGCCGCAGGCCAGCGGTTCTCGATCTTGTCCTTCTCATGCAGATAGGACATCGGCGGCAGCACCACGCGGTTAAAATCCGAGCGCGGATTGGCGGCGGCCTCGGCGACGGTCAACGGCGGGCGCTGGTTGTCGCAGGTCTCAAAACTGCCCGTGACATGGCACGACCGGATACGGACCATGAGCATGACAGGTGTGTTGCTGGCCTCGCTGAGCTCAAACCCGTCCTTCACCGCCTTCGTGATGCAAGGCAGGTTCGGGCGCGGGTCAAGCATCCAAAACTGCGATTTCATTGCGAAGCCGTGAGAGCGTTCTTGCATGATCGACGAGCCTTCGCCGTAGTCTTCGCCCACGATCACCAGCGCGCCGCCGGTCACGCCTGAGGAGCTAAGGTTCGCCAGCGCATCTGAAGCCACGTTAACCCCCACCGGGCCTTTGAAGGTCACCGCACCGCGAATGGGGTAGTGCACCGAAGCGGCCAGCATTGCCGCGGCGGCAGCCTCAGAAGCGTTCGCCTCGAACCGCACGCCCAACTCCCCCATGAGCTCTTCGGCATCCGCCAGCACATCCATCAGATGCGAAATCGGCGCACCTTGATAGCCGCCTACATAGCCGACCCCGTTTTCCAGAAGAGCTTTGGTGATCGCGAGGATACCCTCACCTGTGAAGACGTCACCGTCTCCTTTGCGCAGGTGTTCCACCTCTGCCTTGAACGAACGCTCGGCCATAGGACCCTCTTAAAAATCGTGTTTTCGGATATTACGCAGCATGGTGCGCAGCGTGGCCACAAAGGCCTCTTTCTCGGCGGCGTCGATGCCCTTGAACATCGCGCCATAGGCTTCGGCCATATGCGGCCAGAGCCGGGCATAGGCATCGCCGCCCTTTTCAGTCAGGTAGACGCGGGTTGCGCGGCTGTCGGCCGCGTCAGTCTCACGCCGCACCAAACCGTCGCGCACCAGCGCGTCCAGCGCGCGGCTCAGCGTAGATTGCTGAACCACCGCATAGACGGCCAATTCACGGATCAAGATCCCATCCGTGACCGAAAGCACCGCCAAGGAGCGCATCTGCGGCGTGGTCAAGCCAAGCGCCGCCATCTCGGCTGACAGGGCGGCATTATACCGCCCCATGATCCGGTTCATCAGATAGGGCGCGAAGTTATCGAGCCCCATCTGATCGAGCGGCGCATTCTCCGCCTTGGTGAGTGGCGTATCCGTCACCGATCAGCCCTTCGGCACCAGCGCCAGCGCCCGAATGGGGCTGCCGGTGCCGTTTTTGATCTTCAACGGTGCCGCAATCAGGATCGCGCCTTTGGGCGGCAGTTTGTCGAGGTTGGCAAGGCTTGCCAGACCAAAACAGTTGTTCTTGTGCAGCAGGTTATGCGCCGGGTACGGCGGCTCCATCCCGCCCGCTTGGCCCGCGTCGGTGCCGATGCATTGGGTGCCCCAACCAACAATCTTTTTGCTCATCAGATATTCAATCGCATCCGGGGTCGGTCCGGGGCTGTGGGGGCCGGTCTCATCCGCGTTGAGGAACCGCGCTTCGTCGTTCACATGGCTGTCCCAATCGGTGCGCATGACGACCCATTCGCCCTCGCCAATCTCGCCATACTCGGCCTCCCATTCCTTGATGCCCTTGGCGTCGAGCAAAAAGTCAGGGTCTTCTTGGGACTGTTGCGAACAGTCGATCACATTCACCGGCGCGACGAGGCGTTGCACGTCAAGCGTATCGGTGAACCCGTCTTCGTAATCTTTGCCGGTGATCCAATGGTGCGGCGCGTCGAAATGCGTGCCGGAATGCTCGCCCAAGACCATCCAGTTCCACGCAAAGAACGGGCCGTCTTCATCATATTCGCTGATCTTGTGGATCTCGACTTTCGGCGTCGGCTTGGCAAAATCGGCTGGCAGTTGCAGGATCGGCGTATCCGGCCCCAAAACACCAGAACAGTCCACCACTTCGACCCCGCCAGAGGCGAGCATCGCCCCGAAATCTCGCATTAAATCTGTTGCACTCATCTCAATTTTTCTCCCCAAATTGGCGCACCCGCTCCCGGTGCGTTGATCCCTGAGAGGATGCTAGTCAAATTTATATGCGTTTGCAATTATCTTCTTTGAAATGACTGTCCGGCAACGCAAAAGGCCCGCCGCAGATGCGACGGGCCTGCCCAGCCGGGGAGAGGTGGCCGGGAACTTAGGCCGCGTATTTGGCGACCGCGCCGCCTTGCTTGCTCCAATCGGCATACCAAGTGCGGAACAGCTTATACTGCGCCTCGGCATAGCCGCGTTGGCTGTCGCTCAGCGCGTCGGTCTCGTTAAAATGCAGCGCATATTCTGCATGGCCTTCGAGCACCATCAGATGCTTATAATAAAGCACGAGATCGGGACCCTCATCAAAGGAGGACAGAACACCAAGCGCCGCATCCAGTTCCTGCGCCCGCTGGCGCGCTTCGGCATCGCCCGCCGCTGCGGCTTGGCTAAGGGCCACCAGATGCAACACTTCGCGCGGCAACACGTTGCCGATGCCAGTGATGGCGCCCGTGGCACCGCAGTTGACGAAACCATGGAAAACAGTGGTGTCGACGCCAATCATCAGCGTCACGTCATCATCGCGGCTGGTGATGTTTTCAGCCGCATAGCGCAGGTCGTCTGCGCCGCCGAACTCCTTGAAACCGACGAGGTTCGAATGCTCGGCCCGCAGCGCAAAGAAGAGATCAGCGCGGGTGGCGAAACCATAATAGGGGCTGTTGTAGATCACGGCCGGAAGATCCGGCGCGGCGGAAAGGACAGCTTTGAAATGATCCTTTTGGGCAGCGACCGAAGTACCACGCGACAGGATGCGCGGGATCAACATCAAACCTTTTGCACCAACTTTCTGTGCATGGGCTGCGTGCTCGGCGGCCAGCTTGGTGTTCACAGCACCCGTACCAACAACGACCGGAACGCCCGCGTTGACCAAGCGTTCAACGCCTTCCATCCGCTCAGCATCGGTCAGCAGCGGCCAATCACCCATTGAGCCGCAGTATACGACCGCGCTCATACCATCGGCGATCAGCTTTTTGCCCATGCGCACCAGTGCATCGAAGTCGGGTTTGCGGTCTTCAGTGCAGGGGGTCATCAGGGCCGGGATGCAGCCGGAAAAAATCGAAGGGTTCATTTATCTCTCCATCATAGAAACCGGCTGCGTTGTTGCCGGGCTTGCCTGCATTTTAATGATTGTATTTTATTTGTCGACAAAAAATCTTTCCACGAGGCATGCTTTCTAAATTACGACATCACTACAGTAGCTTAGATGTCGATATGTTGCCGCCGGTCGCGTGAAATCAGCGCCTGAATCTGCCGCACGATTTGGTCGGCATGGGTTTTCGCCAGAGAATCCGCACGAGAGATATCGCGGGCTTCAATGGTCGCAATCAGGTCTTCATGCTCTTGCGCATACTCATTCGGGAGCTGGTCGTCGAAAGACTGGTAGTACATCCGCAGAAGCCGCCGCCCCTCATCCAAAAGCCGAAGGCAGAGCGATTCGTAATAGGGGTTACGCCCCGCGCGGGCGATCTCGGCGTGGAACTCTCGATTTGTGGCAATCATCGACAATGCATCTTGTGCCTCTACCGCCTTTGCGAACTCAGCCTGTCGAGCGCGGATAGCGGCCATATCTGCGGGCGTATGAAACTGTGCCGCAAGCCGCGTCGTGACGCGGTACATCAATGTCATCGCATCGAAAAAGGTGTGCAGATTCATGAAGTCGATGTTCGACACCACGGTTGAGCGGTTGGGCAGCGTGGTCACCAGCCCCTCGCTCGCCAGTCGCACCAATGCCTCACGGATCGGGGTGCGCGACATCGACAACCGCTCGGAGAGGCGAATCTCGTCGATGGGGCTCCCGGGGAGCAGGGTTAGGTCAAGGATTTCATCGCGTAAGATCGAATAGACAAATTGCGCCCCGGACCCGCGTTTGCGCTCTGCCGATTTAGGTTTGCTGGTCATGGGGTTATGCCGCCCTTTCGAAAATCTTGGCTCCCTTTTGATAAAGCAATAAATCGACCGCCCTTCAATAGCGCTGTCGCGGAGAAAGCGCTCCCACCCCCCTCAATTCATCCTTTCACAAATACCGTCCGCGCTCTCAACCGGGTGCCGTCCTTTCCAGTTGAACGCGCAGATAGCCTTGAAAAATCGCTTAAAAATTAAGCTGAACCGCGGAAACAACAGGCTCAAACCGACGCAACAGATTGAGCGGAAAGGACTCTTTTAAAAACTGAAATCCCCGGATTGACAGCGAGAAACATGCAACCGCATACTCGACCAATCTCATATTGGTTTAAGAAAGCGGTCCATTGCCCAACCCTGACACCGGTTCCGACAAGGTTTTACTCGAAGTGCGCGACTTCAGCTTGCGCTTTCGTGGCCTGCCGAGCGACCAGATCAATCACGTCAATTTCTCGGTCAGCCCCGGCAAGACGCTCTGCGTTGTCGGAGAAAGCGGCTGCGGCAAAAGCGTGACTTCATTGGCGATGATGGGGCTCTTGCCTGCAGGTGCTGCGACGATCCGGTCGGGGGAAATGATCTTTGAGGGGCAAAAGCTCGACCTTGCGGATCACAGGGCAATGCGCAAGCTGCGCGGCAGCCGGATGACGATGATCTTTCAAGAGCCGATGACCTCGCTCAACCCTGCGTTCCGCATTGGCGACCAGATTGCCGAAGCCGTGCTGGCCCATAGCGATGCCAGCAAATCCGAGGCCGAGGATAAGGCACTGGCGATCCTCAAGCGGGTCGGCATTCCCGCGCCGGAAAAGCGGATGCGGGATTATCCGCACCAGCTGTCGGGCGGAATGCGCCAGCGGGTGATGATCGCCATGGCGCTGGTGAACGACCCCGCACTACTGATCGCAGATGAGCCGACCACCGCGCTTGATGTGACCATTCAGGCGCAGATTTTGGAATTGATCCGCGACCTTCAGGCCGAGACCGACATGGGCACGATCATGATCACCCATGACCTCGGCGTCGTCGCCGAAATCGCTGATACCGTGGCCGTCATGTATGCCGGCACCATTGTCGAAACCGGTCCGGCGGAGCGTATTTTTAACGATCCGCAGCACCCCTACACAATCGGCCTTATGTCTTCGATCCCGCAGCTGAGCGGTCCGCGTGGGCGTTTGGCCACCGTGCCGGGCATGGTGCCGACGACGCAGAATATGCCCGAAGGCTGCCGATTTGCCACGCGCTGTCCCTTTGCACAGCCGGTCTGCGCCAAGGAGCCGCCGCTTGCCCCGCTTGAGGGCGGGCACGCCGTGGCCTGTCACTTCGCCCCGCTGGAAACCCATCTGGAGCAGAGCGCATGAGCGACCATATCCTCAAGGCGCGCGCGCTGAAAAAACACTTCAAGACTGGCGGCGGCATGCTGGCTGCAAGCGGCACCGTGAAGGCCGTCGACGGCGTGTCCTTCGACGTGCGGCGTGGAGAGACATTTGCCATCGTCGGCGAGTCCGGCTGCGGCAAATCCACCCTCGCGCGGCTCTTGATGCGACTGCTGACGCCGACCGAGGGCGATGTGCAGTTTGACGGTGCTGACGTGCGCAGCCTCGCTGGGCGTGATCTGACGGCGCTCCGCCGCGACATGCAGTTCATCTTTCAAGATCCTTTTTCCTCGCTGAATCCGCGCATGAGTGTCGGCAAGCTGGTCGGCGAACCACTGGAGACGCATTTCCCGAAAATGTCCGCCGCTGATCGGCGCGGCAAAGTGGCAGAACTGCTGGCCAAAGTTGGGCTGCGCCCCGAACACGCCGAACGTTATCCGCATGAGTTTTCCGGCGGTCAGCGCCAGCGGATAGGGATCGCCCGCGCGCTGGCCTCGGCTCCCAAGCTGGTGATCGGGGATGAACCCGTCTCGGCGCTTGACGTGTCGGTGCAAGCGCAGGTGATCAACCTTTTAAGCGATCTGCGCGATGAGTTGGGTCTCACGCTGGTCATCATCGCGCATGATCTGGCCGTGATCCGCCACATGAGCGACCGCGTGGCGGTGATGTATCTGGGGCAGATCGTCGAACAGGGCGATGTTGACACGGTCTACAACCACCCGCGTCACCCCTATACCCGCGCCCTTCTGTCGGCCATTCCGGTGGCCGCCCATGGTGCGCGCACGCCCCAGACGGCGCTTGAGGGCGAGATGCCCAGCCCCGCAAACCCGCCCTCGGGTTGCCGCTTTCACACCCGCTGCCCCTATGCCAAAGAGCGCTGCGCGAGCGAGCCGCCTGCCCTGCGCGAAGCCGATGCCGGCAACGGCCATATCGCCGCCTGCCACTATTTCGAAGAGATCGCCGCCGCCACGCCGGATATTGGCCTTGCCGATGTGCCCGAACGTGCCCCCGGTGCCGCCGCGCGCTTTGCGCTTTACGAAGATGCCATGCGGGACCGGACAACACTCCGCCCCCGCCAAGACCAACAATAACAGGCTGAACCAGACCAAATGAAACGACAGGAGAGTTCGATATGACACTGACCAAAATGACCCTTGCCGCCGCGCTTTTGGGGGCCACGACCCTCGGCGCTCAAGCGGCTGACCTGCGCATCGCGCTGCAATCGGATGCCGATGTGCTGGACCCCGACCAGTCGCGCACCTTTGTGGGGCGGATCGTCTATACGTCGCTGTGCGACAAGCTGGTGGACATCACGCCCGGCCTTGAGATCATCCCGCAGTTGGCCACCGAGTGGTCCTTTTCCGAGGACGGCAAGCAACTGACCATGAAGCTGCGCGACGATGCGGTCTTCCACGATGGCACGCCTTTCAATGCCGAAGCCGTGGCCGCCAACATCGACCGCAGCCAGAACTTAGAGACCTCGCGCCGCAAGTCCGAGCTGAGCTCGATCACCGGTGTTGAAGTGCTGGGCAGCCACGAAATCCGCTTTGATCTCGCCGATGCCGACGCTACGCTGATGGCCCAACTGGCTGACCGCGCGGGCATGATGGTCTCCCCCACCGCCGCCGAAGCGGCTGGCGATGACTTTGGCCTCGCGCCGGTCTGCTCGGGCCCTTACCAGTTCAAAGAGCGCGTAGCTCAAGACCGCATCGTGCTGGAAAAATTCGCCGACTATTACAACGCCGACGAATACCACTTCGATACCGTGACCTACCTGCCGATCCCCGACACCACCGTGCGTCTGGCAAACCTGCAATCGGGTGACGTCGACATGATTGAGCGTCTGGCCGCGACCGATCTGGCGCAGGCCGAAGCCGATGATGGCATCCAAGTCGAAAGCGCCGTGTCGCTGGGCTATCAGGGCATCACGATCAACGTGGCCAACGGCGACAAGGGCGACAACCCTTGGGGCAACGACAAGCGTCTGCGCCAAGCGCTAAGCTATGCGGTGGACCGTGAGGCGATCAATCAGGTCGTCTTTAACGGCGCATTCGCCGCGGGCAACCAGCCCTTCCCGCCAAACTCCCCTTGGTACAGCACCGATTTCGCCGTGCCCGAGCGTGACGTAGAGAAGGCCAAAGCGCTGCTGGCCGAAGCGGGCTTTGCCGATGGCATCAACCTTGAGGTGCAGGTGCCCAACACCACGATCCCGCTGCAACTGATGCAGGTCGTGCAATCCATGGCGGCTGAGGCGGGGATCAACATCTCAATCACCTCCAAGGAATTCGCCACCCTGCTGGCCGACCAATCTGCGGGCGATTATCAGGCGAGCCAAATCGGTTGGTCTGGTCGCGTGGACCCGGATGGCAACATCCACCAGTTCATGACCACCGAAGGCGGCATCAACGATTCTAAATACTCTAACCCGGAAGTGGATGAGCTGCTCGACAAGGCGCGCAAGTCCAACGATCAGGACACGCGCCGCGAAAGCTACACCGCCGCACGGGCCATCCTGAACGACGAGATGCCGATCGTGTACCTTTACCACGAGACGTGGATCTGGGCGCTGGACTCCGGCATCTCCGGTTTCACCCCCTATCCTGATGGCATGATCCGCCTTGAAGGTATGAAAAAAGAAGAAAGCTAAACCTTCTTCATCCGCACCGCCGGGCTGGTCCCGGCGGTGTCCCTCCCTCTGAGCGAGACGTTTTAAAATGCTGTCCTTCATCCTGCGCCGACTGGTGATCGCGATCCCGACGATCATCCTGATCTCGGTCTTTGTCTTTACCTTGCAAAAGCTGCTGCCGGGCGATCCGGTGCTGGCCATGGCCGGCGAAGAACGCGACCCGCAGGTGCTGGAATTTCTGCGCGAGAAATACCGCCTAAACGATCCCATTCCAGTGCAATACTTCACTTGGATCGGCAACGCGCTGACCGGGGATCTGGGCATCTCGCTGCGCACCAACCAGCCGGTGCTGGAGCTAATCGGACAGAAACTTCCCGTGACGATCCAGCTGGCGACGATGGCGATGATCTTTGCCATGGTGATTGGCATCCCTGCGGGCATCTTCTCTGCCGTCAAGAAGGGAACTGTCACCGACTATATCGCCAATGTCGTGGCCCTGTCGGGCCTGTCGATCCCTAACTTTTGGCTTGGCATCATGCTGATCCTGCTGGTGTCGGTGAAATGGAAACTGTTGCCCGCCTCTGGCTATGTGCCGCTGAGCGAAGACCCCATTCGCTCAATCACCGTCATGCTGATGCCCGCCTTCGTGCTGGGCACGGCGCTTGCCGCGACGCTGATGCGTCACACCCGTTCCGCCATGCTGAGTGTGATGAGCAGTGATTACGTCCGCACCGCCCGCGCCAAGGGTCTGGTTGAGCGCAAAGTGATCCTGAAACACGCCTTTCGCAACGCGCTGACACCGATCGTTACCCTGACCGCCCTGCTCTTTGGTGAGCTGATCGCCGGGGCCGTGCTAACTGAGCAAATCTTCACCATTCCCGGCTTTGGCAAGCTTGTGGTCGATGCTGTATTCAACCGCGATTACGCCGTGGTGCAGGGGATCGTGCTGGTCACCGCTGTCGGCTTTATCTTTATGAACCTGCTGGCCGATGTCGCCTATGTGCTGCTGAACCCCCGCCTGAGGAAGCAATAATGGCTCAACCTGCCACACCCATCACCATTGACGCCGAAAGCGCCGCTGATCCCGTCCTCTCGGCACGCCCTGAAAACCGCGTCTGGAAAAAGTTTCGCAACCATCGCAGTGCCATGCTGGGCGGGGTGCTGGTGGTATTCTTCTGCGCTATTGCATTGCTGGCGCCCATTCTTCCGATCCCCGACCCCTCTGCGACCGATTGGGGCGCGGTGCGCAAAGCGCCCTCGGCGGCGCATTGGCTAGGCACCGATGAATTGGGCCGCGATGTGCTGTCGCGTCTGATCTGGGGGGCGCAGGCCTCTTTGCTGGCGGGTGTCGTTTCGGTCGCCATCGCGCTTGGCCTTGGCGTGCCATTGGGCATCATCGCGGGCTATTTTGGCGGTTGGACCGATGCGGTGATTTCACGCTGCACCGAAGCTCTGCTGGCTGCACCCTTCTTGATCCTTGCCATCGCCCTGGCGGCCTTTTTGGGGCCAAGCCTGACCAACGCCATGATCGCTATCGGCATCTCGGCCACGCCGGTCTTTATCCGTCTGACGCGCGGTCAGGTGCTAAGTGTCGCTGCCGAAGATTACGTCGAAAGCGCGCGCGCCATTGGTCTCAGCACGCCGCGCATCTTGCGCCGCTATATCTTTCCTAACGTCCTGCCACCCGTGCTGGTGCAGGCCACGCTGACCGTAGCGACCGCGATCATCGCCGAAGCGTCGCTGTCGTTTCTTGGCCTCGGCCAACAGCCGCCGTCCCCCTCTTGGGGATCAATGCTGAACACGGCGAAAAACTTCCTCAATCAAGCGCCTTGGATGGCGCTCTGGCCCGGCATCGCGATCTTTATGGTTGTGCTTGGCTTTAACCTTCTTGGCGATGGGCTGCGCGATGCGCTGGACCCGCGCGAACACTGACCGGAGACGACATGACCACCTTTACCACCCGCCCCGAGATCCGAGGCTCCTTCGGTGTCACCACCTCGACCCATTGGATTGCCTCGACCGTCGGTTTCGGCATTTTGGAAAAAGGCGGCAATGCCTTTGACGCCGCCGTGGCTGCGGGTTTCGTTTTGCAGGTGGTCGAGCCGCATTTGAACGGCCCAGCTGGCGATTTGCCGATCATCTTTCACGACGCGGAGAAGAAAGAAACCAAGGTCGTCTGCGCCCAAGGCGTCAGCCCCGCCGCGGCCAAGCTAGAGCATTTCGAGGAGCTGGGGCTCAAACTGATCCCCGGCTCGGGCCTTTTGTCGACAGTGGTGCCCGGTGCCTTTGACGGCTGGATGCTGATGCTGCGCGACCATGGCACGATGGGCCTGCGCGATGTGCTGCAACCGGCGATCGACTATGCCCGCGACGGCCACCCGGTGCTGCCGCGCGTGTCGAACACCATCAAGGGGCTGGCCGAGTATTTCGCCGCCGAATGGCCCACCTCCGCCGCCGTGTGGACGCCGGGTGGCAAGGCCCCTGAGCCAAACGCCAACTTCAAAAATCCCGATCTGGCCGCCACCTATGAACGGTTGGTAATCGACGCCGAAGCCGCAGGCGAGGACCGCGCAACGCAGATCGAGGCCGCGCGGAGGATCTGGTCCGAAGGTTTCGTGGCGGATGCGATCTTTGACTACCTCGACGACGCCTGCGTGCATGACGTGTCAGAGCAAAAGAACAGCGCCCTGCTGGCGCGCGAGGACATGGCCAAATGGCAGGCCAGCTATGAAGACACGCTCAGCTATGAGTACCACGGCTGGACGGTGCATAAGACCCACGCATGGTCGCAGGGGCCTGTGTTTTTGCAGACCCTCGCCATCCTCAAACATTTCGATCTTGCCGCAATGGACCCGATGGGCGCCTCCTTTACCCATACGGTGATCGAGGCGATGAAACTCGCTTATGCCGACCGCGAGGCCTATTACGGCGACCCAGAACAGAGCATCATCCCAATGGAAGAGCTGCTCTCTGACGCCTATAACGCGGAACGCGCGAAGCTGGTCAATGGGAATGCTTCGCTTGAGCAACGCCCCGGCGTGATTGCGGGGCTGGAGCATCTGGCCGAGCGTTATATCGAACGCGCTGCCCGTGATTTCGGCATCAAGAATGCCGCCCCCCAAGAGCCCACCATGGCGCATCTGACCGAGAAGCGCGGCGATACTGTGCATCTTGATGTGATCGATCGTTGGGGCAATATGGTTTCGGCCACGCCTTCGGGCGGGTGGCTGCAAAGCAATCCGGTCGTGCCGGGGCTTGGCTTTCCGCTGAACTCGCGCGCGCAGATGTTTTGGCTTGAACGCGGTTTGCCCACCTCCCTCGCCCCCGGTCGGCGTCCGCGCACCACGTTGACCCCCTCCTTTGCCGAACATTCGGACGGGCGGCAGTTGGTCTTTGGCACACCGGGTGGCGACCAACAGGACCAATGGCAACTGATCTGGTTCCTGCGCTTTGTGCATCACGGGCTCGACCTGCAAGAAGGCATGGACGCGCCGTTGTTCCATACCATGCATTTCCAAAGTAGCTTCTTCCCCCGCCAGGCCCTGCCCGGCGAGATGATGATCGAACCCAATGTCGGGCCTGCGGTCATCGACGGGCTGCGCGCGCGGGGCCATATCGTCACCGTGGCCGAGCCGTGGTCAGTGGGGCGCATGACCGCCGCGCTGCGCCACCCCGATGGCAGCCTTCAGGCCGCCGCGACCCCCCGCCTCATGCAGGCCTATGCCGTAGGACGTTGACCCATGACCTATTCCATCATCGCCCGTGACCCCGACACCAAAGAGATCGGCATCGCCGTCGCCAGCCGCTTTTTCGCCTGCGGGGCTGCCGTGCCCTATATCGGACGCCGTGTTGCAGTGGCGACGCAGGCTTTCGTGAACCCGCTTTGGGGGACCGAAGGCCGGCGCATGTTGGAAGGCGGCGACCCTGCCGAAGCGCTGCTGAAGGAATTCGCCGCACGCGACGCGGGACGCGATATCCGCCAGTGCCACATGCTCGACGCGGATGGGAATTTCGCGGCCCACACCGGCGTGGGCTGCGTCGATTGGGCCGGGCACCGCGTCGGCGACATGCATTCCGTCGCAGGCAATATGCTGACCGGGCCGGAGGTGGTGGAGGCCACGTTTGAAACCTATGCCGCCCGCAGTGATCTGCCGATGGCCGAGCGTCTGCTCGCTGCCATGCGTGCGGGCGAAGAGGCGGGCGGCGACAAGCGCGGGCGTCAAGCGGCGGGGCTGGTGATCCACCGCGGGCAGGACCACGCCTATCTCGACCTGCGCGTCGACGATCACGGCGATCCACTCAGCGAACTAGACCGGCTGCTTGAGGTCGCAGGTGAGCGCTATCTGCATGTGGCCGAGGCGATGCCGAGCCTTGAGAATTTCTCAGGCACCTCGGACCGCGGCCCCATTGATGCAGCCATCACGCAGGCCGAAGAGGCACGCAAGGCAGCGGGGAAACCCAGCCGGTCACTGGCGACAGATTTAGAGATAAAGAAAGATTAACCCGATGAACGCGCTCGATTTTGGCCAGCTTCTGCCCCTCCTCGCTATTGCGGTGACCGCCGGTATTTTTGGCGGTATCCTTGCGGGTCTGCTTGGCGTGGGCGGTGGCATCGTGATTGTCCCTGCGCTCTATCTTGCCCTGTCGACGGCGGGGATGGACCCGGCGATTACAATGCAGGTAGCCGTTGGCACCTCGCTTGCGACCATTGTCTTTACCTCGCTGTCTTCGGGCTATGGCCACTTCAAACGCGGCGCGATTGATATGGACTTGCTGAAACTCTGGGCGCCCTCGCTTTTGGTTGGCGTTGTCATCGGCGCGCTTTTGGGGGGCTATGTCTCGGGGCTGATCCTGGTTGCTGTCTTTGCCACCGTCGCAGCCCTCGTCGCCATCGACATGATCTTTCGTAAAACGAAGGACGACCCCACGCCGCGCGGCTTTGCCAAACCGATCTGGGCCGTTCTCGGCGTGATCACGGGCGGGCTTTCGGCGATGATGGGCATTGGAGGGGGCACCATCGGCGTGCCGTTGCTGAACTTTCTGGGCTATGACATCCGCCGCGCCGTTGGCACCTCTGCCGCGATTGGCTTTATCATCGGGCTGCCCGGTGCGGTGGTCTATGCGCTGACCGGGCTCGGGGCCGAGGGGCTGCCGCCTTTCTCACTTGGCTATGTGAACCTTGCCGCTGCGGCGATCATCATCCCGCTGACCAGCAGCTTTGCCCATGTCGGTGTGAAATTGGCACATAGCATCCCGCGCCGCGCGCTTCGGTTTGCCTTCGGAATTTTCCTGATGATAACATCACTGCGTATGTTGTTTGATCTATTCGAAGCGTTTTCCAAGTCATGAACCAAAACCCCCAGACCGCCCCAAGAGAAGACGAATTGGCCGAACGGCTGCGCGGGGCGATCCGACAGGGGGATATCTTGAACGACGGGCGCATGCCGCCCGAGCGGGCACTGGCGGAACATTTCGGGGTGAGCCGCGCGCGGCTGCGGTTGGCGCTTGGCCTGCTGCAAGAGGATGGCACGATCTACCGCCGTCATGGTCAAGGCACTTTCGCCACGCCGCCCCCTGCCACCAATGCCGACAGCCTGCGCCACCTCGCACGGCAGGTGACGCCAAGCGACGTGATGGAAGTGCGCCTTGAGGTCGAACCCGCCCTTGCTGCCCTCGCCGCCGACCGCGCCCGCCCGCAAGAGATCGAGCGCTTGGATCAGTTGATGCGCGCCACGCTGAACCTCAGCGACCCGGACGCCTATGAAGCCGCGGATGACATGTTCCACTATAAGATCGCCGAGATGGCCCGAAATCCGCTGTTTCTTACCGTCTACGAATCCATCCGCGCAGTCCGCCGCGAAGTGGCTTGGACCTCACGCCGCCGCACCTATCACGCGCCCGAAACACTCCAGATCCTTGGTGAGCAGCATATGACGCTGAACGACGCCATTGCGCGGCGCGACTCTCTCGGCGCAGCCTCGGCGATGGAACAGCATTTGCTCACGGTTTCCAAAACCCTGCTGCGCGACCGGGTGCGCAAGATCGAAATTGATCTCTGAAGCCCCCGTTTCGACAGGTTAAATCACGCTCGGGCGCGCCCCTCATTCTCCCGGTGGGCGTGACGGCTTTGTGACAAAATAGTCCGACCACGCACCAGTATAGCTTGCAAACGAAACTGTTCGATGTTCGTATCTGCGCATTATTGTATTCCGCGCCAGATGCGTGGATTCTCAGGGAGGAGAACGCAATGTCTCACAAATACCTATTCGCCGCAGGTCTCACCGCGGCCTTCACATTCACCGGCGGGCTCGCCTTCGCGCAAGAAGACTGCGAGCGCGGCACCTTGGACAAGATGTTCTGCGATGCCGATGGTGATCTGGTCGCCGATGCGCCCACCGATCCCGAAATGTTGAAAGACCCTTCAACACTGGTTTTCGCCTATACCCCCGTCGAAGACCCGGCCATCTACGAAGACATTTGGACCCCCTTCATCGACCATCTCGAAGAGGTCACCGGCAAGGACGTGCAGTTCTTCGCCGTGCAGTCGAACTCCGCCGAGGTTGAAGCCATGCGCTCGGGTCGTTTGCATATCGCTGGTTTCTCCACCGGGCCGACCCCATTTGCTGTGAACCTCGCGGGCGTCGAGCCTTTCGCCATCATGGGCGCGGATGACGGTCAGTTCGGCTATAAGCTTCAGGTCTACACCCAAGCCGACAGCGACATCAAAGAGATGAAAGATCTCGCGGGTAAGCGCATCGCGCATACTTCGCCCACGTCGAACTCCGGCAACCAAGCGCCGCGCGCGCTCTTCCCCGATCTGGGTGTTGTGCCGGATCAGGACTACGAAGTGACCTATTCGGGCAGCCACGATCAGTCTATGCTGGGTGTTGTCGCAGGCGACTATGACGCGGCCCCGGTGGCCTCCGAAGTGGTGGACCGCATGGCCGAGCGTGGTCTCTACGACCCCGAGGAGGTGCGCATCATCTGGGAAAGCGACCCCTTCCCGACAACCTCTTACGGCGTGGCACATGACCTCGCGCCCGAGCTGAAGGACAAGATCAAGGAAGCGTTCTTCTCCTTCGACTTCGAAGGCACCGCACTGGGTGAGGAATTCGCGGGCGTGAGCAAGTTCGTCCCGATCACCTACAAAGATCAATGGGCGGTCATCCGTCAGATCCAAAAGGCGAACGGTGTCGAGTACACGCCCCAAGGTCTCGCCGCCGAATAATCGTTTAACGTCGGGGCCGGCCAATGGGTCGGCCCTGCACACAAGGTATCCTACATGTTGAAAATTACCGACCTCGTGAAGCGCTATGGCAGCGGTGATCCGGTGCTGAAGAACCTCGACCTGACGATTGAGGGCGAAAGCGTCGTGTCGATCATCGGCTCATCGGGCGCGGGCAAATCCACGCTGCTGCGCTGCATCAACCGATTGGTGGAGCCGACTTCGGGGTCGATTGTGCTGAACGGCACCGAACTCACCAACCTGCGCGGCAAAAACCTGCGCGCGGCGCGGCGCAAGATCGGCATGGTGTTTCAGGGGTTCAACCTTGTCGACCGTCTGACCGTGATGGAGAACGTGCAGTCGGGCCGTTTGGGCTATATCTCAACATGGTCAGCCGTGACCCGCCGCTATCCCAAAGAAGACATTCGCCGCGCTTTCGAACTGATGGAACGTGTTGGCATCGCTCAATACGCCAACACCCGCGCCGACCAACTATCGGGCGGTGAGCGCCAGCGTGTCGGCGTGGTTCGCGCCCTGATGCAAGACCCCGACATTCTACTGGCCGATGAACCGACCGCATCGCTTGACCCAAAGACCTCCGAGCAGATCATGGGCCTCTTGCGCGATCTGGCGGGCGAGTTGAAATTGCCTGTCCTAATCAACATTCACAACGTGACCGAGGCCAAGGAATACACCGACCGCATCGTCGGCATGCGCTATGGCCGGATCATCTTCGACGACGTGCCCGCGCAGTTGGACCAAGCGGCGATGGATCAAATCTATGCAGGCAGCCCCCATGCGGACCGCGCCAAAGATGGGGCCGCCGCATGAGCGCCCCCCGCGATACATGGAAAAGGCCGCCCTTCATCGCCAACCCGGTCCTGCGGTGGGCGGTGATCTTGGGCGCCATCGCCTATTTCGGTTGGGTCGGTCTGACCATGCCGATCGATTGGAACCGCGTGGCCGAAGGGCTGGGCCGCGCCGGGCGCATTTTTGGCGGGGCCTTTCCGCCCAGCTTTGAACGCTCCGGCCTGCTGATCGACGGCTTTCTCGAAAGCCTGAAGATTGCCATTCTCGCCACGGCGGGCGGGGTGCTACTGTCGATCCCCATCGCCTTTATGTCGGCGCGCAATGTGGCCCCAAAGCCGATCTTCTATCTGGGCCGCGCGATCATCATCGTGGCGCGCAGTTTCCACCCGGTAATCGTGGCGATCCTTTTCGTTAAAGCCGTGGGCTTCGGCCCCTTCGCAGGCGTTCTGACGCTGATCGTATACTCCATCGGCTTCGTCGCCAAGATGCTGGCTGAGCGCATCGAAGAGATCGACTTCGGCCAAGTCGAAGCAATGCGCGCCGCGGGTGCGCCCTATTTCTCTACCCTGAGCTACGCAATCTTCCCGCAGATCATGCCGCGCCAGATCGGCCTCACAATCTACCAACTCGACAGCAATCTGCGCGCCTCGGCGGTGGTGGGCATCGTTGGCGCCGGCGGCATTGGGGCGACGCTCGCCAACGCTTTCGGGCGTTATGACTACGACTTCGCCCTTGCCATCACCATGGTCATCGTCGGGGTGATCCTCGTCTCCGAAGCCGTCAGTGGCGTGATCAGAAAGCGCATCCAATGACGACCCTGGCAGAGAAATTCGGTCGCGACGACTGGACCCGCTTCACCCTGCGCCAACGTATGACGCGTTATGCCGTGATCTTTGGCTGTGCGCTGGCCATCGCATGGGCGCTGACCTCAATCGAGGTCATCTGGCCTTGGGTCTGGGGCGCGCCGGAGCAAATTGGTGACCTCTTTGGCCGCATGTATCCGCCCGACCCCAGCAACCTTGAGACCATTCTCAAAGTGCTTTGGGACACGGTGAACATCGCCACTTTCGCCACGAGCTTCGCCGTGATCCTGTCACTGCCGGTGGCCTATATCGCCGCGCAGAACACCACGCCTAATCGCGCCACGCTTTGGCTCGGGCGGCTGATCCTCGTGACCTCGCGTTCGGTGAATACGATCATCTGGGCGCTGCTCTTCGTGGCGATCTTTGGCCCCGGCGTGGTCGCCGGCATCCTTGCGATCATGTTCCGCTCCATCGGCTTTGTCGGCAAATTGCTGGGCGAGGCGATCGAAGAGATCGACAAACGCCCTGTCGAGGCGTTGGAGGCCACAGGCGCGTCGCGTTTCAAGGTCATCGCCTATGCCATCGTGCCCCAAGTCATGCCGACCTTCTGGGCTGTGGCGATCCTGCGGTGGGACATCAACCTGCGCGAATCCACCGTTCTGGGCCTCGTCGGCGCGGGCGGCATCGGGATCATCCTGCAAGGGGCTATCGACACCTTTAACTGGCCCGAGGTCGCCACGATCCTCATCGCGATCATCGTGCTGGTGATTATCGGCGAGGTCATCTCGGCTTATCTGCGCCGCCGCATCTTGTGAGTGTCGGGATCGATCCCGCGCAGGCGCTGGCCGAATACCAGCGCCTGCGCCCCCGCCTGCCTACTTGTGACAAGCATGGAGCGGGTGAGGAGGCAGCACGTTTTCTCGACATTATCGCCCCCTATGACCTGATCTTGTTCGATGCTTACGGCGTGTTGAATGTTGGCGAGACAGCGATCGACTGTGCCGCCGAGACCATCGCGGCCCTGCGCGCCATGGGCAAGGCAGTCTCGGTCGTGTCGAACTCCGCCGCCTACCCCAAGGCGCATATGATGGAGCGTTACGCGCGGCTCGGGTTCGATTTTACGCATGATGAGGTGTTTACAAGTCGCGACGCACTGCTTGACCGCGTGGCGGAAGAGCCTAGGCGGCACTGGGGTGTGATGCTTAACCCCGTCAAGGACATGGCAGAGTTCGCGGCACTTGGCGCGACCGTTTTGGCAGATAATCCTAAGGTCTATGAGCAGGTTGAAGGTTTCCTTCTGGTCGGTGCAGACGGCTGGACCGACGCGAGACAACTGCTGCTCGAGACCAGCCTCGCCCGCCACCCCCGGCCCGTCTTCGTCGGCAACCCCGATCTTGTTGCGCCGCGCGAAGATGGTCTGTCGCTTGAACCCGGCTGGTTCGCGCATCGGTTGATCGACGCGACCGGTGTCCCGGTGCATTTCTGCGGCAAGCCCTTTCCGGATATTTTCGAACTCGCCCTCGCGCGACGCAGCACCATCGACCCTGCCCGCGTGCTGATGGTCGGCGACACGCTTCACACCGACATTCTTGGCGGTGCGCAGGCAGGCTTTGCCACGGCGCTGGTCACCGGTCACGGCTCTCTTTTAGGCTTGGACGTTGGCGCGGCAATCAGGGGCTCTGGTATCACGCCCGATCATATCGTTAGGGAGATTTAGGCGCCCCAGACTGGGGAAACATTGTCTACAAAGCGCTTCCACCCCATTGCCATTTTAACGATCCGCCGCTAGCAGTTTTCATGACCTTGTTAATAAGTTCGCTGGAGGATACAAAATGTTCAAAATCACGAAGCCCACGGCAATTATCGCCACTTTGGCCGCACTCACCGGAGGAGCACTGAGCGCGCAAACCGAAGTGAAAATCGGCTATGCCCTTGCCCCCGACAGCCACTACGGCGTCGCGGCGCAGAAGTGGCAGGAAGTCGTCGAAGCTGAGACCGACGGGAAGTTCAGCTTCCGCCATTTCCCATCCTCCGGCCTGGGCGGTGAGCGCGAAGTGGTCGAAGGTTTGCAGCTTGGCACTGTTGAGGCGACCATCGTCTCCACCGGCACGCTCAGCAACTTTGTCCCCGCCACCGGCGTGACCGACATTCCCTTCCTGTTCCGCAGCCTTGACCACGCGCGCCGCGTGCTCGACGGCCCAATCGGCCAAGATATCCTTGCCGAGTTTGACGGCGCGGGCATGGTAGCGCTGGCGTGGGGTGAGCAGGGTTTCCGCCACATCACCAACAACCGCAACGCGATTGAGAACCCTGAAGATATCGCAGGCATGAAGCTGCGCACCATGGAAAACCCGGTGCACCTTGATGCCTTCAACGCCGCCGGTGCTGCGCCAACGCCAATGGCATGGCCCGAGGTCATCAGCTCGCTACAGCAAGGCACCATCGATGGGCAGGAAAACCCGCTGTCGGTGATCGTGTCAGTCAAGCTGGACGAAGTGCAGAAGTATCTGACGCTGTCGGGCCATGTGTATTCGCCCGCGATGTTGCTGGTCAGCAAACCCTTCTGGGAAGGTCTTTCGGACGAAGACAAGGCCGCTTTTGAGAAGGGCGCGACCGAGGCTGTGGCTGCCATGCGCGGCTTCGTCGATGATGTCGAGCAAAGCGGCGTCGCGACGCTGAAAGAGCGCGGCATGGAAGTCAACGAGCTGACCGAAGAGCAAAAGGCGACCTTCCGCGCCTCGATCGAGAGCGCCTATGAAGGCTACTATGAGACCTACGGTAAAGAGCTGATCGACCAGATCGCCGCGACTGAGTAAGCGCGACAACATTCGAAAAACGGCCGGGAGCAGCGCTTCCGGCCGTTTTGCACGGGAAGGAAAACCATGCGCAGATTGGAACAGCTATTCGTCAGGTTGAATGCCGCCGTGGTGATCGCTTGCTTGACGGGGATGGTCTTGGTCGTTGGGGCCAATGTCGCCCTACGGTTCAGCACCAATCATTCGCTGTCATGGTCTGATGAGGTTGCCCGCTATCTAATGATTTGGATGACATTCCTCGGCGCAGGTCTCGCCCTGCGGCAGGGCGGCCACGTCGCGATTACCAATTTACATGATGTGATGAGCACCCGGACCCAGCGGATATTGCGCGCAGCGATCGTCGCGATTTTGTTGTTTTTCTTTGCTTATATGGTGCAGGTCGGCTGGGACTACATGCAGCGCGCGCAATATCAAATGTCCCCCGCGCTGCGGCTGTCATTTCGCTATGTCTATGCTGCCATGCCGGTGGGTTTCATTCTGCTGATCGTCCATCTGCTGATCATCGCCAAGTCATTCATTATGGCGGGTCACTACCACCACGCCAACTGCGAGACCGAGAGCATGCCGGGGGCCGCCAATGGCTGAAATTCTGTTCCTGTCGCTTTTTGTCCTGATGGTGCTGGGGCTGCCGGTGGCCTTCGCCATGGCGATCTCGGTCTTCGCGGCGATTGGCCTGGGAAGCTCCTATCCGCAGATCGTCGTGGTGAAAGAGATGTTCTCGGGTCTCGACAGCTTCCCCCTGCTGGCGGTTCCCTTTTTCATCCTTGCCGCTGAGATTATGACCGGCGGCGCGATCACCCACACTCTGCTGCGCTTTGCCGCCCAGTTTGTCGGCCATCTGCGCGGCGGGTTGGGCTATGCCAATGTGATTTCCTCGACGATGTTCGCGGGGATCTCTGGCTCTGCTTTGGCGGATGCCGCCGGACCGGGGGCGATGATGATCCGTATGATGGAAAAAGGCGGCTATGACCGGCCCTATGCCGGGGCGCTGACGATTTCGTCGGCCGTGGTTGGGCCGATTATACCACCGTCGATCGTGATGATTATCTACGCATTGCAGGATCAGGAAGTGTCCGTCGGATCGCTGTTCATGGCGGGTGTCATTCCGGGGCTTTTGCTCGCCGTTGGCAGCCTTGCCGCCAATGGGTGGGTCAGTTGGAAACGCGACTACCGCAGCGATGAGGCGCGGCCCGACCGAGCGCAGATGTGGCGCAATACCTTCATGGCGCTGCCTGCGCTTGGGCTGATCGTGCTGATCGTCGGTGGCATTCGCGGCGGCATCTTCACCCCGACTGAGGCGTCGGTCATCGCGGTGTTCTATGCGCTTTTCTGCGGGTTCTTTGTCTACCGCGCGCTGCATCTGCGCGATCTGCCCGGCCTGATCCTGCGCGCCGCGCTAATCTCTTCGGCAGTGCTTTTAATCCTTGGCGCCGCGCGGGCCTTTGCATGGGTTCTGGTGATCGAAGGCGTGCCGCAGTTTCTGGCCGAGACGATCATTTCATGGGAGTTGTCGCCGATCTTGTTCCTCTTGGCGGTTAACGTGTTGCTGCTGCTCTTTGGGCTATTCATGGACCCGCTGCCGGGGGTGATGATCTTGGTGCCGATCTTGGCGCCGATCAGCCACGCGCTCGGCATTGCGCCGGATCATTTTGCGATTGTGGTGATCGTGAACCTGACGCTTGGGCTGACAACGCCGCCGGTGGGGAGCTTGATTTTCGTGGTATCTTCGGCGGTGAACCTGCGCCCCGCTGCGCTGATCCGTGAAATGCCGCCGTTCTTTTTGGCGAACTTTTTGGTGCTGATGCTGCTGACCTTTGTGCCAGCGATTAGCACTTGGCTGCCGAAAATCAGTGGCTTCTAAAATGGCCCGCCCGGCGGTGAGGCCGGGCGGCGTTCAAATCATTCCGTTTGGATCCATACCGCCTTTGTATCTAAATACGCATGAAGGTGCTCGATCCCGCCTTCCTTGCCATAGCCAGACATCTTCAGCCCACCAAACGGCACCGCGGGATCAATCGCGTGGTACATGTTCACCCAGACCGAGCCTGCCTTGAGGCGCTTCACCGTCCGGTGCGCTGTGCTGAGGTCGCGCGTAAAGATGCCCGCCGCCAAACCATAGGGCGTCGCATTGGCCCGCGCGATCACCTCTTCCATCGTGTCGAAAGGCAGGACCGAGATGACGGGGCCAAAAATCTCTTCGCGCGCGATGGTCATGTCGTCGGTCACGTCGGCAAAAATCACCGGTTCAAGGAAGTTACCCCCGGCATAGCTCTCCCCCTCGGGCCGCGCGCCGCCGGTGACCAGCCGCGCGCCTTCGGCTTTGCCCGCAGCGATATAGCCCTCGACCTTCTCAGCCTGCACGGCATTGATCAGCGGGCCGAGGTCCGTGCCGTCGTCCAAGCCGTGTCCGATCTTCAGCCCACGTGCAAAGGCGGCCAGCTTCTCGATGAACTCATCCTGAATCTCTCGCGCCACGAACAGCCGCGAGCCCGCGATGCAAATTTGCCCCGAATGCGCATAGACCGCCATTGCCGCCACCGGCACGGCCTTATCGATATCGGCATCCTTGCAGATGATCAGCGGAGATTTCCCCCCCAGTTCCAGCGTGATCCGCTTAAGGTTTTCGACCCCGGCGCGGGCGATTGTCTTGCCCGTGGCGGTCGAGCCGGTGAAGACCACCTTGTTGACGTCCGGATGCTCGGCCAGACGCGCGCCCGCTTCGCGCCCCGTGCCAGTGACCACGTTGACCACCCCATCGGGCACACCTGCCTCTTGCATCAATCGCGCGATCAGCAACGGGGTCAGCGGCGCGTCTTCGGAAGGTTTTAGAACGACGGTACAGCCCGTCGCCAATGCTGGGGCGATCTTCCAGATCGAGGCCGCCGTGGGCGCGTTCCAAGGGATGATCGCCCCCACCACGCCCACCGGCTCACGCGTGGTGAAAGAGAACATCGACTGCGAGACCGAATTTTCAATCACATCGCCGTGCAGCGCCACAGCCTGGCCCGCGTAGAACCGCAGCATCCCGATCACTCGGCGTTTGTTGCCCAAGGTCCGCGCCAACGGCAGGCCCATGTCGGCGGTGTCAGAGACGCAGAGCTTCTCCCAATCCCGCTCCATCACATCGGCGATGCGCAAGAGCACCTCTTGCCGGTCGTAGGGCGTGAAGGTTGACCACTCCCCCTCAAACGCCCGGCGCGCGGCGGCGACGGCTGCATCGACATCCTCGGCCCCACCACGCGGTACCGTCGCCAGCGCCCGGCCCGAGGCGGGATCGATCACATTCAGCACCTCCCCCGACAGCGCGGGCACATCCTTGCCGTCGATGAACATCGGACAGAACTGCCCGTGGTAGAGGGTCTCGGCGATCTGGTGGGGGTCGAAGGTCAGGGTCATATCAGCCTCATTCAATCAATGGGTCATTCCTATCAACCGTTGTGTCGGTTTCAAATATACAAAGCCCTGTTTGGCCGAGAAAATCCGCCTCATCTGCGTTGCACCGTGGCAGGCCGCGCGGTAGACCTTTCCCCATGGGAACCGCGCACAGAGGTGGCGGTGGCAGGCGAAGGAAAATCCATGAAAATCGGTATGATCGGTGTCGGCCTGATGGGCCATGGCATTGCCCGCAACGTGATGCGGCGTGGTGGTTTTGCGCTTGGCTATTTCGACCATCCCGGCAACCAGTCGACTGATGAGTTGGACGGTCTGGGGGCCACAGCCTTCGACAGTCTGAGCGATCTCGCCACTGCTTCCGACGTGATCATTCTCTGTGTCACCGGCTCCCCGCAGGTCGAAGCGATCCTGACTGGCGAGGGCGGTGTGATCGCGGGGCTAAAGCCCGGCGCGGTTGTGGTCGATTGCTCCACCTCCCTGCCCGCCTCGACGCTGAAGATGGCCGAAGCGGTCAAAGCGGCGGGGGGCGATTTCGTCGACGCACCGATGACCCGCACCGCGCAATTCGCCCATGAGGGGAAGCTGAACCTACTGGTCGGGGGGGACGCGGCGGTGGTTGAGAAAGTCTCTCCGGTGCTCGCCTCCTTCACCGAAGAGGTCAAACATGTGGGAGAGGTCAGCGCAGGCCACCGCCTGAAACTTCTGCACAACTATGTCTCTGTAGGCTTCATGTCCCTGCTCGCCGAAGCCGCCGCGCAATCAGCAGATGCAGGCATTGATCCGCAAAGTTTCGTGGATGTTTTGGCCAATGGCGGCGGTGCCAGTGTCGCGCTTGATCGGCTGTCGCCCTTCATCGTAAACGGCAACCGCGAGGCGCTGCCCTTTGCGATCAGCAATGCGCTGAAAGACTTTGACTACTACCGCCAGATGTCTGCCCAAGCAGGTGCGCAGGTTGAGATTGCCGACGGGGTTTACAGCGCCTTGTCTAAGGTCGTCGAAAAGGGCGCGGGCGAAGCCTATGTACCTGAACTGGTTCAGCATTTCCGCAAGGGTTGAGGGTCGGCGTCAGAGCGTCAGCGTCCCGATGCTCGACCCGCCGCAAACAAAGAGCGTCTGGCCGGTGACGAAACTGTTGGCTGGATCGCAGAAGAACAGAAAGGCGTTGGTTACGTCCTCGACCTGCCCCAAGCGCCCCACCGGGATCCGTTTGGCCAATTCCGCCTCGCGTTCGCTTTCTTTGGGGATGATGCCCCAAAAATTGTCGGTCTGCACCGGACCGGGGGCCACGACGTTGACGGTGATCCCATGCGGTGCAAGCTCCAGCGCCCATGTGCGCGCCATGCCAATCATCCCCGCTTTGGACGCCGAATAGGCCGTGCGCGTCGACGCGCCCAAGGCGGCGCGGGAGGCGTTGAACATCACCCGACCGAAGCCTCGGTTTTTCATTGCCGGAAGGAACGCTTGCAGAAGCGTCAGGGCCGCGCCGAGGTGCAGTTGCGCCAGACCTGTGATGTCTTCGGGCTTGGCCTCTTCGATCAAATTGGGCCAGATCAAACCGGCGTTATGCACCAGATGGGTCACGTCATAGCGCGCCGCGATATCGGCTGCCACGGCAGAGACGGAGGCGGGATCGAGCAGATCGGCTTCGATATGCTCAACGGCTTCCGCGTCCCATTCCGGCTTGCCTCGGGCGATAGAGACGACGCGGTAGCCGCGCTCCAGCAGACGCTGCGCCAAATCGGCACCGATCCCCTTGCTGCCCCCGGTGATGACGGCGGTGTACTCGCTCATGGTCTCTCTCCCGGTATCAGCGCCAGCACCCGTAATGGGCTGCCGGTTCCGCCTTTGATCTTGAGCGGCGGTGCAATTAACATGGCGCCCGTGGGCGGCAGTTGGTCGAGGTTGCACAGACATTGCAGGCCATATTTCCCTGCCCCATGCAGCAAGTAATGCGCAGGAAACGGTGGATCGTAGTGCATCCCCTGCCCCGCATCGGTGCCGACGGTTTCGGTGCCAAAGCCGCGAATGCCGCGCTCCAACAGAAGGGAGATTGCGGCGGGTGTGGGACCGGGCGAATGGGCCCCGTCCTCGCGCATGTTGAGGTAGTCCGCGCCGCTGCGTTTCGACCAGTCGGTGCGCATCAGCACCCAGACGTCTGCCGGGATCGTGCCGTGTTTGGCTTCCCAATCGTGGATGATTTCGGGCGTCAGTTCAAAGTCATCGTCCTGCCCTGCCCCCTCGGAGCAGTCGATCACAACCACCGGGCCGATGAAGGCCTCGGGCGGGATTTCATCGACCGCCCCATTCGCCACGTCTTTGCCGGAGACCCAGTGGATCGGCGCGTCGAAATGGGTGCCGGTGTGTTCGTTCAGCGTGAGGTTATGCCACTTCCACGCCGGGCCGCGATGATCATAGGCCGAGACTTCCTCCATCCGGAACCGCGCGCATTGGCCGAACTCTGGCGGTAAGACAATGACTGGGAAATCGGGATCAAGCCGGTGCGTCAGATCGACGACCTGTGCCGCGCCGCTTGCCAGCGCATCGGCCAGTGCTGTGATTGCATCGCTCATGCTCCGTTCCCCCGCATCTCGCGTTCCATCAGCGCCGGATCGTCCAGCCAACGGGCCAATGCATCCTTAGCCACATCACCGCAGGCAACCTCTTCCAGCCCGTCGACCAGGCCACTCACCACTGTCCGCGCCAGCGCGGGGGGGGGGACTTTGGGCGGCGGCAAAGGCTGGTGCCATTCATCATCCACAGGCCCGGTATAGACATTCATCACCCGCAATCCGGAACTGGAAAACTCCGCGCGAAGAGTCTGGCTGAGCGACCGCGCCGCCGCTTGCGAGGCATCAAACCCGCCGAACCCCGCCGCCGGGGCCAGCGCCCCGACCGAGAGCAGATTTACCCACGCCACCGCTGAATTTACCCCATCCGCCGTGCGCGACGCCATCGCCGGGCCAAAGCTCTGCGCCAGCCGCATGAGACCCAGCACATTGGTCTCCATCCCGTCGCGGGCAAAGATCGTATCGCCACCCAGCACCCCGCCGGGGCGGATGAACTGCGCGGTGTTTATCAGGATATCAACCTTCCCCGCGATCTCAGCCGCGAGGCGGGAGACGGAAGCGGTGTCGGTCACGTCAAGCGGCATGAGGCTGACGTTCTTGATCCCCTCAAGGGCCGCACGTCCTTCCCACCGCCGCCAGTGCTCTGGCTCACCAAGAAAGACCTGCGCCGCACCTGCTTTCAGAAGCGCTTGGGCCAGCGGCAGGGCCATGGGGGAGCGGGCATCGGTGATCAGCACCCGACGGTGTTTCGGGTCGCTCGACATCGCGCGCAGTATTGAGTCGTCTTGCATAAATTCGCTTCCCTCTCGCGGCAGGGCTACCATGACCCCCTGCCCGGCCCGGTCCAACTTAAGCGCCAGACGGACGTTATCGCCACGCCCGACTTCGCCGTGTAGATTGCATACCGCCACCGGCCCGACGGCGAGTTGCACCGTGCCGATCCGCCACGGCAGACGCTCGCGGAAGTAGGGGTCGGGTGAGACCCGGATCGTCGTTTCGGCCAACACCTCGCCAGTCGGATTAGTCTCGCGCCAATCAAGCGCCACAGACAGGCATTTGCAGCAGGCATCACGCGGTGGATATTGAACCGCGCCGCAGTCAGCACAATGTTGCAGCGCAAACTGCCCCCGCCCCGCGGCAATCGCCAGCCCGAGTGCCGCGCGTGAGCGTTGTGCAGGCGGTAGGGTTGGCACTGTGCTGCGCTTTTGCGGGTTCTTCTTTTGCGGCGGCGTCAATGGGTCGGTCATACCCCGCCCCCTTCGATGATCGCCGCTGCCGAACAAACGCCCCGGTCATAGTTGATCATGCCAAAGCCCGAGACCAGCGCCCGCTGTGCGTTTGCCACCTGCGTGCCATCGGCCTGTCCGGTTACCTGCCGTATCGCCTCGACTAGCCCCAAATAACCACCCGCGGCCCCGGCTTGGCCGACCGATAATTGCCCGCCAGAAGTGTTATGCGGGAAGTCGCCCGAGATTGTCAGATCACGCTGACGGACGAACGCGGCCCCCTCCCCCTTGGCGCATAAGCCGAGGTCTTCGAACTGCATCATCGAGATCACCGGATAGTCGTCGTAGGTTTGCAACAGGTCGACGCCCTCAGGCCCATGGCCCGCCATGTCATAAAGCTCATCAATATCCACGCCCCAGCCGCCGCGCAGTTGCATTGGGTCTTCGGGGTAGGCGTTGTGCCGCTCGATTGTGCCGCTGATCCGGGCGAAGGGCAAATTGCGGCGCGCGGCCTCGTCTTCGCGCATGACCAAAAACGCCTCGGCCCCGGCGCAGGGCATGACACAATCGAAAAGAGCAATGGGGTCCGAGATCATCCGCGCATTGAGGTATTGATCGAGGGTGAGTGGGGTCTTCATCAGCGCCTTGGGATAGCGCAGCGCGTTGCCACGTTGGGCCACGGCGATCTGGCCAAAATCCTCTCGGGTGGCGCCGTATTCCTGCATATAGCGGTCCATCAGCAGGGCGAAACTCGCGTTGGGGCCGCCGAAGCCGTAGGGGAAGGTCGCATCCATCGAAAAGCGCGAAAAGCCGCTGAGGAGTGTGCGGAAACTGTCGATCCGGTTCGCGTCGCCCGCCACACAGGCGACCACATCCACGTCCCCCGCTTGCACCGCCCGCGCGGCGCGGCGCAGGGCGATCACCCCGCTGGCCCCGCCTGTGGGCACGGTATCGAGCCAGCGCGGGCTGAGGCCTAGATGCTGGGTCAGCCCCACTGGCGTGTCGGGCGCGAGCGAAAAGCTGGAAACCGAAAAACCGTCCAACGCCGCCGGGGCGATCCCCGCTTGGCCCAGCATGTCGCGCAGGGCGCGGGCGATCCACCAATGCGCGGTCGCATTGCTATAGCGCTGATAGGGCACCGAGGTTGGCGCGGCGATGACCACGCCTTCATAACTCTGCCGTTTCATGCAGCCGTCCGTTTCTTCAGCCCGCGCATATCATGGGTTGTGGGATCGTCGCGCAGGTCAGCCGCCAGCGTTTTCAGCACTCCGCGTTGAAGTTTCTGCGTCGCGGTCAGTGGCAGTGTGTCGACGAAAGCGATGAAGCCGGGGGCTTTGTAGTAGGCAAGTTGAGTGAGGCACCATCGGGTGATTTCCTGCGCCAAGTCGGCAGGATCAGCGCCCGCGTCTTTCGCGACGATACAGGCAAAGACCTCATCCCCGCGCACCGCGTCCGGCACGGCGGCGACGGCGGCGCTGGCCACAGCGGGGTGGCGCATCAGGGTCGATTCCACCTCCACCGCCGCGATGTTTTCGCCCGAGCGACGGATCACGTTTTTCTTACGGTCGACAAAGAACATAGCGCCGTCAGGCGCGCGGCGCACGATGTCACCGGTGTGGAACCAGCCGCCCTGCCATGCCTCATCCGTGGCTTGGGCATTCTTGAAATAGCCCGCGAAAAATCCCCGCCGGGGGTCGGTGCCCGCACGGCGCACCAGCAGTTCGCCCTGTTCCGCCTCTTGTCCGGCGTCATCGACCAGCCGTACGTCCAGCCCTTGCTCAACCGCACCGAGACAGCTTTCGCCCACCCGGCGTGGTGCGCGGTTGGCGCAAATCACGGCGCCTGCGCCCGTCTCGGTCATGGCCCAAGCCTCCACCAACGGGAAGCCGAAACGCGCCTCAAAACCGGCGTGGAGTTTCGGGTCCACCCCCGCGCCGAAGCCGAAGCGCACGGCGTGATCGCGGTCCTCGTCGCTTTCTTCGGCCCCCATCAACATAGATGGCATCACGCCGAGGTAGTGCAGGCAGGTCGCCCCCGACGCCCGGACCGACGCCCACCAGCTGCGCGGATGGAACCGGTCAAGTGCGGTCAGACAACCGCCCACGGCGATCATCGCCATAAAGGAATAGGCCATCGCGTTCATGTGGAAGATCGGCAACGGCGTGATCATGCGCTCGCCGTCCTGCGACAGGGCGCAGAGCCCGCCTGTGTCTGCGTACCAGCGTCCGGCGTCGAGGAAATAGGTGTTGGTCAGGATGCAGCCTTTGGGCTGACCCGTGGTGCCGGAGGTGTAGAGGAGTGCCGCTTCCGCATCCTCCGCGCCGCCCTCCCTAGCCGCGATGGCCGTGCTTGAGACCGGCGCAGGGAGAGGATCGCCCGGTGCAATCACTGGCATTTCGCGCCCCGCTTGCCGCGCTGCCGCGCGCAGATCATCGCCACGTGCCGGGATCGCCACGGCCAAGACCGGCTCGGCGTGGTCGATCATATAGCTGAGCTCCGCCGCGCGTAGATCGGGGTTCACCGGCACCACCGACAGGCCCAAGCCGTTCAACGCCAGCCACCAGAGGAAAAATGCCGGGCGGTTCTCCATCAGCAGCATGACCCGCTGGCCGGGTAGGTAGCCCGCCGCCGCGATTTTCTCCCGCAGAGCCGCGACCTCGCGCGCGGCTTCGGCGTAGGTCACCTCCCCCGCCGCGATCCCGTAGAGCGCTGCCGTTTCGGGCAGGACATTCAAAAAGCCCCGTTCGGGATACCGCTTTGCGGTGTTTTCAAAGGCTGCGCAAACCGTTTCGATCTCTGGCGCGATCATGGCAGCAACTGAATGTTGCGAAAGGCCGCGTCGCAGTTGACGATATCGACCCGTTTGTTGGCGATCCGCAGTGCGCCGTCGACCAAGGACAGCTCATGCCGCGCAGTGACAGCGAGCAGTTGCTGCTCATCCAGTCGCGTTTCGACGTAGTGCATGAAGGTTGTCGTGACGAAACGCCCCGCCTCCAAGTCCATTTCATCGACGAAAGGACGCTGGATCACATGATGACAGCGGCTTTTGGGTTTTTGGCTGAAAGTCCGCGCGCCGTTGAGCCGTTCGACGCGTAGTTTCAGCATGAACATATCCTCATACATCAGCGAGGTTTGATTGATCGGATCGGTCTGTTGATAGTCCAGCGGCATCCAGTAGTGCCCATCCGGCAGCCAGAGGTTTAGCCATTCGGTATAGTGCCCCTCGTCCAACATGCGCACTTCGTCATAGATGAAGTCGATCAGGGTTTCGCGCGTCACGCTCATTCCGCAGCCTCCGCTGTTTGGCCCATGGTCATAAATTTGACCCACGCATGGAATTGGTTGCGCATCTGGCGCTCGGTTGTGCCGTTTTCGACCGCTTCCGTCTCGAAGTCTTCGTCGTCTTCGATCAGCCGCTGGATGTTGACCCATTCCAACCCGTTGACCATCAACCCTTCTTGGGCACGCTCGTACATCTCCAGATCATCGTGCCCGACGATGGAGGTGGGCGCGTTGATCATGCGGTTGTACATCGCGGTGCGGGCGGTCAGCTCATCCGGCGCGTCCACAAGGCGGTAGATATAGCTTTCCACCACCGTGCGGTCCGCCGCGATGGGGATGAAGACCCGCAGTTGCTGGATCGGCCCTTTGATCATGATGTTAGGGAAATAGACCGTGTTGTGGCGGTTTTCGTCCAAGATCGCCTTGGCTTTTTCCTCTCCATAGCTTTCGCAGAGCGCTTCGAAATAGCCGGGGATGGCGGAATAATCGGAGTGGATTGAATGGTTTACGCCCGTGTGCCCGTGGCCGTTGGGCCATGTTCGGATGCCCATGCCTTCGAAAAACTCGTAAGGGGACATAAAGGGGGCGATGATCTCCATCGCCGCAGGTTTGGGCGCGCCTTCGGGCAAGTCGAGCTCTTCGTAAAGCTTCACCGCCGTCCCGGCAGAGCTTTCGTGGGCCACCATCGGGTGGCAGGTATCGGTCTGGTTTTCGACCAACATCTTCCAGTTGCAGTGATGCATATAGCGCAGCGGCGGGCCGACGACTTCGAGCCGTCCTGCGGGGGAGCGGTCCACCATATTGTCGAGTGACGACAGGCTCTCGCCGAAGAACTCTTCGAAGCTGATGCCCTCTTCGGCAAGCCGGGCGAAGATAAAGCCACGGTAGTTCTTCACATCCCCGACGCTGCGCATGCCCTTGCCGCTGTCGGTGTCTTCTAGCCCGGTATCTTGGTAGCCCTTCTTGAGCGGGATCGCCAAAAGGCAGCCGTCGGTCTTGAAGCTCCATGCGTGATAGGGGCAGCGGAAGAACTTGCCGGTGTTGCCCTGCCGGTCAATCACGATCTTGGTGCCCTTATGCGGACAGCGGTTCAGCAGCACATGGATGTCGCCCGTCGAATGGCGCACCTGAATGACCGGCTGGGTGCCGATATGGGTGCTGAAGTAGTCCCCCTTGTTCGGCGTCTGGCTTTCATGGCCGACAAAGACCCAAGCATTGGCGAAGAGATGCTTCATCTCCTGCTGGAACACCTCTTGATCGGTGTAGATATCGCGGTGCACCTGATGTGGCTGCACGAGGGCGGCCAGTGCCGCCGGGCTGTCGTAACGTCCCATGATTTCCTCCCTCAGATGTCGAGTACAAGGCGCGGTGAATTGGCGCGGCTGACACAGATTTGCATGACGTTGCCTGCGGCGCGTTCGGCCTCAGACAGCACCACGTCGCGGTGATCGGGGGTGCCGCTGATGACGTCGCATTGGCAGATGCCGCAGTCGCCGCGCTGGCAGTCGTACATGACATCGACGCCGCCCGCTTCCAGCACGTCGATGATGGATTGGCCGGGCGGGATGGTGAAGACCTCCCCGCTTGAGGCCAACTCGACCTCAAAGGCGCTGTCGCCTGCTTGCTCTTGCGGTGCGTCGAAGAGTTCAAAATGGATGCGGTCCGCCGCGATACCCGCCGCTTCGGCCTTGGCCTTTACCGCTTCGATCAACCCCTTGGGGCCACAGACATAGAGATGCGCGTCGGCGCCCGCAGAGGCAATCACCGCGTCAAGGTTCAGCGCGCTGTCGTCGTCGTCGCAATGCAGATGCAAGGCATCGCCGAAGGTATCGCGCAGAGTATCGCGATAGGCCATGAGCGGCGCGCTGCGGCCAGAGTAGTGAAAGGCGAACGCCTGACCGGCGGCCTTGAGTGTCGTCGCCATTGAGATCATTGGCGTGATGCCAATCCCCCCCGCCAGCAGCACCGCAGGCGCGCCCGGCGTCAGGGCAAAGTCATTCTTTGGGGCGGCGCAGGAGATTTCTGCGCCGGATTTTAGCCCATGCATATGGATCGAGCCGCCCTTGCCCTCAGGCTCACGCTGGACGGCGATGCGATAGCATTCTGGGGCTTCGGGGATCGGGTCGAAAGCGATTAGGGAATAGGCGCGGGTGTCGCCGTCGGGCAGGTCGAAGAGCACATGCGCACCCGCCTCCCACGCCGGCAGCGCGCTGCCGTCTGCTGCCCCAATCTGGAACTCGCTGATGCGATCGGTCAGCGCTGTGACCTCGCGCACAATGGCGTTGAATTTCGACATGTGACGTCCTCCCGTGACAAACAATATGATTTTTCATATAGTTTCGGTCAAGGGTTTTCTTGCAAAGCGCGAGTTTGCCCGCCATTTAAATAAGCCGAGGCGTAAAGGGCCGCTTTCCATCAAAGGGTTAACAGGTGTGACGCAACAGATAACCGACGCAGGCACCAACGAAGAAACAGCGCAGGATGGGGGATTCGTTTCTGACTACCTGCTCTATCTCTTGGCGGCGGCCAGTGATGTTGCGAGCGCGCAGTTCCACGCGCAGGTACGCAAAGCCGGGCTGCGCGTGCCAGAATGGCGGGTGTTGGCCTGCCTTTCAGACACCGATGGCGCGATGATTACCCAATTGGCCCGACAGGCATTGGCCGAGCAATCACGCCTTACACGAATCATCGCTCAGATGGAGGAGCGCGGCCTGTTGATCCGCCGCAGTGACCCTGCCGATGGCCGGCGCGTGCGGGTCTATCTGACCGATGCAGGCCGCGCGCTGGCCGCTGAACTGGTGCCCCAAGCGCGGCGTCATGAGGCTGCTTTGATGGAAATGCTCAAGGGCAATGAGGGGGCGCAATTGAAACCGGCGCTGAAATCCCTGCTTGCGGCGTTGGATGGCTCAGCGGACCCGCAGGGCTGATTTCACCCCCTTGCTCCCACCATAAAAAACAGTTCCAATCGTGATCTAAATGTGAATATATGAAAAAGCATATACTTGGCGACACGGGTTTGGGAGAACCCCGCCGAGGCATATCGAACGATATGGGGAGGAGCCCAAAATGACCAAATTCACCAAGTTTCTCACGACCAGTGCGCTTGCGCTCTGCACCGCGACCGGCGCTTTTGCGGCCGAGACGCTGACCATTTCCACTTGGCTGCCGCCGAGCCACCCGGTCAACACCAGCATGTTCACCCAGCTGACAGAGATGATGTCGGAAGCCAGCGATGGGCTAATCGAGACCGAGTTGAAGAACGGCCTTGCCCCGCCCCCCGCGCAGATGGACCTGCTGCTGGATGGCGCCGCTGATATCGCGATCCTGTTCCACGGCTACACGCCCGGTCGTTTTGTCGGCACCAAACTGGTGGAAATCCCCGGTTATGAGGGCAATGCCGAGGCGGCTTCGGTCGCGCATTGGCGCGTGCATGAGGCGATGCTTGCAGATCTCGACGAACACCGCGGCGTTAAGGTGATTGCGCTGACCACCCATGGTCCGGGCCAAATCCACTCCAACAAAGAAGTTGCTTCGCTGGATGACCTGCAAGGCCTGAAGACGCGCCTTGGCGGTGGTGTTTCGGCGGATGTGGGGGCTGAGCTTGGCCTTGTTGGCATTCAGGTGCCCGCGCCCAAGGTTTACGAGACGCTCGATTCCGGCGCCGCCGACGCCGTGGCGATGAACATGGGCGAGCGGATCAGCTTCAAGCTGAACGAAGTGGCCAAGAACGTCTATGAAATGCCCGGTGGTTTCTACCGGGGTTCCTTCTCGGTCATCATGAGCCAAGAGACCTTTGATGGCCTGCCCGAAGACGTGCAACAAAAGCTCGACAGCGAAGTCTTTGGCGAAACCGCGAGCCGCATGATGGGTGCCGTCTGGGATCAAAGCGACGTAGACGCGCGTGAGGCCACCGAGGCTGCAGGTGACAACAAAATCGTCACCGCCTCCGAAGAGGATCAGGCCCGCTTTGCTGAGATGGCCGCCAAGGTACGCGACAAGGTGATCGCCGAACTCGACGCGGCAGGTGTAGATGGTCAGGCCGCCTATAAGATGATGCGTGAGGAAATGGCCAACGCGAGCCAGTAACCCCCACCGTCAAAGGGGCCGGATGCAGCAGCAATCGGCCCCCAGCCAGGGAACCGCTATGCGCACTTTCATCCGACTAACTGCCGCCCTCTCGGCCCTGCCGATGACGATGGCCTCTCTCGCGCTTTTTGCGCTGATGGTGCTGACTTTTTCCGACGTTATCATGCGCTCGGTTTTCAACGCGCCGATTGAGGCTGCGACGGAGCTGATCCGGATCGGCATCGCGTTGATCGTCTTCTCGGCCCTGCCTGTGCTTTCTGCCCGCGAAGGTCATATCGCCGCTGACTTGTTGGATCACCCCTTTGAAAAGTGGGGTCTACAACGCTGGCGCGACGGGTTGATCACACTCGCCTGCGGCGCGATGCTGTGGTTTCCGGCGGGGCGGGTCGTTGACCTCGCCTACCGCGCGCTCAGCTATGGCGACGTCACCGAATACCTTCAAATTCCGACATTCTATATCGGTATGTTCATCGCAGTGATGACCTATCTCACCGCTGTCGTGCTGATCCTGCGCGGGCTTTTGCGCCTCTTCGCGCCGCAACTTTTGGACCCTGCCACATGATCGCATCTGCCATCGGCTTTGCCGCCGTTTTCGTCCTTGTCTTACTGCGCCTGCCGATCGCATTTGCCATGGGCATCGTTGGGATGATCGGGCTGGTCTATGAAACCAGCTACCGCGCCTCAATCTCCATGGTGTCGCGGCTGATTATCGACACCAGCCAAGACTATGGCCTCTCGGTGATCCCGCTCTTCATCCTCATGGGGCTTTTCGTCAACAAAGGCGGCATCAGCCGTGAGCTTTACCAAGTGTCCAACGCCTTTCTGGGTCATTTCCGGGGCGGTTTGGCCATGGCAACCATCGTCGCTTGCGGCGGCTTTGCGGCGATCTGTGGCTCGTCCCTGGCCACGGCGGCGACCATGTCCAAGGTCGCCATGCCAGAGATGCGCAAATACGGCTATGCCGACAGTCTTTCGACCGCCTCCATTGCGGCGGGCGGCACGCTTGGGATCCTGATCCCGCCGTCGGTGATCCTTGTGATCTATGGGCTGCTGACTGAGACCTCGATCGGCGCATTGTTCATCGCGGGAATCGTGCCCGGCGCACTTGGCATCCTGCTCTACCTCTGCGCGGTCCGCTTTTCCGTCGCCATGAACCCCGAAGCCGGCCCCGCTGGTCCCCGCTCCACATGGGGCGAGCGGTTGCGGGCGCTCAATCACGTTTGGTCGGTGCTCGCGCTCTTTGCGCTGGTGATTGGCGGGCTTTATGGCGTGCTTGATTTCTGGCCGATCCATTTGGCCTTCTCGCCGACCGAAGCGGCGGGGATGGGGGCGGCAGGTGCTTTCCTCATTGCTTTGGCGCGGGGCGGGCTCAGCTGGGCCGGGCTGCGCGAGGTGTTAGAGGAAACCACGCTAACCACAGCCTCGCTATTCTCGGTGCTGATCGGCGCGTGGATATTCTCGAACTTCGTCAACCTTGCGGGCCTGCCCGAAGGGCTGCTGGCAACTGTCACCGCGCTCGATCTTGGCCCTTGGGTAGTGATGGGGCTGATCCTCGTGATCTACATCGCGCTCGGCTGTATTTTCGAGAGCATGTCGATGCTCTTGCTGACCGTGCCAATCTTCTTTCCGTTGGTCACCAGCCTCGGCTTCGACCCGGTGTGGTTCGGTATCATCGTGGTGGTGGTAACAGAGATCAGCTTGATCACACCGCCCGTGGGTCTGAACGTCTTTGTCCTCAAGGGCGTGGTGGGCGATGTCTCTACGGGTACAATCTTTCGCGGGGTTACACCGTTCTGGCTGGTCGACATCCTGCGGCTGATCCTGCTGCTGATCTTCCCGGCGCTGGTGCTGTTCTTGCCCGGCCAGATGTAAGCCCCCTGCCCTATCGCCGCGCCTGTTTGCACTTCGGCAGGCGCGGCGCGATAGTGCGGCCAAATCATTAAGGATGAGGCCAGCATGAACATCGACCTATTGAAAGACCTTTGCGAAACCCCCGGCGTGCCGGGGCGCGAACACCGCGTGCGCGATCTGATCACCCGCGAGATCGAAGGGCTGTTTGACCATGTGGAGACCGACGCAATGGGCTCCCTCCTTTGTCGTCGTGATGCAAAGGCAGGCGACGGCAAAGCGCCTAAGATCATGCTGCTTTGCCATATGGATGAGATCGGCTTTCTGGTCAGCCATGTGTCGAAAGACGGGTTTCTTTACCTTCAGCCTGTAGGCGGCTTTGATCCGCGCAACCTGTTCTCGCGCCGTGTGTTGGTCTGTACTGAGCAGGGCGATCTGAAGGGCGTGATGAACCCGGGCGGCAAGCCCATTCACATCTCCTCCCCCGAAGACCGCAAGAAGATCCCCGAGGTGTCGGAGTTTTTCGTCGATCTGGGGCTCGGGGAAGCAGCGAAAGACATCGTGAAAATCGGTGACTTCGTGGTGATGGATGAGCCCTTCCTTGAGATGGGCGATCAGTTCGTTTCCAAAGCGCTCGACAACCGGGTGGCCTGCTGGCTGGGCATCGAAGCGATCCGCAAGCTGGCCGACAGGGGGCGCGGGGCAGAGATTCACGTGGCATTCACCTGTCAGGAGGAAGTCGGCCTGCGTGGCGCGCGCACCGCGGCCTATAAGGTGCAGCCTGATATCGGACTGGGCATCGACACCACGCTGGCCTGCGACACACCCGGCGTGCCCGATCACATGGCGACCACGCGTCTTGGTAAGGGGTTTGGCCTGCATGTGCGCGACAGCAGCTTTATCGCCGATGTGGGTCTTGTTAGTGAGATTGAGAAACTCGCAGAAGCGCGCAACATCCCCTTCCAGCGCACCATGCTCGCCGCCGGGGGACAGGATGGCGCTGCAGCCCAGCAAGCTGCCGCAGGCGCACGGGCTGTGGGGATCGTGGTCGGTACACGCTACATCCATACGGTGACCGAGATGGTGTCGAAAAGCGATCTACAGGCGGCGTTGGACATCCTCGTTGCCTATCTCGAAGGCTTCGATGGCAAGGCCGCCTAAAGCCCCCCCCCTGAGCGCAACGTGGCGCTTAGGGGTCATCCCCGTCCTCTGGTGTCTGCGGCAGCCAAACGGTAAAGGCCGCGCCCCCCTCTGCCCGATTGCGCACGGTGATGATGCCCCCGGCGCGTTGAATGAGCGTCTGCGAGATCGACAGGCCAAGTCCCGTCCCCTCCCCCGGTTTGGTGGTAAAGAAGGGATCGAAAAGGGAGCCAAGCAAATCGTCTGGAACGCCCGGCCCGCTGTCACTAACTGAAAGCGCCACCCCCGCCACTCCGTCCCGCTCGGCCTCTGCCAGATGCAGGTCCAACCGCCCTGCCCCCTGCATTGCCTGCACGGCATTGACCACGAGGTTGACCACAACCTGTTGCACTTCGCCTGAGTCCGCACGAACCGGCGGCACCTCCTCAAACGTGCAATGCACCTCGACCCCGCCTCGGCTGATGAGGTGATCGACGAGGACAAGACAGTCCTGCACCAAGGGGCGCAGCGCGATATTATGTTCACAGTCGGAGAATTCCGATGGCGCTGCGAACTTGAGTAATTTGCCGACGATCACTTCGATCCGGGACACCTGCCTGTCGATTAGGGCCAGTTCAGTCGCCACGGGCTCGGCATTCTCGCCCAAGGTTTGCCGGATGACATCAACGTTGCCCATGATGACCGCGACCGGGTTGTTAATCTCATGCGCGACCCCGGCGGTAATTTCGCCGATTGAGGCGAGCTTTTCACTCATAACCAATTGACGGAAAGTCTGCTCCAGTTTTTCATTAGCCTCACGAAGCTCGGCAGTGCGTTGGTCGACACGCTGGTTCAATGCGTCGTTCCAACTGCGCAACTGCCGATCGCGTTCCTGCACCTGCTCCAACAGCCAGTCCAGATGCTGTGCCACGGCACCAATCTCATCCCGTGCGGGCACCCGCCCAATCCGCGCTGACAGTTCACCCTTGCCGACGCGGTGCATCACTTTTGTCATCCGTTCAAGCGGCGAAAAGATACCACGTGCCAGCCAAAGGAACACCGGGGCAGACAACGCCAATACTGCAAAGAAGGCCGCGAGCATCCACCAGAATGCCGCGCGTTTGGCCTCTGCGAAAGGTGCTTCGAGGAAGCCTACATACAGCATCCCTACCCGCTCTCCAAAACTATCAGTGATCGGTTGGTAGGCCGAGATATACCAATCGTTCACCACAAAGGCCCGGTCGAGCCAGGTGCGACCGTCAATCAATACGGCCTTTCTGACCTCAGCCGAAACGCGGGTGCCAAGGGCGCGAATATCTTCAAACAAGCGCACATTCGTCGAAATTCGCAGGTCATCCAGAAAGAGTGTCGCGGTGCCCTGTCGATCCCCTCCGGTCGCGGCATTGAGGTAAACGAGATCGTTGATGGTATCGATGAAATCAAGGTTCCGGTTCAGCAGCATCCCCCCGACCAGCACACCTCGCGTGCCATTAAGGTTCACCGGACTTGCCGCATGCACCACCATTCCCCGGTCCTCGATCTTGCGGTCTGTAGGGACAGCTGCAGGTGTATCTACGAGAGGCACCTGGGTGCGCACAGGCAAAGCGTCATTGAAAGTTGCCAGCCGTGCATTGCTGAAAACGTCAATCTCTACGCTGCTGCTGCCCCGCGAGGCGCGCGCTATCACGGGCCAGTCCTCACCGGCCTCTATAGCCGCCTCAATCGGGAGGAATGTTAAGAAGTCCAAGTCCAACTGCTTTCGCGTGCTGTCAAAGAACGTAGCCAGCTCGGTGCCGGGCCGTCCCAGCCAATGACTGAATTCGACAGAACCCGCGACGGCGTCCAGCTCATCGCCCGTTTGTGCCAGTAACCGAGAAAGATATTGGTTCGCGATTTTCAATTCGCTTTCGACATTCGCGATGAGCACTTTGTCGTAATCCGCCGTCCAGCGCGACATGCCCAAGATCAGCAATAACGGCATCAACACGATGAGGGGTGTCAAAGCGAGGATCAGTAGGCGCAGGCGAACGGAGGTCATGGGCTATCCCGAAAAACTTCTGCCAATCTACCCGCTGGTCGCCCACGAGTGAAGGGTGGGAGCGGCTCCGCCGGCAATGATAGCGAATTAGAAGCTCAAAAACCCATGTTGCCAGCCACAAATAACCCTAAACCACTGTAAAACAACTATTTTTCAGATTGTCAGCTGACAATTACGACGGTTGGTCAATGCTGAAAGCATAGGATTAAGTGAAAATGCGCCATCTCGGGCCATTTGTGTCAGCCGGCGGAGGTAAGCGCCCGGGCTTCGAATTGTCGCAGCTTTCTCTAGCAGACAAAGTACCGTGATAGCAGCGCTCTCTGCACCCATATCTCGTTTTGCCTCATTCAAGACGGGCAGGTCAATCCCCAGCATGGGCGCGATCTGGTCTCCGACACGTACAAGGTCATCCCAGCTTCTCAAAGCCTGAGGGAAGAAACTGCGAACTTCTGTGCAGGCTGTCACAATTTCTGCCAGTGTGACCCCCTTTTTTTGTTCTGGGCTTTGCGCACTATTATTGCCAGCCGTCTCTGATTGTACTGCCATCGCTTGATCGCTCTTTTCAGAGTCAAAATAGTATTTATTTGAATCCTGTTTGTGCCGCTCATTTTGCCTGTCACTGGCGCTCAGTTGGTCTGTATCAAGGGCAGGGAGGGTCGATACACACGGGGTTTCGATCTCATCCTCTGCTGCCTGATCGAGCGCTTCATGCAAGATACGTTCCATTGACTTAAGAGCGGCTTCATCAGGTTTGCGCCGCAGCAGCCGGCCCACGTCATCCGCCAAAGCATCTGCGCCGCCCTGACCGATCAGCGCATGCCTTAAAACCAGAATTCTATCGCGCAGAGCTTGAATGCGTTCATGCTGCGCTTCCGCTTGCTGTGCCGCAGTCTCGATCATTTCGGCTTGGACGACCAGCGGGGCGAGGTCGAAGCCAAAGGCCAGCGCAATCGCTCCCCCTCGGTTACGCGCAAAACGTTTGCGGTTTGGACTGTCGTGGCGTCCGATCAGGCCAAGTCTCACCAACTCAGCAAGATGCCGTCTTAACGTGCTCTCGGGCATCCCGTGCAGTCTCTCTGAGAGCCGTGCATTGGACGCAAAGACGATACCCGCCGCGCCATCAGGGATGTGGCGGCTTGGCACAAAGCTAAGCAGGGCCTTTAATACGGTGAGGGTGCGGTGCGACAGCTCAAAGCTATCTGCTGCCGTTGTCAGCCGGTCGAGCAAGGCCCATTTATCCGGCCCCTCGCATGACACCTGGGTAGCCGATTTCGGCCGCCCGAACGCAGTTCGGAACGTGTTTTCCATGTAAATTCACGAAAGACAACAAAATACCTGCCCTATCCCACCGGGTAGAGTTGACATCGATAAATCTTTGGGGCTATCTCGAAGGTGCAAAGTTTGAGAAGGGCCTTCCGGGATTTATCCTGGGGGGCTTTTCTTTTGTGGTCCTGATGTGCCTCCTGTTGCTGCTTCCTCAAATCTCACGCGCGGGTCTTTTGCCAGCGGTCGTGAATCTCTTGCAAAAGCTCTTCTGCATGTGCATCGAGCCAAGTATCGAACCCTTCAGCCGCGCGTGCGGGCACGGTGACAGTGACGCCCCGTTTGCCACTGCGAATGTCGGCCACTGCTTTTCCTTCGCGGCTCCGCAACGTCCGCGGCTTGGCCGAGGGGGCAGGGGATGCTGCTGCCTTTGCGGGCTGCGCAGAGGATTGCTTATAGATAGCCTCGAACCGCTCGTCCGAAGTCAGCCCATCCCAATCGCTGTGCGCCATCCGGCCCTCGGCACGCGCTTTGGCGCCAGGCATCTCAAAGAGTTTAACCAGTGCCATCCAACGATCACGGCCGATTGAGGGCGCGGAGCCTACTTGCCGCAAAAAGGGCAGGTCAAAGGCATGGCCAACCTTGAGCATTCGACTGACCATTGGCAGATCAATCGAAAGTGCGTCAGCAATTGTCTGCCGATCATGCCCGCCCGTATCAAGTTGTGCAGCAAAGCTGGCTTTTTCGATGAACGACAGGTCCTGGCGCGCGGTATTCTCTTGACCTTGCGCCATAACCAACGCGTGATCGTCAAGTTGCCGGACCATCGCCTTTACAGGCATCCCGAGCGACTTCAACGCTTGGAGCCGCCGACGCCCGTAAACAATCTCAAAACGACCCGGGGATTTAGGATGGGGCCGGACGAGTACCGGCACCTGTTGACCATAGGTCTTCAAGCTGTCCTGAAGTTGCTTTTGGGCCTGTGTATCAGTCCCTAAACGGTCTTCGACCCCGGCCATGTCAATCAATGCACCGTCCAACTCCTGAACGGCATTCTCTTGCATCCGATTTAGCGATGACTGTAGTGCGCCAACGGCCCCACGAGGCATTAGGCTCGCCTTGGGTTTGGGCTTAACAGGCTCTAATGCTGAGGCTTTAGAGCTGCTCTCTACCTTGTGCGAAGTATCATGGTCCGAAGATAAAATTCCTTTGCGTGCCATCAACGCCCCCATGCTTTCTGGATCATGGTTTCGATCTCATCATTTACAAGATTGAGCGAGTCTACCGCCCGGTCATACGTCGTTCGATGGAACTGCGACCTGTCGACCTCATAAATAGTTTGATGGGTGAGGCCGGCATCAGAAATTGCGGTGGATTTCAGCATTGGTGCCACCATAACTTCTTCGTCGAACAGCTGACGCAGGAAGGATAGAACCTGTTGCTGAGGTCCATCATTGGGCTCGTAGCGGTTGATCAGGAAACGCAGGAAGTCAAATTCCATGCTCGCCCCTGCATTAGAGACTACATCCAACAAGTCAGCGCTCATCTGCAAGAACTGCGACATTGAGGCGACATCGAGCATATTCGGCACGACCGTGATCAGCACACCAGTCGAGGCGCAGAGCGCTGACATGGTCAGATACCCCAGTTGCGGCGGACAATCGAAGATAACCGCATCATAGTCCTGCTCTACGTCCTGCAGAGATGTGGCCAGCCGTGCGAAAAACGCCGGCTGCGTGTTGTTTAACAAGGCTTGAGGGGTCTCGTGCTCAAATTCCTGAAGCATCAAACCGCCGGGGGCAAGATCGATACCAGTGAAATAGGTTTTCTGGATGACATCGGCCAAGGGAACGGGATCATCATACTGAATCGCGTCATAGATAGTGCCCGAGTTCAAGAAATCGTACTCAGGACGATAGCCAAATAGCGTTGTTAGAGACGCTTGAGGATCGATATCAACGCAGAGGACACGGTAGCCTTTTAGGGCCAAACGCTGGGCGGCATGGATTGCACTTGTTGTTTTACCGCTGCCACCTTTGAAGTTCAAAAAGGACAATACTTGCAGCTTATCCCCATCACGGCGGCCGCGTTGATAGGCGCCGCGTGATTTCGCCGTCCCCTCCAACGTCCGACGGATGTTCAGCAGATCCTCGGCGCTATAATGGCGCCGCCCACCGGGGCTGGTTTGGACCTCAACGATCTTATCGTCAAAATGTAGCTTGCGGAGGAAACTTGTGGAAATGCCAAGCAATTCAGCAGCTTCTCCTGCAGAAAAGCGGCGAAGTTCCTTGCGCGCGTCAGGTGCAAACACCTTTAGCATATGACTTTCCAACGCTTCGGAAAGCGTTTCCGCATTAAGGCGGATCCGTGTATTGATGTGTACAGTGTTAGTCAC